>QCPK01000004.1 GCA_003212555.1 Prochlorococcus sp. AG-436-K22 | reverse complement strand
GTTCAGGGCCTCATTGATTACGAAGGCGCTATGAAAACCATTAGAGCACTAGATGAAATTAGCTTTCAAGAATGGTTCTTAAATCATGGGGGTAGTCTCAACAGTATACAAAGAATGTGGAATCCAATTGCTTATGCTCTTGGTTTCATTGATTGCGAGGCAATTTCTGCAAGATGCATGCTTACAATCTTTATGATGTTTGCAGCAAAAACAAAAGCTTCAAAATTAAACCTCTTAAAAGGTTCGCCACATAAATGGCTTACAAAACCCATTCTTGAATATATCGAACAGAAAGGCGGTAGACTTCATCTAAGACATAAAGTCAAAGAAATTTGTTTTGAAAGTATTGAAAAGCCAGAAGTTACTGAATTGATATTAAATACTCCTGAAGGAGAGAAAACAATTCAAGCTGATAAATATCTTGCAGCTTGTGATGTTCCCGGAATTCAAAAAATTATTCCTGAAGGATGGAAGTCATTCTCAGAATTTGCATGTATCGACAAATTAGATGCAGTGCCAGTTGCAACCGTTCAACTTAGATATGACGGATGGGTCACTGAATTAAAGAACAAAAGTGTTCAACAAAACCTTAATAAGCCATCAGGGCTCGATAACCTTTTATATACTGCTGATGCAGATTTCAGTTGCTTTGCAGATCTAGCCTTAACTAGTCCAGAAGACTATCGAAAAGATGGTCTTGGCTCATTATTACAATGCGTTCTTACTCCAGGGGATCCATGGATTCCTAAATCTTCAAGTACAATCGTTGAACATACTGATAAGCAAGTCAAGGCTCTCTTTCCATCAGCAAAAGATTTGACGTTAGTTTGGAGTAATGTTGTGAAATTAACTCAATCTCTTTATCGAGAAGCACCTGGAATGGAGCCATTTAGACCAAGTCAATCAACACCAATAGATAATTTCTTCTTAGCAGGTAGTTATACAAAACAAGACTATATAGACTCAATGGAGGGTGCGACCATGAGTGGGCATCTGGCTGCTTCAGCAATACTTCAGGAGAAACCTGAGCTAGAAAAAAATCCTTCAGTATATTGATATGGGACAATGGCTCGAACATACTGTTATTAGCAGAATAAATGCTCCGATTGGTCAGGTTTGGAATGTATGGAGTGATCTAGAAGCAATGCCTTTATGGATGACATGGATCGAATCAGTTAAACCACTTGATAATGAAACAAAAACCCTTCCAGATCTAACAGAATGGACTTTATCCGCTAATGGTTTTCGCTTTAAATGGAAAGCACAAATAAACGAAAGAGTCACAAAGCAAAAGCTTAAATGGTCATCTGTCGGTGGTTTACCAACAAAAGGTTCAGTAAAATTTGAAGAAGCGGCAGAAGGGAGTGCTACGTTGGTAGAATTAATAATTTCTTATGAATTACCTAAAGCACTAGCAAGATTTATGAAGGAAGATATTCTTGGTAAGCTAGTAACTAATGAACTGCAAAATAACCTAAATAATTTTAAAACTCTTGTTGAAACTGGTCGAGGTAAATAAACTAAAGCAACTATAAATAGTCAATCATGGAGTAACTTTAAATAGATTGAATGCAGGCTTGCAATAAGCCTTCAAGATCATACTGAGTGGCTTCCTTATCTAAGCGATTAAAACATTTTCTACAACTAATACTTGTCTGAGGACCTATGGAAATAATCTTGACCCCTAATAATATTTTTTCCCAATCAGATCCCAAAGCTTCTTCAATTAAATGAGCAGTATGGGCTGCTGTTTTAGCACTGGTAAATAAAATTGCATCAATTTTTGCTTTGGTCAACTCAGTCAGAGTATCTCCTGGGATCTCTTTTGGGCACTGGGATTCGTATGCAGGGACTTCAACTACACTGGCCCCAGCACTATAAAGCTCTTTAGATAACAGATTTCTTCCTCCAGTTTGGACTCTTGGGATCAAAATTCTTAATCCCAAAGCTGATACAGGAAAGTGTTTAATTAAACTATCAGCTGAAAATTTTGGTGGAACAAAGTCTGGAATCACATCAAGGGATTCGAGGAAGCTAGCAGTTTTTCTACCAACTGCAGCAACTCTTAAAGCTTTAGGCAATAAGGCAATAGAGGTTCCAATCAATTTCAATCTTTGCTCTACAGCCATGACTCCATTACTGCTAGAAAAAATAATCCAATGAAAATTCTGTATATCATTCAAGGCATCATCTAAAGGGCTCCAGTCATCGGGGGGGCCAATAACTAAAGCAGGAAGATCTAATACTCTTGCGCCTTGCTTCTCAAAAAGAGCACGAGCTTCTGGTTGTTGATCCTGGGATCTAGTAATAACAATGGTCTTGCCAGTTAAAGGCAGGGTTGGCTCCAAATTCATAGTTTAAAAAACACCACGCTTAATCGCGATTAATTAGTAAACTTTAAAGAGTTATTCCTAGAAATATTTTTGCCTTTGCTCTGCGCAAACAAAGCTGTAAGAATTTTCTCTTGAGCTTCTGGAATCTGCCCCGAACTATAAGCCGCTGGAATCAAAGGCTCTAATACAGAAAGAAGTTTTTCCCAAAAATAACTACTGCCATAAACTATTAATCCAGAAAGAAGTTTTCCCTTTTGCAACTGTTCAACAACTGCTATCCAAGGTTCTTTCATGTCTTGATCACCTCTAAAGGGATTACCTCTAACAAATAGTTGGAGCAAGAAAGGGCCACTCCCAAGACGATCTAAAGCTAAGGGTTCTTCTGGACTGTCTTGCCAAGGGCTCACTCCTAAAGGATGGCAAATAATATTTTTATAACCATATTTTTGCGGAATGATCAAAGCTGGAGAGGAATTGCATAGTTGAGAAGATGGTAAAACTCCATCAATTTTAATTAAATTCACTAAATCTCCCGATCTAGTAATTCTGTGAGGGTTCTTAATCTGTATTGAAACATCAACAAGCCTATGAACTAGAGAAATATCCTTTTCTTTGACAAAATTCTGGATTTCCAATAAATCTTCCTTTTGAAATTGATTGGAGGAACTGTTATCTAACTGAAAGATTGCCTTTCTTCGTCTTTCCAGTGATTCATCAAGTCTTCTCATTGGAATTCTTCCTATTAAAAATGCTTCAACAAGTGCATTTAGTGCCTTATATGGTTCTGAAGGCATAAGAAGTAAATCTGCCCCTGCTTCAAAAGCCAATACAGCTGCTTCTCCAGAGTCATAGCGATCACTTATTGCTTTCATTAACAAAGCATCAGTAACAACTAATCCTTCAAATCCCATTTTTTTTCGAAGCAACTTAACTAGAAGCTTGCTTGAAAAAGTTGCTAGACATTTTCGGTCAATTTCCCTAAAAAGAACGTGAGCGGACATAACGCTAGGTACGCCTGCATCAATTAATGACTGAAAAGGAATAAGCTCTAATTGTTCCAATCCTTGGAAATCTTTATCAAGAATTGGCAACTCCAAGTGTGAGTCCACACTTGTATCACCATGACCCGGAAAATGTTTCGCACAACTCATCACACCCTGCGAAACTAATCCTCTATGAAAAGCACATGCAAGAGCAGAGGCAGACTCAGGTTCTGATCCCCAAGCTCTCATGTTTATAACTGGATTTAAAGGATTACTATTAACATCGCAGACAGGTGCTAATACCCAATTCAATCCACAACGACGAGCTTCATCGCCAACACACTTTCCATACTCTTCAGCCAATTTAAGTGAGTTTTCAGGATCTTTTAAGTATCTAAGGCCCAATGCCATAGGAGGAGGCAAGAAGGAACCTCCATCAAACCTTTGACCTACTCCTTCCTCCACATCAGCACAAAAGAGAAGTGATTGATTTGAAAAGCTCCGTAATTTTGCAGTCCTTTCCTGGATTTCATTTACAGTTCCTCCATACAAAATTACTCCTCCAACTCCCTCTCGTAACAAGTTTTCCAACTCTTGATTAGATAATTCCCAGGCAGGGTATTCCCGTAGTGAATCCAATGCATGTCCACTAGCCCTAACCACTAAAAGCTCAGCAACTTTTCTCCTAAGTTCAATCTGTTGTTCTGCGTTCACAATTAATCTTGATTTTCAGTCAAATCCAAATTTTTTGCTTTTCTCTCATCTTCTAATTGGCCTAAAAGATCAAGTACAGGAGTACCTTTTTCCATACCTCTATCTAGCTTGAAAACAACTTCTGGAGCTCTGCGCATCTGCAATCTTCTACCTAATTCACCTTTAAGAAAAACTTGAGAAGCTTCTAATTCCGAAAAAACTGTATTCTTGTGATTTGAATCGCCAAAAATACTTACAAAAATTTTGCAGTGTTGTAGATCACCTGAAACCTCAACGTCAGTAATAGTAATCATTGTCGACTGAATAAGGTTAGTCCTAAGTCCAGTTAATAAAAGATGACTCATTTCCTTTCGAATCAGTGCAGCAACTTTTTCAATACGTCTACTTTGAGCCATAACTAAAGCAAAGATGATGGGAAAACCATTCCACGAACAATAAAAACCAAAGTCAAAAGGCCACTAATCAAAGCTCCTATCAACGATATAGCTGTCACAGGATTTTTGCTTCGTCGAATTAATGGTTCCAGAGAAGCAGCAAATACTCCAAGGATGATTGTTATTAGATATTTAGGATATCTAGAAACATTAGAAAAAAACTCACCCATTGTTCTTGTAATTCAATATCCTTAATAGCTATTCTGATCTATTTTGAATTAAAAGCTTTATGTTGGAACTCTACCAATTTCAGCATTCTACTTTTTGCCTAAAAGTCCGCATGGCCCTTCAGGCAAAAAAAATGAGTTACAGAACTATTGAAATTACTCCTGGCATTGGACAAGTCAATATTTTCAAGCTTTCAGGACAACGGAAAGTACCTTTGTTGAAGGATGGGGAAAATGTCGTTGCAGATTCCAGTGCAATTATTGAGTATCTGGAAAATATTACAAAAGAGCCTCAGCTCATTCCTAGCGAACCCCATGAATCTACAAATGCCCACATTATCGAAGATTGGGCAGATACAACCTTGGCTAAAGATATTCGCATTGAACTTATTAAGGCATCTGCAATTGATTCATCTCTAAGGGAAGCTCTTTTACCTGAAGATTTCCCAGAATCTTTTAAAAGCTTAATAAGTAATCTCCCATTGGAATTCATGAATGGCTTAACTCAAACAATTAATAATGAAAAAAGTAATAACTTACTTAATAGTCTGGAAAAAATATCCAATTTAGTCAGGACTAAGAAGTGGCTAATTGGAAATTCGTTAAGTATTGCCGATATAGCCGTGGCATCTCAATTATCACTACTCTCTTTTCCTGCTTCCTCAGGGGAAAATCTTTTTGGGAAAGGGTGTCCTGGATATAAAGACAATCCACTGTTAGAGCCATTGTTTAATTGGAGAAATAATCTCGAGCAATTGCTGCTTGAAAGATAACCTGCATAGATATAAATCCCTAAACCTATGTCTAATCCAATAATTAGAGATTGCGAAAATTACTTGGTAATGGAACCATGCAAAAACGAACAATTCCTTACTGCTGAGGAAACTATTCAATGGATAGAACAATGGCTCAAAACAATGAAGAAGCTACCTGAAGATTTACAAAATCAAGTTTCTACAAGATCCGCTGCAAAAAGATTACTTGAAACTTCGTGTGATCTCGAAATAAAGCCTGGGTTTAAAGTGACATGGTTCGCAATTCGTCTTAGCCCTGACAATTCTTAAGTTTTGCTTTTAATGCTTGCAAAATTAATTGCGCTACTTCCTCTGGAGTTTCCTGATCAACAGAAATATTTAGATCTGATTCAGAATAATAACGATAGCGATCTTTCATTAATTTATCTAATGATGCAAGCCAATTCTCCTCTGCTAATAAAGGCCGCCTACCCGAATCCGCTTTTAGTCTTTCAATTAAGCGTTCTCTAATAGGGTTAATCCATATCACTATTCCTTGATGCAAAATGCCCCAATTTTCAATACAAGTTACAACACCACCTCCAGTGGCCACTACAAGTGAATGTCTTTGACCAATTTCCTTCAAAACTTGAGTTTCTATCTCGCGGAAGCTACTTTCTCCTTCTTCTTCAAAAATCTCTGCAATAGATAATTTTGCAACTTTCTCAATTACATCATCCTGATCAACAAATCTATATCCAAGTGATTTAGAAAGATGAGGTCCTGTCTTGGACTTGCCAGAACCCATCATGCCAACAAGAAAAATGATACGTCCACTTAATGTTTTACTTATTTCATTAGTGTTTATGTGATCCTTCATTAAACAGATGGGCAAAGAAATAATTAAGATGTCTTTATTGAGGTGAAAACCTAATGAGTGAAGTCACATCTCAAAGCAAACATGGAAAAGGTCGACGTTGCGTAATTACCCGTCGAGCTGTATTCAGTGCTAGTCATAGATATTGGCTGCCTGAATTATCAACTGATGATAATTCAAAATGGTTTGGACCATGTGCAATAGCTCCAGGTCATGGTCACAACTACGAGTTAATTGTTTCCATGGATGGAACGCTTGATGAAGATGGAATGGTCTTAAATCTTTCTGAGGTCAAGCATGCGATCAAAAAAGAAGTAACGAGTCAACTTGACTTTCGCTACCTCAATGAAACCTGGCCTGAGTTTGATATAACAAAGTCAGAAGGTTGCTTACCAACAACTGAAGCTTTAACTCGAGTAATATGGACAAGACTAAAACCTTTTTTACCACTCAAGTCTCTTAGGCTATATGAACAAACCAATCTATGGACAGACTATCTTGGTAAAGATATGGAAGCTTACTTAACCATTAGAAGCCACTTTGCAGCAGCGCATCGCCTAGCCAGAGAAGAACTCTCTCAAAAAGAAAATGAAATAATCTATGGAAAATGCGCTAGACCGCATGGTCATGGACATAACTACCTTGTTGATATCACTGTAAGAGGAACAATTAATTCGCGGACTGGGATGATTTGCGATCTTAGTGCTCTTCAACAATTAGTGGATGAAAAAATAATCGAACCTTTTGATCACACTTTTCTCAATAAAGACATAGAACATTTTACCAAGTGTGTACCTACAGCAGAAAACATTGCTCTTCATATAGCTGATACTTTAGAGGAGCCAATCAAGCGGGTAGGTGCAAATCTACACAAAATTCGTCTACAAGAAAGTCCGAATAATGCTGCTGAGATTTATGCAGATGCACACAATGTAGAGAATTCAAAGATAAGTAAATCTATCTAAAAATTGTTAACATTACCAAGAGTCAGGCTAGTTATAGCAGCAAGTCTAGACGGTCGTCTTGCTCTCTCTTCTGGAGGCAAGGCAAATATAGGGGGAGAAGGGGACAAAAAAGCATTAGAAGAAGCTTTAGCATGGTCTGATGCGACATTGATGGGACGAACTACGTTAAGTCTGCATCAAAGTACATGTCTAATTCACGACACACGGTTAATTAATCAAAGAAGAAAAGAAGGCAGGCCAGATCAACCTCTTTCGTTAATAGTTAGTAAGCAAGGGTCAATTGACAATTCATGGAGATTTTTCAAGCAGCCCATAAAAAAATGGCTTTTAAGTCCACGCAAAATCTCTCCACTGATATCAAAATCATTTGATGATCAACTATTACTGAGGGAAACATGGGGGGAAACACTTGAAACATTGCATCAGAAGGGTTTGTCAAAAATTGCACTTCTTGGAGGGAGCAAACTAATTACTTCGCTTTTATTAGAAGATAAAATTGATGAGCTACAGATTACATTTGTACCAAGGATACTTACAGGTAAATATAGCTGGACATCAATCAATATAGACAATTTACCAATGGAATTAAGTAAAGGAAATACTTGGGATTTAGAGGGTTTGAAAGATATTGGTGGCAATGAAGTTCTTCTTAAATACCTAAGGAATAGAACTTGATAAATACAATTACTGCCAACTGGCATAAATCAATTAAAGAAATTTCCGAGAATCAATGGGATCCTCTAATAGATAAAAGTGCTCGTCCGTTTTACAAATGGAATTGGTTATTAGCTCTCGAACAATCAGAAAGTATATCCTCTAAATATGGATGGCAACCAATTCATCTCACTTTGTGGGAAAACAATCGAATAGTAGCTTTAGCACCTCTATATTTAAAAAATCATAGTTATGGTGAGTTTATTTTTGATCAGGAATTTGCAAAGCTATCTATGCAATTGGGTCTAGAGTATTACCCAAAGCTGCTTGGAATGAGTCCGCTTAGTCCAATCGAAGGTTATCGATTTTTCATAGCAAAGAATAAAAATGAAGAAGAGTTAAGCAAAATAATTCTTAAAATTATTGACGACTTTGCTTTTAAACATGGCGTTCTAAGCTGTAATTTTCTATACGTAGATCAAAGTTGGAAGAAGTACGCTGAGTCAGTAGGTTATTTAACTTGGACCAATCGCCAGAGCCAATGGAGTTCACTAGGGGAAACTACTTTTGAAGACTATCTTAAAAGATTTAACTCTAATCAACGTAGGAATATTAAAAGAGAAAGAGCTTCGATTGCGAAAAATAATTTACAAATTTCAGTATTAGCTAATGATGATATAGATCTAGAAATTCTAGCATTAATGCACAAATTTTATGAAAATCATTGTGCTCGATGGGGACAATGGGGAAGCAAATATTTAACCAGTAAATTCTTTGAAAAATTAGCAGATAAAAGTCTAAGAAAAAATATTATCTTGTTCAATGCCCACAGAGGAGATCCTAAAGATCCAGTAGCAATGTCCCTTTGTCTGAGCAATTGCGACATGTTATGGGGAAGGTATTGGGGCAGCAAAGAAGTTATACAAAACCTACATTTTGAACTTTGCTATTATTCACCAATTAGCTGGGCAATAAAAAAAGGGATCAATAAATTTGATCCCGGTGCTGGGGGAAAGCACAAACTTAGGAGAGGTTTTCAATCAATTCCATGCTTCAGTCTTCATCGTTGGTACAACAAGGATATGGAGTTTATACTGAAATCATACCTTCCAAAGATTAATAACTTAATGATTGAAGAAATCAATAATTCAAACAATGAAGCGCCGTTTCTAATTAAATAAATATATCTAGAGTAATAAAAATAATAGGCCTGAAAAGTCATTAAAGAAAACTAGGCTAATTTATTGTGAAGATAGAAATATTTTTAGAGTTATCATGGTGAAACTGAAAAATGCCAAAGCAAATTATTTCTTTTCAAAGACCTCGACTTGTCTAAATTTGCTTGAATTTGTATTTTTGAAATATGAATAAAAAGATCTCCAAAGAAGAAAAGGAAAGGCTGTCGAAACATATTGATGAAAATTATTCTTCAAGGCATATTGATTTGGATCCTAAAGGGTATTTCTTAATTCATGTCAATCAAGAGCAAAATGAATTAATCCTTGAACAATTTAGTAATAATATTGATGACGAAGGAATAGCAAAGGACCCTAAAACAGGAAAAACTCTCAAATGTACAAATGGAGAAAAGCGAACTCCAATTAATATTTTCAAAGGAAAAACAGCAAAAGAAATGGGTATACAGTTAACTGAAGGCAAAGAGCCTTTTCCAATAAGCAAGCTTGATCATGCGCTATACCTTGGGAGAGAGCTTCAGAAAGCTGAATACTGTTTAATCAATGGAAAGTCTTACATTCAAGACTAAATTTAAAAAAAACGACCTAAATCACCACAAAGGTACCTAGTTCTGTTCTAATAAAAAAAACATTAGCTTGTAAAATGGGAATTTTATTTTACTTTGGTCTTGTTGGCCTTGGACTTGGTACAGCATTTGCTATCAGCAAAATTCTAAAAACCATTAAATTAATCTAGGTGCATTTATTCTTAAAAGGTAAGGCTGATAGGAATAAGAGTAAAAGATTAGACTCAACTTAATGCAATCAGTGGTTTTTATTTCCCTCTTGCGGATAGCACCATTTCCTTTGCACCAACAACTTCACCGGTCAAATCATAAAAATCAGAGCCAGTAAGCAAAACAGGTACCATCATTCCTTCTCTTAATACATTTTCATCTGATCCCAATAAAATTCTTACTGTGCCATCAACCTCTGGTGCAAAACGAAAACAGCGACCTACAATCTCTTTAGTTTCAGGATCTTTTCTTTCAAGTAATACATCTACAGTCCTGCCAACCCAATTTTGATTTTTCATAGCAGAAATAGGCTGCTGAATAGAAATTATTTTGTCTTTTCTTGCCTGAGCAATACTTAAAGGAATTTGATTATCTAAATTTGCAGCCTTAGTTCCCTCTTCCGAAGAGAAAGTAAAAACTCCAATATGATCAAACTCCTGGTTCTGGACAAAAGAGACAAGATGATCAAAGTGTTTCTCCGTTTCCCCAGGGAATCCGACAATTAAAGATGTTCTAAAAATTGCATCTGGAATTTGCTCTCGAATCCTATTCAACAAATCTGTATTCAAGTTTGCCTGCCAAGGTCGATTCATAGCCCTAAGAACCTCAGGATGACTATGTTGTAATGGCAAGTCGAAATAAGGAAGTATATTCGGAGTATCCTTAAAAACATTAATTACCTCTGAAGTCAAGCCAGTAGGATACGCATAATGAACCCTAATCCAAGGGATCTCAATATCTCCAAGAGCTTTTAAAAGATCTGCAAGAGAAGGACGTCCATAAAGATCTAAGCCATAGTTAGTAGTTATTTGACTAATCAAAATTAGTTCTTTAACTCCTTGCGATGCAAGCCTTTTAGCTTCTAAAACAATTGATTCAATCGTGCGACTACGTTGCTTTCCGCGTAGTTTAGGAATAATACAAAAGGCGCAACTGTAATCGCACCCTTCGGCTACTTTTATATATGCAACAGCCTTACCAGTTGTTCTATAACGAGGAAGTTTCTCATCACCAACAAATTGAGGTACCTGAGAAACTTGATTAACTATTTCCCCCTTCTCAATTCTCTTTAATACATTTAAAATATGTTGATAATCTCCAGTTCCCACAATTGCTTTAGCCTCTGGAATTGACTGCAATAACTCATCCTGAAAATGTTGCGCAAGGCAACCAGCAATTATGATTTCTTTACCCTCATCTGCTAAGCCAATCAATGTCCTAACAGACTCCTCTCTAGCTTCCTGAATAAAACTACACGTATTAACAACTACAAGAGATGCATCAGAGGCATTAGAACTTACGCAATATCCTCCTTCATCCAACAAACCCATCATATGTTCAGTATCCACCAGATTCTTTTCACACCCCAAATGGACAAAAGCAACAATTGGTTTTCCTTCGGAATGCAAAGCAGTATTTTCTATGATTTTTGATTCAATTACTGTCCAATCATTATTGAAACCCGATCTAAAATCAATGGCAAAAAATAAATTATGACTGTATTAACTCAAAACAAAAGACTATTTCAATAAAAACTGTAAGAATCAATAAACCAATCAAATATCACATGGGGAAAGCTCGCCTTAAAAGTCGAAGAAGACAAGAACAAGGATCCAAATTAGCAAGAGTTTTTATAGGAATACTCGCCACAATAGGTGCTATAGATACAGGTTCAATAACTATTCAAAGATGGGGCTGGATTAGCTCACTTACGTGCCCAGGAGGAAGCAAAGGTTGTGACATAGTTCTAAATAGCCCATGGGGAACAGTCTTTCAATTAAATGGGCATCCTATCCCATTATCTTTACTTGGTTTTTTAAGCTATTCCTCAATTCTTGTTATCTCAATAATCCCCTTTTTACCATGGCTAAGTAAAAGTTCATTAGATTTTTCCAGAAAAGCTTGGTGGGGATTATTTCTAATATCAAATTGTATGACTACATTCAGTTTTGTACTTATGGGAATAATGATATTTAAAATTGAAGAAATATGTTTGTTCTGCATTCTTTCAGCATTACTATCAACTGCTATCTTAATTTCAACAATAGCTGGAGGTGGTTGGGAAGAAAGAAGAGATTTAATTTTTAGAGGTATAATAATAAGTACTATTATTTTATTAGTTAGTTTAATTTGGTCTTCTTATGTTGAACCTGACAAGAAAGTTACAAAGCCCAGAAATGAGGTTTCATTAGCCAGAAATGAGGTTTCAGCAGCTATTGTTTCTTCAAAAAGTAGTGCTTCTGCTACTCAATTAGCAGAGCATCTAAGCAAAATTGGTGCAGTAAAATACTCAGCATATTGGTGCCCACATTGTCATGATCAAAGAGAATTATTCGGGAAAGAAGCTTCCTCAAAATTAAATATTATAGAATGTGCCGAAGATGGTAAGAATAATCAATCAGAGCTTTGTAAAGCAAAAGGAATTAATGGCTTTCCATCTTGGGAAATAAATGGAAAAATTGAATCAGGAGTGAAAAGTCTTGCAGAGTTAGCTGAATGGAGTAATTATAAAGGTCCTAGGGATTTCTAAGCTTCTATTCACCTCACAATCCTTGTCTTAATAGTTTGCCCTTTATTCTGAACTGAGTGACATTGCCAATAAGGCAATGAAGAAGGTGCATCTAACCTAAAATGACCCCCTCGACTTTCCTCTCTAAATAGACACGCATTTAAAGTTAGTGAGCTTGTCAAGAGACGATGGTTATAATCAAGCATCAAGTTGAGCTTCTTCCTTGTAGATTCATTAAAGTAATTACAATTATATTTTGATTGATAATGAACTAAAGCTAATAAAGGATGTTTAGATGAAGAGTCAAAGTTAGTTTTTATAAATTTCAAGGCAGCTTCCATTCCTTTAGGTGTTCGCTTCACACCTGCCTCTCGCCAAAACAACTTTCTGAGTTCATCAATAGATAATCTCAAATCTTCTTCACTCAATAGGTCATATACATCATTAGAAGAATCAATTGAAAAATATTTCTTAGGAGATTTAGCCTTAGGCGAAAAATCTACAAGCTCTATTTTTGACATTTGCCCAGCAAATACCAAACACTCCAATAAAGAATTACTTGCAAGTCTATTTGCACCATGAACGCCAGTACAGGCAACTTCCCCTACTGCATATAAACCAGGAAGACTAGTTGCAGCTTTTAAATTTGTTGCGACACCACCCATCCAATAATGTGCTGCTGGAGCGATAGGAATTAAAGTCTTCATCGGATCAATACCAAATTCTCGACATTGTTGAATAATCCACGGGAAACGTGCTTGGAGCCTCTCAGAAGGAATCCGCTTCAAATCAAGTCCTAAATGATTGGTGTCTTGAGATTGCATTGAATGAACCAGTGCTCTACTTACTTGATCCCTAACCGAAAGGTCACGTTTTGATAGATGAGATACTGGACTATTTCCAAAACAATCCACTAAGACTGCTCCTTCGCCTCGGACAGCTTCAGAAATCAAAAAAGAAGGCGCGCCTTCTAGCTTTAGTGCAGTTGGATGGAATTGGAAAAATTCAAGATCTTCTATTGATGCCCCAGCGTTCCAAGCCAACGCCAATCCTTCTCCGGAAGCTTGTGCAGGATTAGTGGTGTTCGCAAATAAATGGCCTCCTCCTCCCGAGGCCAAAACGACGGCCCTTGACTTAATCCAATAGAGGAATGGTCCATCTAAGACTTGAACACCACAGCAACAATTATTCTTGACCCAAAGTTGAGTAACCCTGACACCTCGTCTATGCAATACATTCGGCCTTTTCTCTACTTGGTCTCTAAGAATGTCAACCAATGCTCTGCCAGTTCGATCTTGAACATGCAACACCCTTCTGAAACTATGCGCAGCTTCTAAAGTCGTAGAGAGTCCATTTAAATCTCGATCAAACTCCATACCTAATTCTTGCAGTCTTTCAACGCATTGGGGGGCTTTTCTAACCAGCATTTGAACTGCATCTGCATCGCATAAACCAGCTCCTGCTCGCAAGGTGTCTTGCTCATGACTTTGCAAGCTATCTTCTGTTCTAGTGACTGCAGCAATACCACCTTGAGCCCATCGACTTGCAGACCGTTTGCTTGTATTGCGATTAACAAGTAATACGTTGAGATTAGCTGGCAGCTCTAAACAAGTCATCAAACCAGCTGCCCCAGCACCAATAACAACTACATCCCAAGATCCAACACGAATAGGATTTGAATCAATAGCAACATCCATACAAATTATTAATGCCTCCTATATCAATCCACTTAATTTGGGTTGTAAAAGGGTGGTAATTAAAAATAAACCGTCTACCCAAAGTGTTGTTGTTAAAGCCGCACCAGCAACAAGCCATGCACCTCCAGCAGGAGAATTAAGTGTTCCTCTTTTATTCATTTCATTAGATATAAGCAATATTATCAAGGCTGCCAAGCCAATTAAAAGCAACGTAAAAGGATTAAATAAATGTAGAGAAATATCATTTAACTTCTTAGCTCCTTCCTCCATAGGTGCCGAAACTACATCAGGCCAAGAACGCATTACTCCAGTGAGAAGCATCATCAAGTCAGTAAAAGCGGTCCCCAACAAACAAGACAAATAAAAGCCCGCACCCATTCTCCATTTAGTCGTTAAGCCGACACAAGCTAAAGGAACTGCCACTGCTTCAACAGGTAAATGCAATACAGGATGCATTCTCAACCATCCCCAGAACAAACAACCTCCAAGCCAACTACCACTAACACCGATAACTAGAGATCCAATATTAAACCATTTACCAGATACAAACTCTCCTAGCATTATCCCAAAACCAGTAAGAAAAAAAGTAAACAACAGTGCTGAAAGTGGATAAAAATGAACCCAAGGAGCCTGAAGAAAAACTGGGAGCACAACAAGAGCACCTGACCAGAATCGTAATGTTCTAGGTCTAGATAAATATCCCTCTGAGAACGCTGAGATATCTTTAGTAGCGAAAAAATTGCTCAGGACTAAATAAATTTAAATTGTTAACGAAGTAGAGGACCATGGTGAGATAAAAAGCTTAGCAAGATCCTAAAAAGCCAAACGCAATAATAGTAAATTAATAATACTTCCCAAGACTTTACTTTTTAATTCCTCAACTTACCTAGGAGAATAAAAAAACTATAAGGTTCTATATTTGTTGGAGTCTTAAAACTAGCCTATTAATCGTGGCAAAATAATGCAGTAACAAGTCAAACTCAAGCAAAGATTATTTAATCTGTGTGGAATGAACATCCTCAAGAGAAAGCATTTTCTTCCCTTAGAGAACAATCCCTAAGGGAACCTCTAGTGCAACCAGCTTTAATAGAGGCTGTTCAAGGAAACTCCATAGGACAAGATTTAGGTTTTCAGCCAGGAGACAAATTATTGTCGATCAATGGCGTTCAACCAAGAGATCTCATTGATTATAAATATTTAATTGCAGAAGAGCAGTTGGAGCTCGAGATCCTAGATGATGATGACAAGCTCCATAAAATTAAACTCGATAAAAATCTAGATGATGACTTAGGCCTAGTCTTCAAGGAAGTATTGTTTGATGGTCTTAAACAATGCAATAATCATTGTTCTTTTTGCTTTATTGATCAACAACCCAAAGGACATAGAAACACTCTATATCTAAAAGATGATGATTATCGAATGAGTTTTTTATATGGCTCCTATTTAACGCTGACTAATCTAAGGCAAAAAGATTGGCAAAGAATTGAGCATCAACGCTTGTCTCCTTTATTTGTTTCAGTACATTCAACTGACTCCAGTCTAAGAGCCAAATTACTTAAAAATAATAGAGCAGGCTTAATTATGCAGCAAATAAAATGGTTCTCAGAAAGAAACCTGCAATTGCACGCACAGATAGTTGTATGCCCTGACTTAAATGATGCTGAAAATCTTGAAAAAACACTCAATGATCTATATCTCTATGCTCAAGGTGATTGGCCGGCGGTACTATCTGCTGCAGTTGTTCCAGTTGGGTTAACAAGATTCCGTCCCCCAGATGATAATCTCAAAGCTGTAGATAAAGAATGCGCAAATAAAGTTATTCGATTGGTAGAAAAGCTTCAAAAGACTTACCAGTCTTCCATAGGAAGACGCTTTGCATGGCTATCAGATGAGTGGTATTTGTTATCCCATCAACCACTGCCATCAAGACTCGAATACGAGGATCTACCTCAAGAAGAGAATGGGGTAGGTAGTATTCGTTCATTTCTAGAAAATATGGACAAAGCCACAAGCAAACTTCCAGCAAGAATCTCAAAAAAGAAAAATGCCAGCTGGGTAGTAGGTAAACTAGTAGAAACAGCTTTAGGTCATATAGCGGAAAGGATGAATCAAATTGAAGGACTATCTCTAAAACTAATTGGGCTAAAAAGCCCATACTGGGGTAAGGATAATGTTGTTACTGGACTCCTAACTGGTCAAGATATAATTAATGGTCTTAAGAATAAAGAACTAGGTGAGGAGCTACTATTACCTTCAATAATGCTAAAACATGGGGAACCAACATTTCTAGATGATATGACTGTTGAAACAGTGGAAAAGACTCTTCAAGTTACAGTTAGAATAATCTCTTCTCCTGATGATTTTGTTAAAGCCTTGATCAAGGATTAATTCATGAGTAAATATCTAAAGGCAAATAATTTTATTAATATCACTAAGAGCTTAATGTTCTTATATATTTTTACGAATTCATCTATTAATTTCGCACAAGCAGAAGTAATTAATCTACAAACAAATCATCGCTCAGGAGCTATAACTTGGGAAAAAGTAGATGAGGATGAGGACAATGATGCTAACGGAAACTTACAACTGAAAGAAAAATTAAAGAAGGTAAAAAAGGAAAATGTGGAGTTAAACGCAATGCCTCCAGTTGATCCAAGCAAGAAGATAATAGAAGAACGTGTAAGTAATAATATTAAAAGCACGACACTAATTAAACTAGAACAACTTGGAGATTTAATAAGAAATAATAGTAATGAATTAAAGATGATTGCAATAAGAATTGAAGAAGCAAGATTTTTACTTAGAAGTGAAGTTTCAGCATGGTACCCTAATCTTAATATTTCTAGTACAGGCTTACCTCAATATATGTATGGCAATACATATAATGATTTGTCAACCAATACTTCCAATAGGCAAGCAAAAGCAAGCTTAAAAGCAACATTAAAATGGGATCTAATTAACCCTTCTAGAATTCCCCAAATTGAATTAGCTAGGAATCAATTTGAAAAAGCGAGGCTGGCCTATTCAATCAAATACCGTCAATTACTTTTAGATACTTATATTCAATTCTTCAATTTACAAAAATCTATTCAGGAGATACGCATAGCAAAGGATTCAATAAAATTCTCTGAAACTTCATTAAAAGAGGCAATTATTAGAAAGAATTCGGGTTTAGGGTCAAATTTCGATGTTCTAGAATCCAAGACTCAGCTCTCTAAGGATAAGCAATTATTAGTAGAAAAAATTGGCTATAAAAATATAAATGAGCGGAAATTATCTCAATTGCTTAACCTAAAGTCCAATACAATTCCAACCATTAACTCAGTTCCAAAGATAATTGGTTCGTGGGATACTGGACTTGAACAAAGTATTATTAAAGGTCATAAATATAGGGAAGAGCTAGATGATATTCAATTAGATATATCAATAAATAATAACAAAGCAAATATAGCTAATTCAAGTAATAAGCCAAAGGTCTCAATATATAATTCTGTTGATGGTTACATAGCAAAAGGCGAAATAGGAGTTGCGTCTCCAAGGCATGAGAATAATATCAATAGTACAAATACAACTATAGGAATTCAATTCGATTGGCCTATATTTGATGGAGGTTATGGGAAAGCGAAGTATTCTGCAAGCAAAGAAAAAGTAAAAGAAGTGCAAGCTGAGCTTGCCTTAAAGAAAAGCGAAATAAGAAAAGAAATTGAAGAAAGCTTCTTTAAAATCAATATCGCAAAGGAAAATATTAAAAATTCATCAGATGCTATACAATCAGCGAAAGAATCATTAAGGCTTTCTGTTCTAAGATTAAAAGCCGGGATTACAACTCAACGCGAAGTTGTTAACAATCAAAGAGATCTAACTCAAGCAGAAGTAAACCATATCCAAGCTTTAACTGACTACAATATCCATATCATTAGTTTGCAGAGTAAAACAGGTCTTAAAGGATTAAAGGATTGCACAAATAAAATAGACAGAAATAATTCAAGTATTAATAAAAAAAAGGAAAATGGGCATGCTAATCACTTACCATTAAATATTGATTCTTGCATGGGGCTTTCCTAGTTAATATTATGGGTAAAGATCTAAGCATGGAACTTAATAATGAACAATATGATTCATTGCACAATTTAGTCAATGAAGTAGCTGAGCGACAATTAAAAGATTTTGGTCAAATCAATTCTGAGCTAAAAGCTGATGGAAGCTTAATAACAAGCTGTGATCGCTGGAGTGATGAACATATTGTTAAAGGAATCTCAAGAATCACTAATGATCAAGAAGGTGTTTTGAGTGAAGAAGGATGTAAAATAATACCTTCTACAAATGCCTATTGGGTCGTGGATCCTCTAGATGGAACTACAAATTTTGCCGCTGGAATACCTTATTGGGCAATCTCCATAGCTCGTTTTGTAGATGGAAAACCTGAAACAGCTATTTTGGATATACCTCCACTTAAAAAAAGAATCATTGCAATAAAAAATAAAGGAGTATGGATTAATAGCAAAAAAAGAAAAGAAAGGTCAATTAGTTCCAGAAGTGATTGTGTTTCAGTTTGCAGTCGATCAATAAGTGTTTTACAAAAGCAGCCTAATAAACGATTCCCTGGGAAGATAAGGCTACTAGGGGTATCTAGCTTAAACATGACTAGTGTGGCCACTGGTCAAACTTTTGGAGCTCTAGAGTCTACTCCAAAAATATGGGATATAGCAGCTGCATGGTTAATATTATTAGAAATAGGTTGTTATATAAACTGGCTAGATATTGACCCCAATAATCTTAAGAAAGGTGAAGATCTTAGTTCAGTTAATTTTCCATTAATAGCAGCTAGTTCAAAACATGGATTAGAAAGACTTATTCCATGGGGAGAAATATTAATGAAGTAAATAGTTTAATTAGCAATCTTTTACGACAAAGTAATTTGGAAATAGATTTACTACTTTTAAGAATATGAGTTAAGACCTTTATAGTAATCATTTACCCTTATTTAGACTAAGATTAAAGAATCTGATACTAAACAAGAGTGGTAATTAACTGGAAAAGACACATCAAATGGTTTCTTAAAAGTTTATGGCAAGCCTCTCAAAGGTGGAATCGTTGTGACTGTGTTGATCTCAGTGCTGCTTTTGCCTATTACACATTACAGTCTTTCTTTCCAATATTAATCATTTCACTATCTTCAGCCTCTTGGTTCCTAGGAAAACAGCAAGGTTTAGATCAACAAATTATTGGCTTAGCAGCACAAGTATTACCTCCCTCAGTGGTTGGGCTAGTAGAAACAACACTCGTAAAACTGGTTAATCAAGGATTTGGTGCAGGTCTTCTTGGTGCAATATTTCTAATTATCACTGCAGGTAATGCATATTTAACTCTACAGCGAGGAGCAGATAGACTCTGGGAAGATGCGTTGCCTTTAAAAACGAGTCCAATACCATTGCGAATGCAAGCTTTCAGACTAATTCGCAATAGGGTTGAAGCTTTTCTCGTTATCTTATTAGTAGGAGTATTAATGGTTCTTGATGAGATTAGTTCCTATCTGAGAATGATTCCTAGTGGGGTTTGGACAGAGCTCAAATATGCTAGTCCTAAATTAGCTGACACTTTATCTAAAATACCATTGATTGAAGCAGGGCAAATAATCTTGCCCTTAATTGGGTTTAGCATAATGGCATTTTTACTTCAAGCATTAGTACCAAGACGCAGGGTGCCTATGAGACCTCTTATACCTGGATCAATAATGATTGGTACTTTATTAACACTACTGAACTCGGCAGTGACTAGAACCATTCTTTCTCTAGGTTCACGCTTTCAAGCATATGGAATTATTAGCGGGGTTTTAATTTTAACTCTTTGGATTTGGTTAATTGGTTTAATTATTTATTTTGGACAATGCTGGAGTATTAGTTTAGTTAGTGAGGTTATTAATCAAAGTAATAAACAAAAGCTGATCTCAATAAGAAAATGAGCAAAACCTCAACATTTATCTGGCTAAGTATTATATTCATTTTTCTTTTACCAACCTCTGCTGGAAGATTCTTTATAGATATGGCCAGTGGGATAGTGGTCATTATATTTCTTGCTACTATATTAATTAGTGGAGTTATTTGGTTAAGTTGGAAGAAGATAAAGGCAAATATTCAAAGCTGCGGAAATTGTGGGGCAAATTATTTTTCGGAATCAACAGTATGTCCAATTTGTGGCTCAATTCAAAAGTCAGATGAAGATAATTCGGAATTTAATATACCTGCGAGTTCAGCAACAATAGATATTAGTGCAGAAGAAACTGACTAATTCGTTAGGTATCTTTTAGAGAAGATTCATCAATTTCTATTTGAAGCACTTCTTCTTCAATCTTATTTAATAAATTCTCACAATGCTCCAGGTATAAAGTTGCTTTAAGATAGCTTATTTTCAAATCATCTACATGGAGTGATTCATTCTGAAGCTTGCTTAATAAAGTATTTAATTTTTCTAATGATTCCTCATAAGACAATTCAGAAACATGTTCAGATAATTCCTGAATGATTAATTTATCTTTATCTAACGACTGTTTTCTCTTATGAGATAAGGAATGTTCATACTGTGTTTTTTTAGGTTTAGACATTATTCGTATTTCTGATGACTAATAAATCTAACAATTGACTCGACATTTCCATCATTAAATTGTATCACCAAATTATCATCTATTTGGATATCTTTAATTGTACTAATAGGCTTATTTTTAGAATCATGCACTATACAAAAGCCTTTATTAAGAAAAGCTAAAGGAGACAACACTTCAAGCAATTGCCTACGCTGTGATAAAAAGTTCTTTTGCCTCTTAAGTATCCTTAAAGGCGAAGCAAGCCTTAATTCTTTTCTTAATTGGTGAATAGTGTTACGTTTATTCTGAAAGCTCCAATGAAAGTAATCCTTGCATCTTTGCCGTAATTGTAAGCAATGATCCCTAGCAATAACGATACTTGGCAATAAGTCCACTATTGCTGCTGTGGGAGTTGCAGCTCTATGATCTGCAACAAGATCTGCCACTGTTAAATCATCTTCATGTCCAAGCCCCGTTACGACAGGCACAGGGAAACCTGCTAATTGTCGGCAGAGAGCTTCATCATCAAAAACTCGTAAGTCTTCACGACTCCCTCCTCCCCTTGCAAGAACAATTGCTTGCACTTCAAATTGAGAACAATGCTTCGAAAGGTAACTTAAAACAATCTGAATTTTGTGTGATACATCACCTTGAACAGGAATAGGGAAAATCAAAAGCTTTGCAAGAGGCCAGCGCTCTTTTGCTGTCCTCAACATATCTGCATATGCAGAGCTTGGGACACTAGTCAAAACAGCAATATTGCTTGGGAACTTAGGTAAAGTACGCCTTCTTTTCTCATCTATCAATCCTTCTACAACCAACAAATTTCGAACAATTTCAAACTGTCTTAAAACTGTTGAAAGTGTAGGTCTAATATCAATAACTTGAACAACTAAATTTGCCCTATTTTCCCAAAAATTTAATTTACCTATTATTTCAACACCATCTTCTTGAGTAGGGCGAAAATTTAGTTTCTGCAAATAAGAAGACCAAATAACTCCTGAAATATTTGCTTCTCCATCTGTCAAAGTCATCCACATATGACCATTTTTCAATTGAGCCTTAGAGACAGATGCATGCAATAAAAAACGTGGCGCAAAGCCTCTTGAAAGAAGATTCCCTATTGAATGGTTCAGCTCTCCAACAGTAAAACTTGGAAGTGTCTCTGTGTTCAAAATCTCTCTTTAAAACTCTAAAAAATTTTTAATTAACCAAATCCAATTTGGCCGAGAATTCCTTGTCCAGTCAATAACTCAGTACTCAAACCAATAACAATCCCAAGCATGGCCAAACGACCATTCCAAATTTCCGCATAATTTACAAATCCATAACGAGGCTCAATATCTTCAGGTGCCATAGTCATTTATTTAAAGTAAACTAATTCTATAGAATTACAAGAAAAAAAGTTACTCATTTGCTCATAAGAGGATTGAAAGAATTATCTAACATGCTTTGTTCCATCCACTGGGTGATAATCATCTCCTGTTAACTCTTCATAAATGATCGCAGGCAGGCCAGTTTCAAACATTGTCTGAAGAGCCTCCTTTAAATAAGGATTCCACCCGCCAGTACTTACCTTGCCATGGCGAACAGTCCAATCCCAGGTACCTTGAAGATCCTTAGGGATCCTTCCTTCTCTATCTCTGCGAGCGACTAAATCTAAAGACTCAACTAAACCAACTTGAATAGGATCTTTTCCATAAGCAGGAGTAAGACTAAGCTCAAGACGAACAGGATCTTCCTTAAGAACTCTTAATCTAAACCTTGGAGGGAGCCTCAAAGATTTGATCACAGCAACAACCACTCGTGTTCTTTGCTCCACCAATTAACCTCCTTTTAAAATTTAATAAATGCTTGGTTCACTTAAGAATCTCACATCTTCTCTTCAGAAGAAGACTCTGTTGGCTTAGGAGGATCCAAATCATTAGAAAAACGCACAGTTAAAAGATCTTCATCAGTGATCTTGCCTTTTTTATCAATTAATTCTGGGTGAACAGTAAATTTCCCAGTACGGTCTTGAGTCAAATGATTCCTATGTTTTTGCAGGTCATTAGCAGCTAAAAAACCCTTAGACATTACACGAAATGCTTGCCAAAGAAGCAAAAGTAAGATCAGAGAGTATAAAAATGGAAAAGCAGCACCAAGCATCAGTTTATAGGCATAGAAAATTAGTTTAAAGGTGATGACTCATCTTGAGGGAAACCTTGCAGGTGTGATTGAATGCTGCTTAGCGGATTCAATAGAAAAAAATGTCCTTAGGTAAAAGATTAATATAAAGCTATTCTAATTTAAACTTACATAAAATAAAGCTACTTATGCTTAATAAAAGACTAAATCAATATGCCACTTTGGATACTAGTCAATACAATACTCTAGGTATAAATACAGTGCAAATTCAATAGATTTTGATTCTTATGCTGAAACTATTAAAATCAAAACCTATATTGAAAATTTTTAAAGGGGTCTATATATATTCCTTTGGTATGAGTCTATTAATGAGCGGAATACCATTTGTAGTCCAATCATCAGCTTCAGAAAATTTACCCACAGATCTCCAAGACATAGAAACTAAAACATATAAAAGAAAATCCTTTGTTGCTAGAGCCTTAGAGAAAAGTGGCCCAGCTGTAGTAACTATAGAAACAGAGAAAAGGGTCACAAATAATAACAGCGATAATCTTCCTAGGAGTTTCTTAATAGATCCATACTTCGAACGCTTCTTTGGAATCCCTAATATTCAATCTCCTCGATCAACTATTGAAAAACGCCAAGGTAGTGGTGTGATTTTTTCTTCAAAAGGCCTTGTGATCACAAATGCACATGTTGTAGAAGAAACAGATCAAATGTTAGTTGGACTATCAAATGGCAAACGCGTTGTTGGAAAGGTAGTGGGCCAAGACTCTCTAACTGACTTAGCAGTTATAAGACTTGAAGGAAAAGGTCCATGGCCACAAGCCTTCCTAGGAGATTCAAACAAAATCATTGTTGGAGATTGGGCTATTGCAGTTGGGAATCCATATGGATTGGAAAAAACAGTCACTCTAGGAATTATTAGCAATTTAAATCGAAATGTCTCTCAACTTGGCATATCAGATAAAAGGCTGAATCTAATACAAACTGATGCTGCGATTAATCCTGGTAATTCTGGAGGCCCCTTACTTAACTCTAATGGAGAAGTCATTGGAATCAACACGCTTGTTCGATCGGGTCCAGGCGCAGGACTTGGGTTTGCAATTCCGATCAACAAAGCAATTGAAATTGCAAATCAATTAGTAGATAAAGGTCAAGCTATTCATCCAATGATTGGTGTTCACTTATCACGTGCAGGAGCAAAGACAGAAAAGATTAACTATGGTGCCACTATTGAATATATTGTACCTGGAGGTCCAGCAGACAAACAAGGCTTTAAAGTGAAAGATATTATAGTTAAAATAAACAAAATAGAGATTAGAGATCCTAAAGATGTAGTAGATTCTATTAATATGAATGGAGTAGATAAAGCAATGAAATTTATCATATTAAGGAACAATGCAAGGAGGATTATTACTGTCAAACCTGTAGATATTAGAAGTTTTAAGCTATAATAATTGTAAATTAAAATAATCAGAGTAATGATATGTTTACTTCTTGTTAGATTTTTTCTTCCTCTGTAATTTTTGCTTAGCGATACGTTTTGCCTCTTTTTCAGCTTTAAGAAGGATTTCTTCTGACTTCCTTAACTCATCTATTTTTTTCTCCTTATAATATTGATAATTACCTCTATATAGGAATAACTGTCCATCTTTAATTTCTAAAATCCTATTAGCAATCTTTGATATGAAGTAGCGATCATGGGAAACTACAACTAATGAACCTTTATAGTTTCGAATAGCAACTTCTAACATCTCTTTAGCAGGTATATCTAAGTGATTTGTTGGTTCATCAAGAAGCATCAAATTACAGGGTTGGACAATTATTAAAGCTAATGCAATCCGTGCTTTTTCCCCTCCACTTAAATCAGCGACTTGCTTGAAAACAGAATCATTACTAAAACCAAGACTACCTAAGAGAGATCTCACCTTAGTTTGAGACCAATCAGGAACAGCCTCAAATAAAGTCTCTAAAGCAGTCTTATTTAATTGCAATGCTTCAGATTGATTTTGCTCAAAGTAACTTGGAATAACATTATGCTGTCCTAATTCAGCAGAACCATCCTCAGGTTTTTCAATTCCCATGAGCAAACGTAGTAAAGTAGATTTACCTGCTCCATTAGGCCCTAAAATTGCAATATGATCTCCTGGTTCAATTTCCAAATTTGCTCCTAAAAATATGATTTTATCGCCATAGGTATGGGTTACATCTTTTAATTTTGCAACCTTCTTTCCTGATCTAGGTGCATCGGGAAAACTAAAACTAGGTTTACTTAATTCTGCAAGAGGTGATTCTATTCTTTCTATCTTACTTAGGAGTTTCTCTCGACTTTTTGCTTGAGTGCTTCTAGTGGCACTAGCTCTAAATCTATCAATATAATCTTGTTGAGATGATAACTCTTTTTGCTGACGTTCAAATGCTGATTGAAGAGACTCTACTTCTAGTTCCTTCTGCGCTAGGTAAGAAGTATAATTCCCTAAATATAACCTAGAAATACCTCTTTCAGTACTAACTATATGTGTACATATCTTATCCAGAAAACTTCTATCATGGCTAATTATTACCATTGAAGAAGCTTTACTTAATAAATATTTCTCTAACCATTCAATAGTCTCTACATCTAAATGATTGGTTGGTTCATCTAGTAAAAGAAGGTCAGGATCCTGAAGAAGAATTTTACCTAATGCAATCCGCATTTGCCAGCCACCGGAAAAATCACCAACTAATTGATCACCTTCAATTGCAGTGAATCCTATTTGTGCGAGCAATTTATCAATTTTAGCTTCAAGCTCATAACCATGTAATGATTCAAATTTAATCTGAAAATTACCTAATTTTTTGATTAAGTCATCAAGATAAGTAGCATCTGAATGAGCCCTATCTGATTGCATTCTCTTCTCTATATCTCTTATCTGATAAAGAACGAGGGCAGCATCAGCAAATGCCTGAAACATCTCTTCTCTAACAGTCCTTTTTACATCAACATCAAACTCTTGCTGCAAATAAGCTATACGAGGCTGTCCTTCTAACACAACTTCCCCAGTAGTAACCTCTTCTAAACCCGCAAGAATCCTCAATTGAGTTGATTTCCCTGCTCCATTAACTCCAACAAGACCTATACGTTGGCCAGCTCTAACTTCCCAAGTAATTTCCTTAAGTACTTCGGCTGTAGGGTAGATTTTGCTAACTCGTTCAAGTCTAATCACTTAAGAAAAATCCTCGTATACATAGATTTAAACTGCTCTCGGATGGAGACTTTAAATACTAAACTTTTAAGATTCCGGATCTTAAATAATGGTGAGACTGGAACAAATCACAGCTTTGATTCTAGCTGCAGGTTTAGCTATACCAAGTTATTGGTTTTTCTGGACCTTGGCAGGCGGAGGGGGATACGACAGAAGAAGAGGAACAGAAAAAGTTCCTGAATTAGAAAGTGTGATTTTTAAAAATCAGGAAAATATCAAAGACCCCCTCTAGCCTTGATAAACCATTGTTTGGTCTCGTTGTCATCTAGCTTAGAAAGATACTCCTTCACTTCTTCAGTGGTAACAGGTAATCCAAGGTCATCTCCAATTTCAGAAATAGCCTTTAAAGCACCTTGAGGGTTCTGAAGAGCCTGACGAAAAAGTGCTCTGGTACAAGAAGGATCTGACTCAATACGTTGATAGAGCTCTGCAGCGTTGCTGCTCATTAGAAAATTTACAACTAACTCAAGCCTATTCAATTACGCAACTTTTGGACCAAAATGTGAATCATGAAATTTTCCTGAATCGACTTCTTTAACTCCTAATGCAGATGCATCATTCATGCTTCTAGCATCCATGCATAAAACCTTCCTTAATTGCGCAAAATTATCTGCTTGCACCATTCTTCCATCATTAGTAGCTGAAAATTCAGCTTTTTGTAATACATGATGCAAATGCGTAAGCATGTAAGAACTAATAACAGCTGAAACTAATACATCACTATTTTCTTTACCTCTTCTAGGCTTATTTCTTTGAACCTTTCTTCTCGAATGATTCTCAATTAAGTTGGATCTCTGAGGTCGAGGTGCTGAAGGGAGAGTTGGCTTTTTAGTCATTGAAAGTACTGTTTGCTTGTGAGGAGCTGCCAAAAACAAAGAGTTGGCAAGAAAGGAATAAATGCAATGAGAAGAAATCAATCAAATATTCTGCATAGAAGCTGCAAAGACAATTGATCTCGAAATCAGCATAGTAGAGGATAGTATCCTTGACTATAAGTGTACACTAATTAATACCGGTTACATTGTTTGTATCATGGCTACCCGGCAAAACTCTTCCAACGGAAAGCCAAAATCTCCCAGAATACAAGTTGTACTACCAGAAGAGCTATGCGATCGGCTAACGGTCTTAGCCGAAAGGGAGTCAAGAACAGTAAGTAATATGGCAAAGGTTCTCATTCAAAAAGGAGTCAATCACTTGGAATCCGAGCAACATTCCAAAAATAATAAAATTGGCGATATTTCAACTACCGATCAATTCAGGTCATCTTTAGAAGAACAGCAGGCAAGACGCCTAAGAGGTGCTCCACGCAGAATTAAATTTTATAGACCATAAAAATTGGTTACTCATAATTGACTTCCACTCCTAAAACCGAAGGGCGCTCCGCATTAGTAATGGAATGACTATAAGGTTTCTTACAGATGTTCCACCAAGCCAACAATGCAAATCCAATTGACTCCCTAATTTGCACTGGGATCCCAACTGCATCCGTTTTCAAAACTTGAATTCCCATACATCTCGCTTGAATTTCTTCCATTAGAAAGTTGTTTTTACTACCTCCCCCAGCAACAAACAATTCAACGGGCTTAATACCCAAATTTCTATATAGATTTTGTAGATCTTGAGCAACAATAGAAGCCGTAAAACAGGTCATTGTTGCAATTATATCTTTAGGATTATCAGAATTAACCTCCGACAATCGTTTTACTAGATCTTCTAATCCAAAAAATTCTCTTCCAGTAGACTTTGGCGGAAGTAATTGAAAAAAATCTTCCTTAAGCCAGTCTTCTATAATTTTAAGATCAGGCACACCCTTTGAAGCAAGTAATCCATCACAATCAAAATTTAATTGGCCATTAGTAACCTTATTAACAGCTAGATCTATAAGACTATTCGCAGGACCACAATCCCATCCCATGACATCCAGATGACGATCAGGGCCTTTTAGTGGAGGAATTAAAGAAAGATTTGCAATACCCCCGAGGTTTAAGACCGCTCTCCAGCCAGTGCCCCCTCCTATTAAGGCAGAATCTAATAAAGGGGACAAAGGAGCTCCTTGTCCTCCTAATGCCAAGTCTTTAGCTCTAAAATCATAAATAACAGTCCTCTCTAAAAGCACTGCAAGTAAAGGAGCTTGAACGAGCTGCCAACTCGCACCTCTTAAGTAAGGTTTTTCAGGGGGTCTATAAAAAACTGTTTGTCCATGACATCCTGCAATTTTAGCCAGACCAGTTGGATCACAACTTCTTGCGGCAATTGAATAAATCTCAGTAATTTCTTCCGAAAGTGCGCTCCACTCAGAAGCAGAAACTTTCATTCCTTGCTGAATAGCAATGATTTTTGTCTGCAAAGAAAAAGGATATGAAATTGAAGCCGAATTAATCAGATTCCATTTGGGTTTATCGAAATTGCCTTGAAAGTTAACTAGTGCAGCATCAACACCATCCGCACTTGTGCCACTCATCAAACCCAAAACATACATTCAAACTTGAGGTAATTTTTGAAGATCTTCCATCAATCCCATAACAACCAAAACATGATCTTGATTCAAAATATATTTTGCTGGAGGGTTAATTATAAGATGACCCGAAGGTCCAGCTGCTAAAACATTGACCAAATAATTCTTTCTAAGATTTAGATCTCTTAAAGATCGACCAATAAAAACTTCAGGAACTTTAATTTCATCAATTCCCGTTCGATCATCTAACTCTAATCTCTCTATCAGATTTGGTCTCACTAATTCTAAGCCCAATCGCTCACCTTGCATTCTTGAAGGAAAAACAACTCTATCTGCACCGACTCTCGTTAACATCCTTTCATGTAAATCACTAGTGGCTCTTGCAATAACGTGGCTTACTCGACTTCCTTCACTATCCTTTGCAATAAGAGTAGTTGTAATACTTGCCTCTATTGGCTTACTAATACCAACAACAACAGTTCCCATTTCAAACACACCTGCTTCCTTCATAGATTCCTCATCCGTTGAATCAACTACTCTTGCTTCGATGGATGGTTCCAGCTGACGTAATTCTTCAATGGCTCTTTCAGAAGAATCTACAGCAAGCACATCCGCGCCATTCCGAATCAACTCCCTGCAAACTGCAGTACCAAATCGACCAATGCCTACTACGGCAAATCCCAAAGAGTCTGCATCCTTTCGAGGCAACCATCGCCACCATTCATTCATAGACTTGCCTCCAACAAAAGAATTCAAACATAAAGATCCTCTCGTGGATAGCCAATACGGTTCTGACGTTGAATCCTGTCTTTATTCAAAAGCTGCCAGATCGCACTTAGCAACAAGAGTATTCCTAATCTTCCCACAAACATTCCCACTATCAAAATCAATTGTCCAAACGTATTTAAATTCTGAGTAACCCCAATATCAAACCCTACAGTTGCAAAAGCAGAAATACATGTAAATAAAATTTCCAAAAATGAAAAGTGTTGCTGGGAACCAAAATTACTACTCATAGTTATAAATAAAGCCATCAAAAGAATAAATAATAACGATCCAACAGTAATCCCAACAGCTTTCAAAACAACCTTGTCAGAAATTTGACGATGGCGAATGACTACCGTTTCTTCACCTCGCAAAGTGGATCTAGTTGCAGCCATAAGTGCAGCAACAGTGGTCGTTTTTATGCCTCCTCCTGTGCCTCCTGGACTGGCTCCAATAAACATTAAAGTCATTAAAAGCAGAAGCCCTGAATCCGAAATGCTTTCTATCGACATTGGCATATTAGTAAAACCAGCAGTTCTAGCACTCACAGATTCAAAAAAAGCAATTAAAAGTCTCTGATTCCAATCAATACTTAGAAAGAAAGGCCCTTGTTCTATGAACTCGGTCAAAAGCAATCCAAAAGTTCCTAAGCAAAGTAAAAAGAAAGAGGTTCTAATAACCAAACGTGTATGGAGACTTAATCTTCGAAAAGTTAAGTTTTTTCTATTAGCCCACAAATCACTTGTCACTCTCCAACCCAAGCCACCTAGCAAAATTAGAGCAATTATTACAACATTAACTACTCCATTATTCTGATAATTTTGCAAACTTTCAGACCATAAGGCAAAACCAGCATTGTTATATGCAGAAATGCTGTGAAATATAGATGCCCATATTCTTTCTTGTAAATTCGCTATATCAGTAAATCCAAAATAGAAAAGAACAACCGCTCCTAAGAAAATTAAGACAGCAGCAGTTAAAAGAATACCTCGAAAAGTTCGTCCTACTCCGCCAACTCCAAACTCATCAAGAGTTTTACCACGGTCTAATCGGCACCTCAACTCTGTTCCACTGACAACAAAACCCTGTAGAAAAGTTGTTATAGCCATTAGCCCTAGACCCCCAATAATAAGCATTATTGACAAGAGGACTTGACCCAAAAAAGTCAAATCCTTCCCAACATCAATTATCGTTAAACCTGTAACTGTGACAGCAGATGTAGCTGTAAAAAAAGATTCCCAGATTCCCACTTTACTCGAAGAACAAAAGGGAGTAGAGAGAAAAATTGTTCCAAGGAAGATAACTAGCAAGCCAGTCAAAACAGTAAATTGTGGAACTGTTAACCGTCGGTACCAAGCAAGTTTTAATTTGACTGGTTTAGAAGAAGACACTGCTTAATTACTATTGGAAAATTAAAATTAATGTTAATAATTCACGGTCTAATTGAAATATCTTGATATTGCCAAAGAATTAACAAAGGTACAGTGAGAGTCATTAATAATGTCAATCCTGCGCCATATCTAGTGACATCAAGGAAGCGATAGCGACCAGGTCCAAAAACCATCAGATTCGTCTGGTAACCCATGGGTGTAAGAAAGGACTGGCTTGCGCCAAACAAAACAGTCATCAAAAGAGCAGATGGTGGAAGACCAAGGGTTCCTGCAAGTTGAATGGCAACCGGAGCCAAGAGAGCAACAGATGCAGCATTACTAATCAATTGAGTGCAAAGAGTTGTCGACAGAAAGATAACTAACAGCGAAGAATATGTAGACAATCCCTCCAACCAGTATTCAAGACCTCCTGCAAAGGCATCAGCAAGACCAGTAGATTGCATTGCAACACTGAAACTAGACAAAGAGCCTAATAAAAGGATGACGTCAAGGCGAATGGATCTTTGCACTTCAGCAGGCCGAATACAACCACCCATGACCATTGCAACTACAGCGATTAAGACTGATGCAACTAAGGGCAAGGCAGTAAAAGTTGGCAATAGGATCATTGCAATTGCAATTGCAATTGCAATTGGTTTACGCTTGACTGTTGGGAGGTCATTTTCCAGTTGATCAAGTACAAGTAAATCATTACTTGCTTGAAGACCACGAATTGAATCAATAGGAGCCTGCAAAAGCAAAACATCACCTTCATGCAAAATGGCCTGACCCAATCTTTCCTGAACAGTTTGCTGTCCACGCCTAAGGGCTAACACAGTGGCATTATGTCGTTGTCTAAACCTTAATTCTCTCAGGCTTGCACCAGCAAGAGTTGAGCCTGAAGGGAGGAGAACTTCCACTGTCTTTTGTCCTTCTACACCAACCCATTCAAAGGGCTTTATTGAATCATTGTTAAAACTTCGTCTTGCTAATTGAACTGTATGTTCTTGTTGAAGGCGAAGGAGATCTGAACGAGTAACCCGTAGCAACAATCTATCTCCAGGCTCAATAGTACGATCTGCAAGTGGAGGCAACAGTCTCTCTTTCCCTCTTTGTAGCTCAAGCACATCAACATCAAAGCGACGTTGGAGTCGACTATTATGGAGAGATTGTCCTACAAGATCCGAATCAATAGGAATTGTAATCTCAGTAAAGTAGCCAGACTGCTCAGGTTTACTACCAAAATCACCCTTCTCTCTTCCTCGATCAGGCAATAGAGATTGAGGAGCTAATAGCAAGTATGCAGTTCCAATAAGCCATATAGGCACTCCAATTGCAGTAAAGCTAAACAGTTCTAAAGAGCCATATCCAAGCTGTGCACTAATATCACTAACAAGTAAGTTCACTGAACTACCTAACAGAGTAAGTGTTCCGCCTAATAAAGTTGCAAAAGAAAGAGGTAATAATACCCGAGATGGCGAAACGTTGCGTTTGGCACACCAAGCTTCAATAACAGGTAACAAAGAAGCAACAACAGGCGTATTGGGAACAATTCCAGAAATTGGGGCGACAACGAATCCTAAAATCCCAATCAATCGACGAGGTGTATTAATACTTTCGAAAGCTATTAATTCTCTTAAGCGATCTAAAGCCCCACTTTTAAACAAAGCTGCTGAAACTGCAAATAAACCCATTAAAGTTATAAGAGCTGGGCTCCCAAATCCTGCTAAAGCTCTTTGAGGGTCAAGAACACCTGTTGCCATTAATAATGAAACACTCAACAGTCCAGTTAACTCTGGAGCAAGCACTCCACTAATAAAAAGCATTATCGCTAACAATAAAACACCTAATGTGATGAGTGCCTGAGGATTCTCTAAAACAGCTTGTAATTCATTCATATTTTTATAATTGTTTTTTACTCATAATTAAATAAGCTCTTTCTTTGTCTGCTAAGACAATAACTAAGTTTTACTACGTCATATACATCTAGAATGGTTTCCTTCCATAACTTAGCAACCAAGAGCCAACAGATTTAATGCTTAAGGCAAAATTTGGAAATTTCGACAGATAAGTCATCCGTCTCAACTTAAAAGCAAGTGAACCAGAAATTGTGAGCCCCATCCCAGTAATAGTTGCCTCACCAATTCCCATGCTCAGCATTTCCCCACGATCCATGAATTGAAATGGAGTCAACTCTTTATCTTTCCTATACGCAATTAAATTCTTCGCTAAATGCTCACCCTGTTGCATAGCAGCTTGTGCTGTCTGAGGAAGAGGTTGATCAATATCTAACGCTATATCTCCAATGGAAAAAACATCTTCATGGCTAATTAGCTGTTGTTTAGAATTAATTAAAATCCTTCCATCTTTTAAAAGAGAGTCTGGCAGGCCAATAGGAATAGATGGTTTCACCCCAGCAGTCCAAATCAAGCCTGCAAAGCCCAAGCTATAAGGCTCTGCAGCATCTTCAAGAACATTGTGTATTTGAACACAATGTTCATCAATGCTCAAAACACGGGAATTTAAATGCAATCGAACGGACCTTTTGCGCAAAGCTTGTTCGATCTGCTCTTGATTAAAGGATTTACCATTTTTCAAGACCCTATCTTGAAGCTCAATCAGATGAACCGAGTAATCTTCCTCTAAAAGGTCCGCAACCTTACAAGCAAGTTCAACGCCTGCTGGGCCGCCGCCTACAACAACTATATTTTTATGTGATAGTTCATTCATATTAAGTCTTTTAATTAAGCTTTTAACAATTCCAACATCTTCATATTTGTGAAAAACCAACGCATGATCATCTACTCCATCAACCCCAAGATCATCTATTTGAGAACCAGTACTTATAACAAGCTGCGCATAATTAATTATTTCCTTAGATGAAGTAATAACAAGCTTTTCTTCTAAATCAACATGTTCCACAGACCCATTAATTAAAACCACCCCTTTGGAGGCTAATAAACTTCTATAGGAAGGAGCAACTTCCCAGGATTCCAATTCTTCACTCAACAATTCGTACAAAAATGGTGAGAAAACAAATCTAGGTCGAGGTTCAATTAAAATAATGGAGGGTCGTTCTTTACAACTACTTAAAGAAAGGGCTGTGGTCAAACCTCCGAAGCCGCCGCCAACGATAACGACAGAACCACTTTTTGAAGATTTTGAGGACATATGAACAATGCTTGAGATAATGAATGAAAACTAAAAGCAGGCTAATGAAAAGCAACAATGGATAATAAAGACATTAATCATGAAAACGTGAAAGAAAGTCCTCTTTTAAACATCACATTAAAAGAAGCCCGTGATCATCTTGCAACGCTTTCACCTGAAAAGCGCTTGCAATGGGGAATAGAGCAATTTGGCTCAAATCTTGCATTGACGACAAGTTTTGGAATTCAATCATCAGTCTTACTTCATATGCTTCAGAGGTTAGATGATGAGAAAAAAGTGAACGTGATTTGGGTAGATACTGGCTACTTACCTCCAGAAACATATAAATATGCTGATGCACTTACTCAGCAACTTGAATTAAATATAACCGTTGTTCAAAGCAATATTTCCCCTGCAAGAATGGAAGCGTTATATGGGCAACTTTGGAAAAATAACTCTCTAGAAGATCTGGAAAAATATCACCAAATTCGTAAGGTTGACCCCTTAGAGAAAGCATTAACCGAACTTAAAATACATTGCTGGGCAAGTGGCGTAAGAAGAGGACAGACAAATACGAGAAAGGAAATGAGTCTATTAGACCCAATCAGAAAACGTTTGTCACTTAGACCAATCCTTGAATGGTCTAAGAAAGATATTTTCTATTACATGAAAAGCAATAATCTTCCTCAACATCCTCTTTTCGAAAAGGGATATTCTACTGTTGGCGACTTGCATTCTAGTGCACCTGATAGTGATGATGTAACGGGTAGAAAGACACGTTTCGGAGGTTTAAAGCAAGAATGTGGGATTCATTTAGGAAAGAACGGTGAAGGAGATACATTTAGTGAGCAAGGCTAAAGTCTGCCTGTTAATTGGCAATACTCGCTGGCATTGGGCAATAGAAAAAAAAGATGGATGGTTATTCATTCATACTCCACCAGACATAAGCAAATTCAATGAGATAGAGAGTAATTTGTGGCGATGGGCTGCAGTTGGGCCAATCCCCCTAGAAATTAGACTCGATCAATCAAAATCTATTTCTCTTGAAGACATCCCACTAAAAAATCTACCGAGTTGGTTGGGCATTGACAGAGCTTTAGGTAGTTGGGCTGCATTACAAACAGCTAAAAGTCTAAATCTTCATAGCAAAGGGCTACTCATTGCAGACGCCGGAACTATTCTTAGTCTGACACTGATGACAGCCAATGGTGAGTTTGCAGGAGGTCAATTAGTACCAGGGTTGCAACTGCAAAGATCAGCTATGTCTAATGGATCACAAAATCTTAAACCTGTTATTCGAAACGATATACCTAAAACAAAATTCCCTTCTTCCACAGAAGAGGCAATGCTAAGAGGAAGTTTTCAATCTATTTTTAGTACTCTTTTGGAAGCCCAAAAAGAGGCAGGTGCGCCTATGTGGTTATGTGGTGGTGATTCCGCAATATTTTTCCCATACCTAAAAGATCGTGAAGTGGATGTTTACCATTATCCAGATCTTGTTTTAGAGGGAATGGTAAAAATTAAAGCATCGCTCAAGAAAGAGCCAAATCTTCGACAATCTGATCAGCCATAGTTGCAGCTTTAACTTTTAAATAAATAAGTTCAAATTTACCCTCAAGGTCGATTACAAAAGTCTGTCTCTTCATTCCCATATACTCCTTACCCATAAATTTTTTTAATCCATAGCTTTCATATAAAGTCGCTACCGGACAAGGTTCAAGATCAGTAAGAAGAGTAAAGGGTAGCTGATATTTGTTAATAAATTTCAAATGCTTATTTGCAGTGTCCTTACTAATTCCAAATATTTTGATTTTGTGATCCTGAAGAATCTTCCAACGATCACGAAAATTACAAGCCTCTTTTGTACACCCTGGAGTATCATCTTTAGGATAAAAATATATAATTACTCTTTGACCTTTATAAGATGAAAGATTAATTAGATTTCCATCTTGATCTGGAAGCGTAAAATCTGGCGCTTGTTCTCCAATTTGAAGAGGCATGAATCCTAATTGAAATGAAGACCCCAAGACTACTTCCTCTTTGGCTATTTCCAATAGATTCTCCACTAAAAAAAATTTCGCCTGACGAAGAAAAAATCGCCAGCTTATTGCCGCCAAGAAGAGCTTATCAATACAGAATTGTCAGAGGGTATGCAAGATTTGCTTTATCAAAATTTTTAAAGATTGATGCTCTTGAGATTCCTTTGGATGCTTTGCCTGGCAAAGCACCTAAATTAGGCAATAATTTAGGATATATTAGTTTTAGCCATTGCAAGGATGCTGTTCTGATAGGTTGGTCAGCTGCGAAAATAGGAATAGATCTAGAAAGAAGCGATAGAAAATTGGCTTCTAGCCAACTAGCTAATCGTTTTTTTACTAAAGAGGAACTACAACTTTTACAGCAATTAACAGCATCAAAGCTTAACTCCAAAGTACTCGAGAACTGGGTCCTAAAAGAAGCAGTCATTAAATGGCAAAGAGGTCAAATATCAAAAGATTTCACTCATTGGGAAATTAATCAAGAATCGCACATTGCATCTCATAAAAAACTGAACTGCAAAGTGAATGTATTCATCAAACATTATCAAAGTTGGATTATAGGGATTGCTTATAGCGATTTAGTAGATACAGATAAAATTATCATTTATTCAAATTAAGAAAAAATAACTCACTTTATCCTTCCTTTAATGATTGATTTACTCATCTCCATCAAAGCTATTTTTTAATTCACGTAATTTTTTGCTCCTATAATTTTCCCAACCATTTAAACTTGGCTTCCAAAAAGTCCTTTGCAAAAGTTCATTAGGTAAATAATTCTGGTTGACCCAATTATTCGCACAATCATGAGGGTAACGATAACCAATTCCATCTCCTGAATGAGAAGAATCCCTATGCGAGTCCCGTAAATGTGAAGGTACATCTTGTTTTGGTGAATCTCTCACTGCCCGTTTTGCTTCAAAGATGGCTGACGTACTATTACTTTTTTCAGCACATGACAAATATAGAGCAGCTTGAGACAAAAAATAAATTCCTTCAGGTTGTCCCACTCGATCAAATGCATCAGCACAAGACTGAACAATAACTATTGCTTGTGGATCTGCTAAACCAACATCTTCGGCTGCGGCAATGAGCATTCTCCTGAAAATATATTTAGGATTTTCTCCTGCCTCCAACATCCGTGCCATCCAGAACAATGATGCATCTGCATCGGAACCTCGCAAAGATTTTATAAATGCACTAATAGTGTCAAAATGAGCATCTCCTTGTTTGTCGTAGAAGATAGCTCTCTGTTGAATCGATTCTTCAGCAGTTTGCAGGGTAATCTCTATTACACCTTTCTCATCAGGCAAGGTTGTTTCAACAGCTAATTCAAGCGCATTGAGTAAACATCTGGCATCTCCATTGGCTACATTAACTAGATGATTTGCTGCATCTTTGTTCATATTAATATTTTTGCGACCAAATCCTCGTTTAGAATCGGTCAAAGCTCGATGAAGAAGTTTGTGTAAATCACCAGCTTCTATTGGCATTAAGCGAAAAATTCTAGAACGACTTACTAAGGCCTTATTAACTTCAAAGAAGGGATTCTCTGTAGTTGCTCCAATCAAAACAAATGTTCCATTTTCTACCCATGGCAACAATGCATCTTGTTGTGCACTATTAAAACGATGAACCTCATCAAGAAAAAGAATCGTTTGCAGCCCATATCTACCTAATCTTTCACGAGCATCATCAACTTCTTTCCTAATTTCCTTAATACCTGATAAAACAGCATTAATGGTACTAAAGTGCGAGCGAGTCTTTGAGGCAATAATTTTTGCCAGTGTTGTTTTACCAACGCCCGGAGGGCCATGTAAAAGAATATTTCCAACTCGATCAGCCTCTATAGCTCGTCTTAACAATCGACCTTTTGACAGAATGGCGTGTTGACCAACAAATTCATCAATGGTTCTTGGGCGCAATCTATCCGCTAGAGGAGCATTTTTCTGCAACTCTTCATCAGTAGAAAAAGAAAATAAATCCTGACTCAAAATAATTAAAAAAAGAAGTTCTTGAGCAAACTATTCAAGTAATAACAGTCGGACTCTTCATCCCAGTTCGTTTAGTAATTTCTGCAAAGGAATCAATAGACTGGATTAAATCTGCAAGTGCCTTTTGAGGATCTTGAGTTAAATTACCGTTTGACGAGATATAACGTTCTAAATAAACCCTTAAAGTAGCACCTTGAGTACCAGTTCCAGATAAACGCAAAACGACCCTACTACCACCTTCAAGAAGAATCCGCAAACCTTGGCGATTAGTGATTGACCCATCAACAGGATCATTATAAATAAAATTATCAGCAGCAATAACTTTATTCGATGCAAAGGAACTGCCAATTAATGAAGGTAAAAGAGATTCAACTCTGATGTACAAATCCTGAGCTTTTTCACTAGCTATTGATTCATAATCATGGCGAGAATAATAATGACGTCCAAAACGACTCCAATGCTGATTCATTAGCATTTGAACTGAACACTTTTTACTAGCCAAGATCTGTAACCAGAAAAGAACTGCCCAAAGACCATCTTTCTCTCTGACATGATTACTCCCTGTCCCGAAACTTTCCTCACCACACAGAGTAATCTGACCAGAGTCCAAAAGATTTCCGAAAAATTTCCACCCTGTAGGGGTTTCAAAGCAGTCTATCCCTAAATCTTTCGCAACCACATCAACAGCAGAACTAGTTGGCATTGATCGAGCAACACCTACTAATCCATTAGAATAAGCAGGAGCACAAGTTGCATTAGCGGTTAGGAGAGCAAGACTATCGCTTGGATTAACAAAACACTTACGTCCTAAAATCATATTTCGATCTCCATCTCCATCACAAGCAGCTCCAAACGCATAGTCTTGCCCTTCCAAAAGTAACGAAGCTATTTCTTTTGCATAAGTCAAATTTGGATCAGGGTGACAGCCTCCAAAATCCTCTAAAGGAACTCCATTGCGAACAGTACCAGATGGAGTATCTAAGAGACCTTCAAATAATCGAATTGCATAAGGACCAGTTACAGCATTAAGAGCATCAAATGCCATCAGGAAATCATTGCTTAAAAAATCTCTAATTTGATCAAGGTCAAAAATCTTTTGCATTAACTCCACATACGCGTCAATACCGTTTATAACCTCAATAGTTGTCGTAGAAATAGAGTATGTGCCAGGATTATCTAATGGAATCGATTCATTTTTAAGTATCAAGTAGTTGTCAAGTTTTTTTGTTTTTTCATAAATCGCATCTGTCAATGATTCAGCTGCAGGGCCACCATTAGGTCCATTAATTTTGACTCCAAAATCTCCATCAGGTCCTCCGGAGTTGTGACTAGCTGAAAGAATAATTCCGCCTACTGCTTTCTCAGTTCTAATCAAATGAGAAGCAGCAGGAGTGGAAAGAATTCCATCAACAGTTGTAATGATCTTTTTGACACGATGAGCTGCAGCCATACGAATAATTACATCTATACCATGTTTATTTCCAAAGCGACCATCTCCTCCTAGCACAAGGACTCCGCCTTCTATGCCAGGAAGAGTCTGAAGAATTGCTTCTACAAAGCTTTCTAAGTAATTAGATTGTTGAAAATGCTTTGTACTTTTTCGAAGACCTGAAGTACCAGGTTTTTGATCAGTAAAAGGCTTATCCAAGCAAACCCTTACAAGCTTATTTTCTGATGAAAGCTCTTTTGAAGACATTAGTTAACAGCATCTTAAAAAAGAAATAATCAGAGAGTAATTCACTAAAACTAATTTCAGTGAGGCATCTCTGAAGTGCGTAGCATGAGAACAAACCATAGGGTGCTCAAAACTAAAGCAACAATAACCCCATAACTAATTCCAAAGCGACTAATAACAATAGGCACTACTAATGGAAAAGCTAACGCACCTGCAAGAGGAGTAACTGCCACAAACCAACGTTCCATTTTAGTCAGTTGGGGAAGGTGCTAAAACCATTCTGACTTCGCTTTATCTATTGGGTTGGTATTGTCTTGAGGAGTAACACGTTCGAATTTCATATTAATATTTCGCTTTTGATCACCAGTAGAGTCAGTAGCCTCAATAAGGTAATTTTGAACTCCATCTCTAAAAGGAACTTGTAATCTAAAAGTTCCATCAGAGGCCAAAGGTACATCTTCACCGCCAATCTGCAATTTGGCAGAGGGATCTGTAGAACCATAAACAATTAATTCAGCATCAGCAATCAACCAAAAAGCACGCTCTCTTGGTTCAAGTCCACCAATACCTGATTCATTTCTTCCACTAGCCCATAAACCAGAGCCCGAGTCATTGACTCCTGCCAACGAAGAATCAGAACTGACTCTTTCTTGAAACTCTTCAGAACCTATTCGCGCTTTGCGGAAATTTGTTGTTGCTGTCTGGTATAAACGTTCATGTAAGCCACTATCTCGTTGGTCAGATAAAGGGGAACTTTCCTGTTCAAGAACATCATTACTTGGAGCTGCATCCAGGCTAAAAGGAACAAATTGATCAAGTACTTGGTTGCTAGGTCGTAGCGATGGAACCCTTGCCGGAGAAGAAATTGCCAAGGAAATCCATTGAGAACCAAAACGATACCCAAGTTCAACCTTATAATCTCGATCACCAAGGGGAATAGGCAAATACCATTCGGTACTATGGCTATCAACAACTACCTCTCTCAGAGTCCCTGCATATTTTTCACCATTTTGCATATCTGTAACATCTGACAAACGTAAAGCCAACCGACTAGCACCCTGGGATTGAGCACGTTTACGATCTGCTTCAGAAATTTCCCAAAACACATATGCCCATTCTGGATCTCTAGGAAGAAAAACAACTCTTGTATGTTTTATTAAAGGAGACAATGAGTCAGATGAATTTTCTTTTGATGATTTAAGACCGGCAAAAGTTAATAAATTTTTTTCAGCTTCTTTTCTGTCTTGATATAAAGCAATCTCTTTCAACAAAGATGCTTTTGATTTCCTACTGTAAAGGGGAATACTTAATTCACTTGCTTTAATCCGCAGCTGACGAAGGGTTAAACGTGACATTATTTCTCTATCTTGGGCCACGCTTTTAGAACCTCCGTTTTTGTTCGGGATCAGTATGTTCTGATTTTCCTCTTATTGGAAGTCTTTCGTGGCTGTAGTCAGGATCTACTGACTACAGCCTGAGTATAGAAAAGTTCGCAGACAATTGAAAAGGCTTGGTATCAAAGACATGTTCAATAAATGCTTAAAAAAATTGTGCAGTTTCTTACCCTATGCACAAGAGTCACAAGACAGGTTTTCCGCTCAACTTTTCCAAGTGTGATTGAACCATTTTTCTTTGGGATCATAGAATCATAGGAGCAAATAATCAGGCGTTCTAGAGAATTAAGTTCTGACTTGTGGGGCCACCATTTCCACAAAATCAATCAACTGATCTAGAGATAATTCCAAAGGAGAGACAAAATAATGCTTTCCTAATACTTCCAATTGTTTAGCAGCTGTGTCCAATTGTTCTAAAAAGACAGCCACAAAAGAATCCTCTTTATTAAAACCTCTGTTTAGAATCAACCACTCCAGGCACTTTTCTTTATTCGGCAATTGTTTGCAATCAGGAAACTCTAGAGTATTTGCAACAGACTGCAAGGTAAATAAAGCATGCGCCAGTAAGCGTAAATAATGCTTGTCTTGAGAAGAAATATTTCTTGCATCAATTTTTTGAATATCTTGATGAGTCAATGGACTATCAACATATCCATCCGACTGTCCGTACATAAAAGGTAGAATGGTGTATAGGATGTAACCTAAGATAAAGATGTCATTTTTACCCAAAATGGGTAGCGCTTTCTATAGCCATGACTAAAAACAGCACCGTCTCCAAGGTTTTGGAGAAAGAATATAAATATGGTTTTCTGACTCAGGTTGAGTCAGAGAAGATTCCAAAGGGTATTAATGAAGATATTATTCGATTAATTTCAGAGAAGAAACAAGAACCTGAATTTCTATTAGATTTTCGCTTAAGAGCATATAAACAATGGAAAATGATGGATGAGCCTAAATGGGCTGATCTAAATTATCCAGCAATAGATTATCAAGATATTATCTATTATTCTGCACCTAAGGGTATAGAAAAGAAAAAAAGTTTGGATGAAGTAGATCCAGAAATATTAGAAACCTTTGACAAGCTAGGAATCCCTCTAAATGAACAAAAAAGGTTATCCAATGTGGCAGTAGATGCAGTATTTGATAGTGTATCTATAGCAACAACTTTCAAGGAAAAATTAGCAGAAGATGGTGTAATTTTCTGCTCAATTAGTGAAGCAGTGGAAGAACATCCAGATCTCATCAAGAAATATTTAGGTAAAGTAGTACCTATAAATGATAATTTTTTTGCAGCTTTGAATTCAGCAATATTTAGTGATGGTTCATTTGTATATATTCCAAAAGGCGTTAAGTGTCCAATGGAATTATCCTCCTATTTCAGAATTAATTCTGGGGACACAGGACAATTTGAAAGAACATTGATAATAGCGGAAGAGAGATCATCTGTTAGCTATTTAGAGGGATGCACAGCGCCTATGTTTGATACAAATACCCTTCATGCTGCTGTTGTAGAGCTAATTGCACTTGATGACGCATCCATAAAATATTCTACAGTTCAAAACTGGTATGCAGGTGATAAAAATGGGGTTGGTGGTATATATAATTTCGTAACTAAGCGAGGCCAATGCAAAGGTAAGAGAAGCAAGATAAGTTGGTCTCAAGTTGAAACAGGTTCTTCAATAACTTGGAAGTATCCAAGCTGTATTTTACAAGGCGAAGATTCAACAGGTGAATTCTATTCAGTGGCCTTAACTAATAACAAACAAATCGCAGATACTGGAACAAAAATGATTCATATAGGCAGAAATACAAAGTCAACAATAATTAGTAAAGGTATCAGTGCAGGCTCCTCAAAGAATACTTATAGAGGGAAAGTGCATATTGGCTCGAAAGCAATTGGAGCTAAAAATTATAGCCAGTGTGATTCATTGTTAATTGGTGCTGATGCGGAAGCTAATACATATCCATATTTACATTCTAAACAAATAAAGAGCAATATTGAGCATGAAGCAAGTACCTCTAAAATCTCAGAAGACCAATTATTTTACTTGCGAAGTCGAGGAATAAGTAATGAAGAAGCTATTTCCATGATGGTAAGCGGCTTTTGTCGAGATGTTTTTAATGAACTACCTATGGAATTTGCTTCTGAAGCTGACAGCTTGTTGGGACTGAAGCTAGAAGGTACAGTAGGTTAAACTATGGTAATAAAAAAGAACAAGGTATCTATTAAAATATGAATCAGAAAAAAATAATACTTGAAATAAAAGATCTTTGCGGAGGAATTGAAGGTAAAGATATATTGAATGGTGTCAATTTAAAGGTTTGTGAAGGTGAAATACATGCCCTAATGGGACGTAATGGTAGTGGAAAAAGTACTTTATCTAAAATGATTGCTGGCCATCCAGAATATACAATTACTTCTGGTGAGATTATATTTAGAGATAAAGATCTAACACAATTAGAACCAGAAGAAAGAGCAAACATAGGTGTATTCTTAGGATTTCAATACCCAATAGAAATACCAGGTGTTAAAAACATTGATTTTCTGAGAGTGGCAGTGAATCAAAGGAGAAAAATACTTGCAAAAAGTGAGCTAGATACTATTGAGTTTGAAGAGTGGATTGAAGAAAAGTTGAAAATAGTAAAAATGCAAACAGACTTCCTTGAAAGAGGCGTAAATGAAGGATTCTCTGGAGGAGAAAAGAAAAGAAATGAAATTCTTCAAATGGCTTTACTAGAGCCAGAAGTATCAATCTTAGATGAAACAGATTCTGGATTAGATATAGATGCTTTAAGAATCGTTGCTGCAGGTATAAATAAATTGCACTCAAATGAAAGGGCTACAGTTTTGATAACGCATTATCAACGCCTATTAAATGAGATCAAGCCAGATTTTGTACATATTATGAAAAATGGAGAAATCATTAAAACTGGCGGAAAAGAACTTGCAATTGAACTTGAACAGAAGGGTTATGAGACGTTTCAAAACCCTTTAAATGAAAACACAGAATGAAAGAAATCTGTTATCCAACATGGATAGACTCTATTCCTGTTAATTCTGGTCTCTTCAGTCAGACTCAAATACTTGCCAGAGAACAATTAAAAACGAATGGTATCCCAAAAAAGTCTTTTGAAGCATGGAGACTTACTAATTCAGCATTGCTAACAGAATTCATTAAGCATCCTTTATGTTCCAATAATCAAAAACTGGAATTAAATAACATAGCAGATTCAAGCAAAAGTTCAGTTAAACTTTCATTTAATAGTGAAGGGAGATTTGAAGCAAATATTGGCAAAGGAATTGAAAAGCTTAATGAAAAAGAAATTAACCTTTATCTATCTGAGAACTCTACTTCTAGAAATAACAACTATGACTTCAATAAAACTATTAATGAAGCATCTAATAATAAATTAATTGGATTTAGAGTAAAAGGTAAGGAAAAAAAATCTCTAGAGATAGCTATACAAGCTTCATTGAACGAATTAATACCAACTAGAATAATTATAATAGTTGAAGAAGGTTCAAATATTGATATATTGCAAATAATTGAAGGTTCTAAGTCTGTATCCCATAGTCATATAATTGAGATTCATGTTGGAGATAGTGCAACAGTCAAACATGGCATAGTTTCGATTGGAAAAGATTCTTCGAAGTTATTAGCAAGTATTTTCGTAAAACAAAAAAAGCATAGTACTTACTCCCTAAGTTGTATTCAGAAAGGATGGTCAATGAGTAGGTTTGAAAAAGAAATAGTTCAACTTTATGGAAATGCAAAAACTACGCTCCAAGGACTTCAAATTGCTAAACAAAAACAAGAGTTAGCAACACATTCACTCGTAAAATTTAATGGACCGAATGGATACCTAGAACAAATACAAAAATCAATATTAGATGATGAATCTCATTCAATCTTTCAAGGAATGATCGAGGTGCCTAAAATTGCTCAGAAAACTGAAGCGTCACAATTAAGCAAAAATCTTCTTCTATCTTCTAAAGCAAAAGTTGATACAAGCCCTCAGTTAAAGATTATTGCCGATGATGTGAAATGTAATCATGGTGCAACAATTAGTCAACTATCAAATGAAGAAATTTTTTATTTGCAAAGCAGAGGGATTAATACAAAACAAGCTAATGAGTTACTAATTAATGCGTTCTGTACTGACATAATTAACAATGTTCCAATTGAAGTAAATCAATCTGCTTGCCAAACTTATTTAGCGAACCTTACAGAGAAATGAAACAGGTCAACGATCTTTCAATAGAAACAAGAAAAGACTTCCCCTTGTTTTGCAGGAAACAAGATCAAGAAAGTAATCTAATATATTTAGATCATGCAGCAACTAGCCAAAAGCCCATACAAGTAATTGACGCATTAGAAAGATACTACAGTTTTCAAAATGCAAATGTCCATCGAGGAGCTCACCAATTAAGTGCTAAGGCAACTCAAGCATTTGAAGAAGCTAGAGATATAACTGCCAAGTTTATTAATGCAAAATCAAGTAATGAAATTATTTTCACTCGCAATGCAACAGAAGCAATCAATCTAGTTGCATATTCATGGGGTAATTCTCAAGTCAAAGAAAAAGATGAAATCTTAATTACTCTAATGGAGCACCATAGCAATATTGTTCCTTGGCAATTACTTGCCAAACGCTCAGGATGCACTCTACGTTATATAGGTCTAAGCGACACAGGTGAATTAGATCTTGAAGATTTTCACAAGAAAATAAATAAAAGCACAAAACTCGTAGCTCTTCTTCATGTCAGTAACACATTGGGTACCTGTAATCCAATTGAAGAAATTACCAAAATTGCACATAGTGTAGGTGCACTTGTTCTATTAGATGCATGTCAAAGCCTTGCTCATAAAAAAGTCAATGTAGCATCATTAAATATTGATTTCTTGGCAGGTTCTTCTCATAAAATCTGTGGCCCAACAGGCTGTGGATTCTTATGGGGTAGGGAAAATATACTTGAAGAAATGCCTCCTTTTCTTGGAGGAGGCGAAATGATTCAGGATGTTTCTCTATTAGAAAGCAGTTGGGCAGATTTGCCATTCAAATTTGAAGCTGGAACACCTGCAATAGGAGAAGCCATTGGTATGGCAAAAGCAATAACATATCTTGAATCAATTGGTTTAGAAAAGATCAGCTCATATGAACAAGAATTGACTGCATATCTTTTTGAAAAACTTACTAATATTGAAGATATTACTATTTTAGGGCCAACTCCTAAGCAACAAAGTAATCGTGGTCCTTTAGCAACTTTTTACATTAAAGGTATTCACTCTAATGATATCTCAGAATTATTAGATTCAAGTAATATTTGCATAAGAAGTGGCCATCATTGTTGTCAACCACTTCACAAATATTATGGAGTAGTCTCCACGGCAAGAGCAAGTTTAAGTTTTACTTCTACTAAAGAAGAAATAGATATTTTTTCTCAAGAGCTTATCTCCAGTATTGAGTTCATTAAGAGAAATTCTTAAAGTCGTAAATGCTTTAAAAAAAATTTCTCAGTTAATTCTAAAACCTTAATATTTGAAATAGCATCTCGGAAACCATGTCCTTCATTCTTAAAAGTATGAAATTCAACAGGGACTTTATTGGCATTTAATTTATCAGCCATCTTTCTAACCTGCTCTAAACAGACTACATTATCTTTTAGGCCATGGAAAAATATCACTGGGGTAGAAATTTTATCAATATTATTAATTGGTGAACGCTCAAAGTAATTAGAATAGTTATCTCTAATATTTCCTACAAGGTAATCTAGATAGCCCTCCTCAAACCTATGGGTTGTTTTCAACATAGAAACTAAATCAGTTACTGGGTATTTACAAGAAGCAACTCGAAAAAGATCTGAAGAAGATAAACATCTTAAAGCAGTAAATCCTCCCGCAGAGGAACCCTCAATGGCTATATATTCTCGACTAGCCTTTCCTAATTTAATCAATTCCTGAACAGCAGCACAACAATCAAAAGCATCGACATTTCCCCATCCATTCCTAAGACGATCTCGATACTCTCTCCCAAAACCAGTGGAGCCAGAATAATTAATATCTAAAACCCCCCAACCTCTTGAGGTCCAAAACTGAATTGAAAGATTCAATCCTCTTGAAGCCATAGATGTTGGGCCACTATGAACCTTCACAATAAGAGGACTTTTATCATGCAAAATAGGTAAAGGAGGGTAATACCAAGCATGAGTATTGCATTTATTATATCCTTTAAACCAAAGATCTTCGCCAGGACTAATTAGTTTTTTAGGCAAAGAGTAAGCTGAATTTTTCCTACGTTGGCAATTATATGATTTTTTTTTCAAATCAATTTCTACAATAGTAGGCTCCTGAAATGGGTTGCTCCCAATAAGTACAGCACGGCCATTATTTGCATCTAAATAAGACATTTCATCAAAAGGTATATCAATCTTAATTAGAGCTCCACAATTACTAATTAAATTCAAACTCCATATTGATTCCTTACAACTTAAGACTGCAATATCCTCATCAGATTTAGCAATTGTAGACATTCCTGCAACCCATTGGGGCAAAGCTGATTCAGCTTTTATTTTGAAAATATTTTTGAATTGTGATCTTAAGCCCTGAGCATTGTCTATTTCTAAGAGTTTTAAATTCCACCATCCATTTTGATCATCTGAAATTAATAATTGATTATTTTTCAACCACATTGGTTGAAAAACTGATATTAATTTGGAACTTTTAGAACAAGTTCCTGCTAATAGTTGTATCGAATCTAATCTCTCAAAATCCAACAATCTACCTACCATGAGTGAACTTTTATCCCAAGGCATATTTGGTCTTTGCCACTCTACCCATGCCAGATTCCTGGTATTAGGACTTAATTTTGGATATCCAATAAAGTCAGCGGCTCTATAAATAATCTTAGGTTCTTGTAATTTATCTAATAACGAAAATGTCACCAAATAATCTCTATCTTCTTTCTCCATCACTCCTAGCCAAATCATTTTCCCTAAATCAATGAGCCCATCTCCTAAATGCCAATCATTTAACTTAGAAAGACACAACGGATTATTTAATTCTTTTAAAGTCGGGTTTTCTTCGCAGACATTCTGTAAACCTGACCATTCTTTGAACCATAGACAATCATTAGAGGCATCAACCCAAGCCAAGCCAAGCTTATCCCCAGCACTTTCCAAAGTGAAGGCCCCTCCCCCATAACCATGAATTCGACTACGGATATTCCAAGGGCTTGGTGTCAACTCCTTAGGTTGGCAATCGAATTGCCCCCATCGACGAATTAAGATTGTAGTTCTACCACCTTCATTTGGTCTTTGCTCTAACCATGCAACCCAACCATCAAGCAAACGAGTTTCTTTTAGTTTAGGAGTAAGAGAAACAACATTTTCTGCATCTATCTTTTGGTAATTATTTTGTAAGCTCTCTGAAGCTGAACCGTTTAATTTCATAGAATAAATTATCTAATACTTCTTAAAAAATGTACAATTCATTAAAATGAGTTAAAAAACATCCTTGGCTCGTAGTTTTTCACAACTTGCTCTTAACGCAGAAAAAAAGAGGACATCTCTTAGTGTGTCTAAAAAACCGGTTGAATCTCCTGAATTAAAGATTCATACTCTAGGAAATTCAGTTTTACGCCAGTCAGCAAAGCGAATTAGCAAAGTAGATGGATCAGTGAGAGATCTAGTGAAGAAAATGCTTCAGAGTATGTATTCTGCTAAAGGTATTGGTTTAGCAGCACCACAAGTAGGTATTCACAAGCAACTCTTAGTCATAGATTTGGATCTTGAAAATGCAACGACTCCGCCAATAGTTCTAATAAATCCAGAAATAACCGAATTCAGTGCCTCCATTGATACTTATGAAGAAGGCTGCCTAAGTATTCCTGGAGTATATCTAAATGTAATAAGGCCATCTTCGATAAAAGTAAATTTTCGTGATGAGATGGGTAGACCTAAAAAACTAAGCACAGATGGATTACTAGCAAGATGTATCCAACATGAGATGGATCATCTGGATGGCGTACTTTTCGTTGACAGAGTCACAGACCAAAGTGAACTAAAAAAAGAGTTAAAAGAAAATGGGTTTAATAAAAAGGACGTCTTAGCTATTTCTTGATCTTTATATATATTGCTAGAGCATATTTCAAAGAAGCTATGTTTTAATAAACGAGTATAATAAATAATAGCTTGTCATGTGATGGAATCCTCATGTCTAATGTTAACTAAGAAGCTTCAATAAATTATGACTGAGGAAACAATTTTTAGTCGAATTATTAAAGGAGAAATACCTTGTGATGAAGTTTATAACGATTCAGTTTGTCTGGCATTTCGGGATATTCAGCCACAAGCACCAATTCATATACTTGTAATACCTAAAAAGCCCATTAAGAGTCTTAAAGATGCAAATCAGGAAGATAAAGAATTACTTGGTCATCTTCTCCTAATCTCTTCAAAAATTGCTGGCCAGCAGGGCTTGGCTAGCTGGCGTACAGTCATTAATACAGGAGAAGAAGCAGGACAAACAGTGTTCCACCTTCATCTGCATATCATTGGAGGTAGAAAATTAGACTGGCCACCTGGATAATTGGATCAAAAGGCTTCAAAAGATATAGTTAAAATTTAGTTCACGAAAATATATCATTTGATAGTATCTTTTTTACTGAAAAGCATCATGAGAGTTAGTATGAAAAACATGAGCTTTGATCAAAATATGCAATTTTTCCAAAAAATTCCTAATGATTAATAATAGACTCAAACTAGTTAGCTTTTTAACCTTGCATTTATCAGAACTTATCATATTGCTATTGCTATGACAGAAACAACTATTTCAAATAATAGAACACTAAAACATCAATTAAGTAGTTTAAGGAAATTAGCTCAACCCTTTTTCTTACCTCTTGAGCAAAGCAGTGGATGGAACTTTATATGGTTGTTAATATCGCTATTATTTTGTGTTGGTGGAATAGTTCTTATTTTCATCACAGGTTTAATACAATTTCTTGAGAATATACAGCCAATCCTATTAGAGAAATATTTTGGAGGTGTACAAGGAACTATTCATTCAATCTGGTCAAGTTGGTGGGGCTTCTTTTTTTCAGGAATATTTTTTATAGGAAGCCTAAGCTTTTTCAATTATAGGCATCAGCTTAGAAATAAAAGATGGCTGCATTGGTCTTTACTTGGAGTCATTGTTCTAATGCTCCTAGCTGTCAACGGAATCAATGCAGGTATCGGTTTTATCGCAAGAGATCTAACTAATGCTCTAGTAGATAAACAAGAATCTGGCTTCTACAAAATATTAGGTATATATGCATGTTGCTTTATAGTTGCACTACCAATACGTGTATCACAAATATTTTTCACATACAAATTAGGTCTTATTTGGAGAGAATGGTTGTCTAAAAGTTTAATTGTTGATTACATGAAAAACAAGGCATATTATATTCTAAATCCAAATGATGAAGAGGAAACAGATGTAGACAATCCTGATCAAAGGATTACTGATGATACAAGAGCTTTTACAGGTCAAAGTTTATCTTTTACCCTCGGAATATTCGATGCATTCCTAACATTTTCACTAAATATTTTAATTCTTTGGAGTATCAGCACTACTCTAACTTTATCCTTATTTGGTTATGCAGCCTTTGCAACTAGTGTACTAATTATAGCAGGAAAAAATCTAGTAAGAATTGATTATGATCAACTACGTTATGAAGCAGACTTTAGATATGGTTTAGTTCATATCCGGGACAATGCAGAGTCAATTGCTTTTTATTCAGGTGAAGAGCCTGAAAAAGCGGAGACCCAAAGAAGACTATCAGAAGTAGTTACTAACTTTAATCTACTAATAATATGGAGAGTGATTATAGATGTCATGAGACGTTCAATAAATTATGCAGGAAATTTCTTTCCATATTTAATTATGGCAATCCCTTATTTCGCAGGTGAGATTGATTATGGGAGATTCATTCAAGCAAGTTTTGCATTTGGAATGGTAGAAGGTTCATTATTTTTTATAGTGAATCAAATTGAGGAATTAGCAAAATTTACTGCAGGCATTAGCCGTCTGGAAGGCTTTCAATCCAAAGTTGAAAAGGTTAGCAATACAATCATTGTTGATGATAGTAATTTAGGTATTAACAATAATTCAATTATTATTAAAGATGCGGATCTTTATCCACCAGGCAGCAAGAAAAAAATAGTTTTAAACCTAAGTATCAATATAAATCAGAACGATAGCTTATTAGTTGTAGGTCCTTCTGGCTGCGGCAAGACATCATTGCTAAGAATGATTAGTGGTTTATGGAAACCTATTAAGGGAAATATTTATAGACCAAAGACAGGAGATTTATTATTTATTCCTCAAAAGCCGTATATGATTTTAGGCTCACTAAGGGAGCAACTTTGCTACCCAACTGATCAAAATAAATTTAGTGATGATCAACTCAGATCTGTACTTAAAGAAGTCAATCTTTCATCACTTATAGATCGATACCCCGACTTAACCATTAAGCAAGATTGGCCTAGAATTTTATCTTTAGGAGAGCAACAAAGATTGGCATTTGGCAGATTACTTTTAAATTCACCAAGATTTGTAGTGTTAGATGAAGCCACAAGCGCATTAGATATAAAAACAGAAGAACACTTGTATAGCCTTTTAAGTAAAAGAGATTTGGCAGTCATAAGTGTTGGTCATAGACCAACACTTATGGGGTTCCATGAATCAGTTCTAGAACTTAGCGGAGATGGTTCATGGCGTCTGCAACCTTCATCTAGCTATCAATTCAGCTAAATGCTAACTTAATTTTATGAACTCAAACAATTCAGAATCAACTAACGCTAAATCCTCTAACGATGACTCTGAGGGCACCAATGAAAATAATAGTGATCTAAAAAATATACCAAGTGCTACAACTCCAGATATTCCATCATTTGGTTGGAGTGGTTATGCAGAGAGAGTTAATGGAAGATTTGCAATGGTTGGTTTTCTCGCAATCTTGCTTATTGAACTTTTTAGCCATTCAGGGTTCCTCCATTGGGCTGGCTTTGTTCCATAAATCTTTGCGCTCAAAAGACATCAATCACCAAGCTCTTAATCATCAAATCTAGAAGTGTTGTCTCTAGGTCTGGCATTAGATGAATTAGTTCTTCGAAAGGTTGAATTTCTATCTGGATTTCCAGCTGATCTACTTCTTACTGATGGTATCTCTGAATTAGGGACTCTTTTTGAACCTGCCTGAGATTCCCTCGAAGAAAAGGCTGCATCCTCAGCTCTATTTTCAATAGGTGCTCCTTTAGGAGGAGCATATCGTTCTGAAGAAGATCTAGACTTTCTTGCACTCTCTCTAAAATTCACACTAGATTCTCTACTCTGATTAGATCTTCTTGAAGTTTGGTCATTTGGTCTAGGTCTACTTCCTCTTTTGTCTTCTTGCCTCAAGCTTCTGCGATCTCCAAAAGTAGACCTTCTATTACTATCGTCAGAGTTATTGTAGGTTGAAAATCTCGACATCCTCCTAGACTCTCGGGACTCAGATTTCAAAGAATCTCTCTGAGATCTACTTCGCCTACTGGCAGCTTGCTCAGGGATAGCTGGTCTGGAATTCCGTCTGGAGCGATAGAAATCCTCCTCCCCAGAATCATAATCTTCTAGAGTTTCTCTACCTGCAAACCTTCGGTTAATAGGTTCAGACTCTTGAAATCGATCATAATCCTGTTCTCCTCGAGATCTGAAACCAGAACTTGAGCGAGAAGGTGATTCAAATTCCTCGTCAAAATAAGAAGAACGTCTGGCTTGATCAGTAGCAATTCCTCTAAGACGAACACTCTCATATGCGAAAAAAACTGTAGTCCCGGCAAGCAAGAATTGACCAAATTGAAGAATTGGGTCTAAACGCCATCCTTGGAAAAAAAGTATCCCTCCGCAAAGCAGTCCTATCGCAGCAAAAAATACGTCGTAATCACGTGCAAGCGCTGGCTTAAATGATCGCAAGAAATAAAGACCCCCGCCACAAATGGCTAAGGCAATTCCCACAATGCTGGCCCAATTCAGACTGGCATTGACCAAAGTAAAGCTCCACGAAATGAGTTGTAAACGAGAAGGAATCCAACTCGTTTACTCCAGTCTAAGAAATAAGCAAGAATTGCCTAGTCCTAGCGTCCTCGTTGAAGAGCATCTTTCTGTGACACCCAAATCAAGAAAGATGCTGCAGGAACAACAATTAATGCTGCAGCAGCAAGAAAACTACCAATCATGCCAATAGCTGAGTTAGTAGCAGCCTGACTAGAAACGGCAGCACTGAAAAGGAGGTTTGACAAAGTAAAAGCCATTACAGCTCTTTATAAAAGCAAAAGCTTAACAATCCTACGAAGTAAAAGCATTTTTATACGATAGATGTACAGATGCTTAGAGCTTTGTGACGCCAATTTTGATAAAAGCACTCCCAGCAATTCATTTTTCAGCCAGCTTACTGTTAGCAGTCTGGTCATTAGCCTTCTTAATGAGAATTGTTCTTACCTGGTATCCACAGGTGAAGATTGACTATGGTTTTGGGCTTTTGATTTATCTACCAACAGAAGTCTTTTTATCTATTAGTAGAAGACTGATTGCCCCAATTGGAGGAGTGGACATCACTCCAGTAATTTGGTTTGGACTCATTAGTCTTGCAAGGGAGTTGATAGTAGGCCCTCAAGGAATCCTTTCACAAATATTAATTCAAGTCTTATCTCAAAAATGAACTCAATAGATGATCATTCAAGCATCTCCTGCTCTACAAACTTTGTATGAACATCGCCCCTAATAAATTCTCCTCGATCCAATAATTTCAAGTGAAAGTCAATTGTCGTTGGTATTCCAGTGACAGCACATTCATTTAAGGCTCTCCTCATTCTCTTTAAAGCTGTTTCACGATCATTTCCCCAAACAATTACTTTGCCGATTAAAGAATCATAGAAAGGAGGAATGTCATAACCGGTATAAACATGACTATCAACTCTTACTCCTGGACCTCCAGGAGGAAGCCAACCAGTAATTCTTCCAGGAGAAGGTCTAAAATTATGAGATGAGTCCTCTGCATTAATTCTGCATTCAATTGAATGACCATTTAAGTGAATTTGATCTTGAGTAAAGGAAATCGACCCTCCACCAGCAATTCGTAATTGCTCAGCTACTAAATCAATTCCTGTCACCATTTCAGTGACTGGATGTTCAACCTGGATACGAGTATTCATTTCCATAAAATAAAAATTTCCTGATCGATCAAGAAGAAATTCGACCGTTCCAGCTCCTTCATAATTGATACTTTTTGCTGCTGAGACAGCTGCCTGACCCATTCGAAGCCTCAACTCCTTATCTAAAGCGGGACTTGGTGATTCCTCCAATAATTTCTGATGCCTACGCTGGATCGAACAATCTCTTTCGCCTAAATGCACCACATTACCTAAACTATCCGCCAAGATTTGAACTTCAACATGACGAGGCTTATCAATAAACTTCTCCATATACAAGCCGCCATTTCCAAATGCAGCTTCTGATTCACCCTGAGCAGCCTTAAAAAGCTCCTCAATAGTATCTGCGCTATTAACTAATCTCATACCCCTTCCACCGCCTCCAGCAGTAGCCTTTATCATTACTGGGTATCCCATTTCACTTGCGAGAGATGCGGCTTCCTCACAACTTGATAATAGACCTTGACTGCCAGGGACAGTGGGTACTCCAACCTTCATCATCGTTGATTTCGCTGTCGCTTTATCTCCCATAGATCTAATTGCATGTGGCGATGGACCAATAAAAACAATTCCATGATCTTTGCAAATTTCAGCAAATCGATCATTTTCCGCTAAAAATCCATACCCCGGATGAATCGCATCTACCCGTCTAGATGTAGCTGCAGCAATAATATTTGGAACATTTAAATAGCTTTTATTACTAGGTGAATCACCTACACAAACAGCTTCATCAGCTAGTTGAACATGTAATGCATTACGATCAGTAGTGCTATAGACCGCAACTGTTGCAATACCTAACTCCCTACAACTACGGAGTATTCGTAAGGCAATCTCGCCTCGATTAGCAATTAGTACTTTGCCTAGAGACACTCAAGATCTTGAATGATATAAAGGAATCGTATCAGTGCTTCGACCCATCCTTAACGAAGGGATACCGTATATGATCATCTTTGACTTAGTTAACAACTTTGTTTCAACTGCGGATGTGGTGGAATTGGTAGACACGCACGTCTAAGGAGCGTGTGGCTTCGGCCTTGCGAGTTCAAATCTCGCCATCCGCATAGGTTAAAACCTTGAATTCAATATCAACTATTACAACTTCTGAACCTGGTCTCACAGTTGTATTTATTTCAAATGGACCAGGAGAATTAACTACATGGGTTAAGCCCATTGCAGAAGACTTGCATAGATCTTTATCACTCCGACCTTATGAACCCAATGCCTTAATTAGCCTCAGATTAGTATTAGTGCCATGCCCAAATGCAACGGGAAATGAAAAAGAAGTAGCTACTTCCTGGAAGCTATTTGAGAAAGTCATCGCAGCTAAACACTTTTGGAAAGTATTAATCAATCCCAAAAAATATGGATATTGGCCAAAAGAAGGAATTGTTGTGTTTTTAGGGGGAGACCAATTCTGGAGTGTACTGCTAGCAGCAAGATTGAAATACAAAAATATTACTTATTCGGAATGGATAACAAGATGGCCATTTTGGAATGATCGAATTGCTGCAATGTCCCCACAAGTAAGAAAAATATTGCCCAAGAAGTTAAAAAAGCGCTGTATTGTCGTTGGTGATTTAATGGCAGATATACAAAAGGAAGCTAAAGGTTTAGCTCCTCTTCCACAAGGAAAGTGGGTTGCAATATTACCTGGATCTAAAAAAGCAAAACTATCAATTGGCATACCTTTTTTCCTCGAAGTTGCTGATCTTTTATCACAAAAAAATCCAGAGTATAATTTTTTAATCCCACTTGCTCCAACAACAAATATTAAAGAAATTTGTTATTTTAGTAGCTCAAAGAATGTAATTGCAAGAAAATATAATTCTAAAATTAAGCAGATAGAATTACCTAATAAAAAATATCCTTGGAGAAGATTAATTACAGAATCTGGAACAAAATTACATTTAATAGAAACGTATCCTGCATATAGTTTCATAAGTCAATGTGACTTAGCAATAACAACAATTGGTGCCAATACATCAGAGTTAGGATCACTAGGTGTGCCAATGATTGTAGTAGTTCCTACTCAGCACTTAACTGTTATGGAAGCTTGGGATGGATTTTTGGGCATAATTGCAAGATTACCAATTTTGAAGTATTTTTTAGGCTTATTAATAGGTTTGTGGAGAATGCGAGGGAAGAAATTCATGGCATGGCCAAATATAACTGCTAATAGAATGGTTGTTCCTGAAAGAATTGGAAATATTACTCCTAAGGATATTGCAAGTGAAGCAAATGATTGGTTAAACTCCCCTAATAGATTAGAAGGTCAAAGGGAAGACCTCAGGTCATTAAGAGGTAAACCAGGTGCCATTAAATTAATGGTAAAAGAAATTATAGATTTAATAAATATGATTAATTAAAGAAGATTCTACCCTTAACTTAAAGCTTGAAACTTTTACCATGGATCCTCAATTTCTTCTGAATATAAAGATTCTTTCTCATTCTCATCTTTAGCTTCCTTCTTAGATTTATCAATATTAATGGGTTCAACATCTAAAGGGTCATCTAAATTCGTAATTGACTTCCTGGAGTTTGAACGATTAACTGGGACAAAATCTTCTTGTTTTGCAGGAATTTGATTAGGGGCAAAGTTATCTTCTAGACGATCCTCATATTCTTCTCGATATAAATTCTCAAAATTAGATTGTCTGGAAGGTTGAACTTCTTCTAAATAGCGTGATTTCTTATCATTAAATTTACTTCTATCTTCTAATTCCACATACTCCAATTCTTCTTCTTCAGGATTAAATACTGACTCTGATGAAGCAGTAAGAGTTCTTTGAGTTTGTTCAACTTCTTCACCTGAGATCAATTGATTTTCAACCGGTACTAAATTCACCCTATAACGTTCATTTTCTCTCTCATCCCAAGCTGAGCCACCAACTCCTATTTTCTCTAGTAATCCACTACTCAATTGTTTCAGCTTTTCTTCAGCACCTTCATAAACAATAATCCGATCTGTACCGCTACTAACAATTTCATTAACAGGAATCTCCCACGTACTCAATACTCCCTCACCTAAAAGAGGGACTCCAACAGCTCCAGTTACTAAACTAATCAGTTCCCCAGTCTCAATATCAAATGAAAACCCTAAAACTCTTCCTAATTGTTCGCCAGATTCAGTAATTACCTGACAATTAATGAGCTTGCTATATCTATCGGGATTAAATTCCTCACTCAAAGAGTCAATTGAGTCAACAAGGATAACGTCTCCAACTTGACGAATCTGATCCAAAACCATCCATTTAGGTAACCCAGGTAAAAAGCGAGTTAAAGGATTGTCACGCAAACCAAGTGCTATCACTTCACGCCTGTCTATATCAACCACAACCTCTCCAACAACGCCTAAGCGGCGTCCAGTGTCACGAGTAATGACTTGCGTTCCCATCAACTCTGATCTAAGCCAGAGTCTTTCACTGGGTACTGCTTCACCTAAATCGTTTGGGAATTGAGTGTTGGTCAAACTAGAGATTTAGATTTGAACTATTCGAATCATTTTGACTCATAACTAGCTTAGATAGATTTCAAGCTGCCAAAGGCAAACCAATTACCTGGGTATTAGAACCCCTAGCTTGAGTAACACCAATAGTACGAGTCGCAGCACCAATCATGGGACGACGATGGCTTACCACCATAAACTGAGCATCATCTGATTGTCTAGCAATCAAAGAAGAAAGCCTTTCTACATTAACTCCATCAAGAAAGCTATCAACTTCATCTAAGGCATAAAAAGGAGAAGGCCTAAAACGCTGTAATGCAAACAAAAAGCTTAAAGCTGTTAAAGATTTTTCTCCTCCTGACATTGCAGCCAACCTTCTAACAGCTTTGCCTTTCGGGTGAGCCACCAAAGTAAGGCCACCTTCTAAAGGATCCTCAACATTTTCTAATTGGAGATGACCATCACCATCTGAAAGACTCGCAAAGATTTCTCGAAAATGACCATCAACAGCTTCAAAAGCCTCCATAAAAGCCTCTTGACGGAGAGTTGAGACAGTTTCAACACGTAATAATAATTCTGAACGTTCTTCTGTTAAGACTTCTAGCCTGTTAACTAAATCCCTTAAACGGCCTTCCAAGTTTTCAAGTTCATCTAAAGCCAACATATTTACAGGTTCTAATGATTCTATTCTGTCCTGTAAGGCATTTAACTGACCTTTAAGATAGTCGAGTCCCTTTTCTCTAAGTTCTTCAGGGATATCTGGCAATGGTTCTGGAAGAAGTTTCTCGAGTTCCTCAATACGAATAGCACTACTTCTTAACTCTTCCTTGAGAGATTGAACATCCTCTCTTAATCTTTCGAGTTTCCATGACAGATCTTGAAATTCTTGCCTTTTAGTAGACAATTCCAATTCGGCCTTATCACGCTCTCTACGTTTTTCACCAAAGGTATTCTCCAATTGTTTTTTTTGAATATCCAATTTTTCCCGTTGAATCTTTAAAGATTGGTTTTCATTCCTCCATTTTTTATGCTGCTGAGTAAGTAAATTAATTGCATCCTGTAATCTCTCTTCTTCATCTTTTAGAGATTCTTGTTGGCCAACAAGCCTTTCTAATGCCAGATCCTCATTGCGCTTTTCATTAATTAAAGAATCTCGTCCATCTTTTGCTTTTTCAAGAGCTTCTTCGGCTAACTGCAAGTCTTTTTGTAGTTGTTTTATATTCTGATTACTACTAATAGATAAAGGGGCCTTTTCCTTGGCATCAAGCCTCTCTAACTGACCAATAAATGGAGTAATCTCTTCTGCAAGTAAGTCCAGTCTAGTTTGATGCTCCTTTCTAGCTTTATTCAAACAATTTAAACGATTACTTTTCTCGTTTTGCCTATCTATAAAAGGACTATGAGAACGCTTAAATGCGGCACGTTGGGCCTCTAGAGATGCATGCCTCTTTTCAAGAACTTTCAATTTGGGTCTACCTACATCTAATAAATGAGACAAGCTTGATTCCTCTTTTTTACAACTAATCAAAGTTGCACCAATCTCAAGCAATCTTTCTCTAAGTGGTTCTATTTCATCATTATCATTACTGGAGCCAAAGCCTAAGGAACTACTTCTAGCTAAGAAGCTACCACCAGTCATTGCACCACTTTTTTCAATCAATTCTCCAGCCAAGGTAACTGACCTAAATGCACCTAAGTGTGAGCGTGCGGAACCTAAATCATTAAATACCAAAGTTTCTCCAAATACATATCTAAAGACTTCTGTGTAAATTGGCTCAAATTTAATTAGATCAATTGCTTTAGCTATAAAACCATGATAATTCTTCTCTTCGAATGGTCTTTGAAAAACAATCTTTGAAGTACCTGCAGGATTCTTAATTTTATTAAGTGGTAAAAAAGTCAACCTTCCAGCTTTACGCTTTTTCAATAAATCAATCGCTTTTGCAGCAATTAAATCATTATCCAAAACAATCTGACTAATCCTTGCACCTGCAGCAACTTCAAGCGCCAATTTATGCTGATTATCAACCTCACCCAAATTTGCGACAAGTCCATGAATACCTTCTAATCCTGATTCTAAAAGGAGTCTTAAAGCACCTGTTCCTCTACTTTCCTGTAATGTTTCTCTTCGACTTTCTAGACGAGCAATATCTTTTTCTATTCTAGTTTGATCATTTTCCAAACGAAGTCGAGTCCTTTGTTGAATTGATAATTGAGATAAAAGCTGATCAATCTCTTTTTGTTCTATAGAAATCTCCTTTAAAATAGATTGCCAATCAATCTCAATTCCTTCCAGTTCCTTATTTAATTTCTGATTATCGAGTAAATCCCTATCATGATCAATTCGGAGTTCAGCTAACCTCTCATCAATCTGCAATAACTTACCTTGTAACTCTTGTTGCTCTTGCTGAATAGGCTTTAGTTTCGTTTGAATCTGTTGACGAGTGTTATTACGTTCCTGATATTCTTCAAGATAATCTCCAGAGCGTCCTGCAATGTCAGTAAGTCTACGTCTTGAAATATCAACAGCAATTTGAGCATTTTTTAGATTTTTACTTGCATTTTCAATATCTTTAATTAAATTTTTTGATGTTTTATGTAATGTATCTTGTTTAATACCTGATTGAAGTATTTTCAAATTGTCACTTTTTTCTTTAAGTTTCTCACCATCAGCCTTATGTTGTATTGCTTGTCTATCTAGCTCTCGAGATTGACTATCTAAACCTGCAATCTCTCCTTGGATTGCAATTAACTTATCTTCACCTAAATCCTTAACTTCTACTTGAAGGACTTTCAGATTATGATCTAACTGATTAATTATAACTTCTGACTTTTCTAACTTTTCAGAGTCATGGAATTCTTTTTCAATTAATTTCTTTTGGCGTAAGTTTAACTTTTCAAAATCTTGTTTTGCTGTTTCAAAAACAAGCACAGATTCTTGTTTTTTAACAAATTGCATTTCATCTTTAAGCTGCTTATATAGACGAGCTTTTTCACAATCTTTTTCCAGACGTTGCTTCGACGCAAGTAACTCTTGCTCAACAATACGACATCGCTCTTGCCGATCATTAACATCATCAAGCTTCAAACGCGCCTGTTGTATTCTGTTATCAAATAATGCCACTCCTGCAAGTTCATCAATCAATCCTCTACGATCTTTATTGCTCATAGACACAACTCGCGTAACATCGCCTTGCATCACGACATTGCTTCCTTCAGGATCAATCCTTAAACGTCTTAATTGAATCTGAAGTTGCTGCAAATTACAATTTTCCCCATCAGCCGTATATGAAGAGCTATAAGAGCCGCCGGGCATAACCCGCAATCGTCTTGTTACAGTCCAATCTTTTTGACCACTCTTTATCCAAGGACCTTCTTGAGGAATATCAAGCCCCTCCTCAGCGGAGTCAGGCTGCCATCCTTCCAGATCAAACCTCACGCTTACAACTGTTTCCGCAGATTTTCCAGCTCTTAAGACAGCGCTATTAACTAAATCGGGTAAACGTTCAGCACGCATACCCCGACTAGTAGCTAATCCAAGACAGAACAAAATACCATCAAGGATATTACTTTTCCCTGAACCATTAGGCCCTGTAACTACAGTAAAGCCCTCCTCAAGGGGAATAGTCATTGACCCCCCAAAGGATTTAAAATTTGTCAGGCCTACCTGATTGATGTAAACCAACAGGACTCACAGTCTTGAAAACAAAGATTAGCGAAACCTCAGAGAAGCTCAAGTCTTACGTTTCTAATTGACATGGAATTTAGAAGAGGGTACTAATTTGCACAACTTTCTCCCTATTTCCAATCTGCCTGATAAACGAATGCTATTAATTTCTATAGATACCAAATCGTACTTATTTCTAGGCAAAGAGCCATCGAAATAGCCTTTTTCAACACGCTGAGCCCAGCCTCTTCCTCCTGAAACTTCGTATTCTTCCCTCTCTAACCAATGTAATTTATGTGGAGCAATCAGAGTAACTTCTACCGAAGGACCATTAACTCTTGGCATATTCTTGAGTTGCCAAGTCCTACAAAAATCGCCATCTTCTAACAACAAATCAAAATGTAAGCCTTCTAAAGAGTCCTTAGAAAGCATGTGCCTAAGAATAACCCATCTTTGATTCAGGCATTTCTTCAAAATTTTAAAGGCAAATGATTTGCTTCTAAAGTCTAAGCGTAAAATTAATTCATTTAAAATCTTATAGTTTCAAACATCTTTATATACAATCCAAAATATTAGCATTTCCAGGCAATTGACCCTAATAATTCAAAAGAAACTCCTCCTAAAATATTTATATCACTGGATTCAAGTCTAATTACAAAGAAAGTAAAAAAAAATTAGTATCAACTAATATCAATTAGATAGAAACAATAACTAATTAATTATCAGCGAGAATAACTTAAGACACAAAAAAACTATATCAAACCTTTATACAGGTAATCATGCCACAGAATCCAATTTTCATTTGAGCCTTAATCGCTAGGAACAAATCTCAAAGCAATAAGAAGCAAACTCCCTGCACCTGCTATAGCACCAAGAATCAGACCAAAATCTGTGGGAACGGTATTAGACGCAAAAACCATTGCAGACAACCCTACATCCATGATCACTAAGTTAAATACAAAAGATCTTTAGCACTAGAAGGCTTCATATAGCAATAAATGTAAGCAAAGGCGACGTCTGAATGTTATTAAATCAAAGGAAAAATCCGAAAAATCTAATATGTGCCTTTATTTACAAGATTTGATCTTTTGCTTCATAAGTTTAATTTCACAGAATCAAGGCATCGAAGGGTTCCCTAGAATCAAAGTGGAACCTACGATTTGTAAAACAGTCTGGAAACCATGGAATCAGAGCATTCTGCATCTAGTGAAAGCCAGGCATCAGTTGAAACCCCACTGGCTGAGAATAAAAACCTCTCAAATCATTGGTTTAATGAACAATTTGATGACTTGCTACCAAAAATTCAAGAAGAATGGCCTGAACTTGCCAAGCAAACAATTGAAGCCACAAGAGGAAGTCTCGATGAGCTAGTAAGAGTCATCTCATCTCACTCGGGAAAAACTTCCTTTGGAGTTTTAGAGCAACTTGAAGATCTCATCAATTCGGCGAGTGATAGAACAAAAACTTTAGCTGAAAGTTTTGAGCCTTTAGAAAAACAATTAGAAGATCTCCTAGATGAATTGAATAGTACGTTGAGACCACGAATTGAGAAGCCAATTCGACAAAGACCACTAGTAGCAATTGGCATAGCAGCTAGTCTTGGTGTTTTATTAGGAATATTGATGTCTGGAGGTAGAAAATCTTAATGAAGAACACGGAAAATTCTCAAGGAATAGGTGCAGCAGCAAGAGTCACTGCTCTAGCCAGTTCAATCATGGATCTACATGTCCGAATTGCACTGAAGGAAGTTAGTCGAGAAAGGCGAAGATTAATCAGTGGTGGGATATTTCTTGCTATGGGTGGTGTACTAATGCTTTTCACATTATTAGCATTAGAAATAGTGATGATTATTTGGATGCAAAATAGTGTCAATTTAAAAATCGAAATGGCCTTATTGATTATTGCATTAGTTAATATTGTACTAGCAGGAATAAGTCTAAGATTAGGAGGATATCTAACAAAAGGACCTTATTTACCAGAAACATTAGAAGGTTTATCTAAGAGCACAAAAGCCGTTTTTGGTAAACCTCAATGAATCTTGTAATGTAGCCATCTACAATCAATACCGCCATTAGTTACCGGAAATCGTCTCGAGGATTTCATACCTAAAAAGTTACTTAATTTAGGATTTCCATTTAGAAGCCATAAATCCCAACCTGATGCATTATTTTTTAAATAATTTCCAAATTCTCTATACATTGATTCTAAATCTTTTAAGTTTCCAAGACGTTTCCCATAAGGCGGGTTACATACAAGAACTCCTGGTAACTTAGGTAATACTAAATCTTTATAATGTCCAATTTGAATCTCTATAGAATTATTAAGACCAGCTCTTTTAATGTTATCTTTTGCCTGGTCAGCAATAGAGCTATTTTGCTCACAACCAATTATCCTTGGTAACTTTTTTTTAGGTAAAAAAAGTTTCTCAGCTTGATTCCTTTCTTGAATCCAGAGTTCTCTCTGAAAATCTGGCCAAGTTTCAAAAAGAAATGATCTATTTAGTCCAGGAGACAGTCCCCTTGCAATACTCGCAGCTTCTATTAGAAATGTTCCTGATCCGCATAATGGATCAACCAATGTTAAGGAGTCATTCCAATTAGAAAGTTTGATCAAGCCTGCGGCAAGATTCTCCTTTAAAGGAGCTAGTCCCACCCCAGATCTATAACCTCTTCGATGTAAACTACTAGCAGAAGTGGCAAAGCTCAAGACTCCACGATCAGAGAAAAGATGTAAATGAATGCATATATCAGGCTCATCCAAATTAACTTTGGAGCGTTTACCCCAGATACTTTCCTGTAAATCAACAAGAGCATTTTTGACTGTCAATGCTGTGAAATGACTATGATTTAATTCTCTTGATCCACCTGAGACATTAACCCGAAAAGTTTTAGAAGGTTCTAGCCATTTTTTCCAATCACAAGCATTTTGAACCGCAAAATATAGAGATTCTTGTCCAATACAAGAAAATTCACTCATTTCGCGAAGGAAACGAAAAGGGAGACGGGCCTGAAAATGTAATCTATAAAATGTTGCCAAGTCTACTGTGCAACTAATTCTCCCTCTAGATTTATTTAAATTCTTTGCTCCAAGACGTGAAAGTTCAAGCAATCCAACCTCCTCTATCCCTCTAGGGAGAACAGCTAAAAGATCAATGTCCATATCTAGAAAAAAAATCGACTTTAACTAGATAATTTATTTTTAGTAAATGCAGAGAAAATCGCAGATCTGCAATAATGAAAATGTTCATTGATTGATGAACTAGGTGATTCAAACCAGTATCTAGGACAGCGGTTCGATTCCGCTCAGCTCCATAATTATGGGGCTGCAATGGCTTCGACTGGATACAAGGCGTATGACTGAAGCCTGCTCGGTTAGGGCAAAACCATAACTGCTAACAAAATCGTTAGTTTCTCACGTCAAACAGCCCCTGTTGCTGCTTGAACAACAAGTGAGATGGGGTGAGGTCAGCCTTATTAACCAAGTGATCCATGGACGCTGGAAGGCGTCCTTTTCAATTGGTATGAAATCAGTCTTGGAGTTTCAAAAAATAATACAAAATAGAGTTACGAAAAAATCGAGAGGAAATACGAAAATTCTCTTCGAAAGTAATTCTCAATAATATAAGCAGGGCTGACTTAGGTCAGCCCTGCTCGATCCACTAGCAATCGGCTGTCAACCGAAACTAATTATCCTTCAACATTAGTGAGAGTAGGAACTCCTTCAGCGGCTGCAACAGTGACCCACATCACTGCTGGTACTTTTCCATTATTAGCCATGGTATGAGCAGGAGTATCAGCTGCTAAAACAAAAGAATCTCCCTCACGGAAAGTTGTACTCTTACCTTTCTTAGTTTTTAGTGTTAATTGACCTTCTTCGATATAACTAGTTAATGGTGCCTCATGGAAATGAAAAGGGACAACTCCTCCTGGTTGAACATCCACTTTATAAAGACGCATTTCTCCTTTACCTTCAGGGTATGTGAATGACTCTCCATAAATTGGTTTTGTGCTTGTGAAAAGCTCTTGTATATCTACAGGAGGTTTCTCATCAACTGCCATAGCAATCGGCGCATAACTCATCAATGAGAAAGCAATGCAGGCTATAAGACTGAAGATCTTTTGAAGCATTAATTTAAGACCATATGGATCTAAATTGTATCCCCTGAAACAAATTAAGGAAGTCTAAATTCATACAGAAGAGCTACTAAAAATATGGATCTAGCCATAATTGCTAAGTTAAATTGATTAAAAGCTATTAACCAATTGACTCATTGAGCCTGGAAGATCTCCTCTTTTCATGCAATTCCATGGATCTCAAAACCTAATTACTTGAAGAAGAAGCATTGGAGACAAAGTAAAAAAGGCCTAACCCAGGTAGGCTATTAATTCCGGTACAAATCAGCTATCACCTTTTTTTAGGCCCAATCCTTCGATCTAGAAATTATTAGGTATTCATTTTATGCGTCCCGGCCAAATGTATCTAGTGCGTAAGGCCATTAAGCGAAAAAAACTATACTAGAAGAAGCTTAAGTTATTTCCTCAGATATTCAAATAAAAGAGTGATCTCTTAAATGGTCTAAGAGTAACAAATCTAGATACATATAAAATAGTCTCAATACAAAGACTTAAAAGCTTTAACCTTATTTAGATTTATTCATAGAGATCAGCCTGGGTAAATCAAAATGCATTAAATGTGCTAATAAAGTCAAGGAATTACAAGTATCCAAGAATTTATCATCGACATCTAACTGTTTTGCTTTTTCAATAGTGGAAAGTGCCTCTTGAGGTTTTAAGCGATATAATTGGACAATAGCTTTTGCTAAATAAGCATATTCATTATTAGGTTCCAATTGATTAATTAGCTGCAAATTCTGATATGCATCGATAGATTTTCTTTGTAATATTTGAGAGAGCGAAAGTGAATAAAGATATTCTAAATTGGTTGGATCATCCTTTAAACGAAATCTAAAAATATCTTCTGCATTCAGAAGATAGATTTGCTTAGGATCACTTTGATTAATCTGAGCAATCCTATCGAATAATGAGTCAAGTTTACCTTCTCTGAGCATTCCTCCCATATCTAATAATAATCCTATACGATTATGTAAAAATATCTTATCGCTTTGTTCGTAATTATTGAGATCTAAATATGTATTAATTAATTTCAGATTTTCAACTTTACCTTGCCTAGATAATAATCTCAGAAAAATCTCTTCTCCTTTTAAATGAGAGGCTTTCAAATTAAATCTCTCGTTTATTTCTACGCAACTATCTCTATTCAAATCATTCATACTTAGCATACCCTGAGCAATAGAATGATCAAAGGTATATTTCTCAGAATTATTTATAAATTCTACTAATAAGTGCTTCTGATAGAAATCTCTAACTTGTCCAACCAAATTAATTTTCATAAAATTATTTGAAATAGAGAGGGAAGCTTGAGGAGTATTTTGTAAACAGTCAATTGGGGTAACGCTATTACTTAGAGTTTTTCTCTGCAAAAGATAAGCTTTACTCTCATCTGGAAGATTCCAGACTCTCGCTATGGTAAATGAAGAAGATCCTTGAAGAAGTCCCTCTAGCTTTTTCTGAATTTCATTGCTCATCACACCTTGGTCTCCACTCTTTAATAAAAACCAATCAAAATTTCTAAGGTCATCTGAAACCGTATCAATTTCACTTACAATTTGACGAGCTGATACTTTGCGCTTTTGGCGTAGGCCCTCAGCCTCCAAATTAAATGCATTCAAATTTTGTGAATCTGGTAAAACAGCAAGTGTAGACATTAAGTAAGGGCTTTGTCTTCTAATTTCAGATATAATTGATTCTATTGGCCAGCCATCTTCCGAGTCAGGTGTATGCAAAGGGAAACCAGAAAGATTAACCCCTAATCCAAATTGATTCCAAATAAGAGTAAAGAAAGAAAGGGCAATTAAGAATCTCTTCCAATAGAAATTAAAACGTTCCTTATAATCAATAGAGTCAACCAAAAATGCTAAAGCAATAGATAAGTGAGGAAGGATAGGAAGAATAAATCTATAATCCTTGGTGGTCATTAAAGTACAAATTAAAAGAATTCCTATTGGCAAACTTAAGAACCACAAAGAAACATGAGAAAATATAAAAATATTGGTTGAAAATCTTTTATTTAAAATAAATTTTCGAGATTTACTCAAGATATAGACTAATACAATACAAGCCACCAAAGAAATGCCAAACATTCTTGGAAGCAGCAATGGGTAATAAACTATTCCTTCTAATGTGTTAGCTTCTAATCCATCCTGATATGCTATTCCCCATCGTCTTGCATTATTAATATTAGTAAGAATAGTCAACCAGTTTAAGCTAAACCATGGGTAAAAGGTAGATATAAATGAGATAGTTAATACTGAAAGATTAACTATTGGGAGCAAATTCTTTCTACGCATAAATCTAAAAATAGAAATTATGGTCAGACATAAAGGGAGAGCAAAAAATAATATTGCTGTAGGTCTTATAAGTGCTGTAAGACCAATAAGAAAACCAGAAGTTATTGATAAAAATATATTTAATTTCTTAAGATCTAAAAACCAAATAGTTAAAACAAGCCAAGATAATGTCAAAACAGAGGTTAAGCTAAAATCTATAAGATAATCTGTTCTTTGTGCAACCAAAGCAGGAGATATTGCACAAAATAAAGTAGAAAAGAAAGCAGTTGAACGGGGGAAAATTATACGGGTTAAGGAATATATAGAGAAAAGCAATATTGCATTAAAAATACTATTAGATAGT
>QCPK01000003.1 GCA_003212555.1 Prochlorococcus sp. AG-436-K22 | reverse complement strand
CGACAAAAAAGCAGCAGCCGACAAAAAAGCAGCAGCTGACAAAAAAGCAGCAGCCGAGAAGAAGTTGGTTCCTGATAATCGAAAGTTGGCAACAAAAAAAATTAAGACTGTTTCAGAAAAAAGGAGAGAAGAACGCCAAGAGTTTGTAAAGATTTCTGTTTATGTCGATACAGGTAAAATCCTTGGGATTGTTGGTTTAGGTGTTTTTGCGTCTGCTTTGTTGATTACAGCATTAGCTTTTTTCGTAAGTTGAGAGAAATAGAATTACATCAATATCTTCCTGTTTCTTTAGATGATTCGTTGGTAGGACTATCGAAAGACTTTTGGTGCTTGAATGGTGTCCTATTTGTTATGGATTGATCAGTGTTAGGAGAAAGAATCAAAGAGATTATCGATTTTGCTAAATCGGAATCACCCTATCGATCTGCAAACAAAGGATGGATTACAAATGATGTCTTTTTGAACTTGGGGACATCTGAAGAGAAATCTTCATCAAAGTTCGATCAACTTGTAAAAGTTACATTTTTGTGGCAACCAATAATTCAATTAGCTTCGATTCTTTTTGTGGTCATTTTTCTTTCTTCAATATTTGCCTTTGCTCCTATTTCTCTATCCTATGGAAGGCTCCACAACATAGTGCAAGCATTTAACTCTAAACAGGAAATAGTTTTATTACAGAAAAATGTAGAGGTAGAGGTAGAGGTAGAGGTAGAGAAGTCTGTTATGCCAAAACCAGTTGCAAAGAAAAAGGTAGAGGTAGAGAAGTCTGTTACGCCAAAACCAGTTGCAAAGAAAAAATTAGTTACTGCTACTGATCTATTTCAATCTAGGCATGGATAGGGTTATTAAACTTTCTCTGAATCCCAAAAGACTTAGTTGATATAGCTGCTGTTTAATAAAACGTACTGAACTTTATTTGTTTAGCCAGAATCATTTCCTGATTCTGAAATTACTTCAGCATAAAAAAATTGAACGATTTGACTTTTGATAATCGTGATTAAAATTTAGAATTCAATCATTGACTGATTTAAAAAAGTCCTTTCTTCGGAGTATCTTTATATGGTTGTTCACCACTATCAGGTGGGGCTGTCTTGCTTTTTTCAGAAAGGAGAGCGTCGCCCATAGCACTCATTGCTTTTTTGACCCACTTTTTAAATTTTGTTGTAATTGATTCAGGCATAAATTTCTACTCCAGATTTGAACTACTTCAAGATAACTTCTTTTTGTTTGATAACCAATATAAAAAAATTAAATTTATATTGCTCTTTGTAGAGATGAAGTAAAACCTACTTTTTCAAAGGAGGTTTAGTTCTTAATCAAAGGAATTTTTTTGCCTTTTAACCTTATCAAATACTTGCAAAAAGCTCTTTGCAATAAGGTCAATATCCTTAGATTGAAAATGAATCGGTAAACGAAGATCAAAAACCTCTGATAAATTTTTTTTTGTATTCGGCACAATATGATTTCTATTTTCTAGAAAACCCCAGTTTTGATATAACCTTGCATTGCTATTATTTAGACCACCAAAATAACTAATTGGAATATTTATCTCATTTAATTCAGATTTTAGATTCTCAAGAGAATTCTGACTTAGATGAATACGCATCTGAGCTGAATCTCTAACTGACCTTATAGCAAGATTTTCTTTGGGCAATTCAATTTCTTTACGCTCTAATATATGCTTACTAAACTTTTTATAATTCTTATTTACATGATCAATAGTCTTTTCAATATTCTTTACTTGGGGAATAGCTAATGCAGCCATTATGTTGTTCATACGAACGTTAAAGACTGGAAGATTATTTTTATACCTATTTCCAATATCGATATTTTTGGAAGAATGTAACTTATAATTATTCTCATATGAGCCTGACATGAATACAGATTTCCAAAAAACATCAGGGTTGTTTGTCACTAATATGCCACCTTCTCCAGCATTAATAATTTTGTAAGACTGAAGAGAATAAATTCCTGCGATTCCGAATGTCCCAGCTTGTTTCCCCTTCCATGTAACCCCTAATGCATGAGCAGCATCTTCTATTAGAACAATAGAGTTCTCCTCACATATTTTCATAACTTCATCCATATCACATAAATGTCCCCGCATATGAGATAAGAGAAGGTATTGGGCTTTGGAAGAGAGAATTTTTTGTTTTAAGTCCTCTAGGTCAATGACGTAACTTTCAGTAATGTCAATAAGAACAGGCTCTGCACCACATTGAATAACAGCACTGGGAACTGCTGTAAAGGTAAAGGCTGGTATGAGTACCCTTGAGTTTGAATCAACTCCTAATGCTTTCAGGGCTAGGAAGATAGCATTAGTTGCAGAGGAAACTCCTAAAGCAAAATCACTCCCTACGTATTCGCTGATTGTTTTTTCAAGAATATTTACGAAACTACTTGAGTCTTTGAATTGATATCTAAAAAGTTTTTTCGTTTTTAAAGCTTCCTGTACAGAAGAATTAACGATATTTAGATCTAACTGGGCTTCCCAAGAAATGTTTCTTATGGTCATTAGATAATTATTTCTAAGAGTTAGACTAACTTTTTTAAAGTATCAAAACTTAGATTTTAAAATTCCGACTTCTACATTGTAAATTTTTTAGGAATTCAATAAAAAACTCCTAGCCTTTAATGCTTTAAGGCTAGCAAAGCCAATTACACTTTTGCGGATGACTTCTTACCTTCTTTTAAAAACTTTCTGTATTCTTTGTCACCCCAGTAACAATCCTCGTAGAAGGTGAAAATTGAAAGAGAAACCCCTGCTATAAGAAAGGCTCCAACTACTAACAAGCCATAAATGAAACCTTCAGTAGGAATCCATGTGTTTGAGGTGGTAAGAACAATGTAGGGAAAGTCATATGCCATGTTCTTATCATCACTAATAGCTAGAGATAAAACCAACAGAAGAAATACTCAAAAAGTTTTCTAAAGTCAAAATAAATTTTATATATTTGCTGCGATTGTATTTTTGAGAAGCATTCTTTTGAGACTCTAATGCTGACACCATATTGCACAAGTGGAGGTGACCACAGCAATTATCACTCCCCCCCATTTAATTAATTTCTGTGGTGAGTTAAATGTAGTTCCAACAAGTATGGCGGCTAAGTTGATAACTATGAGTTGATCAGTGCTTGGAGATATTCCAAAAGGTCCTGCAGAAGCTAGTAAATCCATAGTAAATGCAAATGCTTTACAAACCCTAGTGAAAATGAGCTAATTTGCAAAATGTCTTGAAGGCTTTACTTAATATGTAGAAGGAATCACCTCTGTCTCTATAAGGATTTCTGTTTCGAGTGATTGGAATTTATTAATAGCAAAATAAATTCCTTTTAGGACTCTGCAAAGGAATTAAAACGAGCTATTTGGGATCATTATATTAATAAATGTGGAGGAAATCATCAACTATCAATCTCTACTTCTAAAGAAATCTAATGGTAAAGGTCCAAGAGTTTGGGCGTTTTTTTCTTCTTCATTATATTGACAACTTAAGAGAATTCCCTCACCTAATCCATATTCAATTCTCGCATAAAAGACACCTGTTCTTTGATTGGCTTTAAGGAAAACTGGTCCTTGACCATTGGGATGAGATGCAACTTTCATAGGAGGCCAATTAAATTGACGTTCCATTTTTTTTAAAATATTAATTGCCAGCTTGTAAGTAGGAGCCATTATTCCAACAGTAAACCAGTCTGCAGTCTCAATGTATTCAAAAAGCTCTTTTTTTAGAATTTGCTCTTGGCTAGAATCAAGCTCAGGTGCGCTCCTATGCATTCTAAGGTCATTTAGTGAAGTGATTTCCGAATCAATCATGAATTTTTCCTGATGTATCATTTTTATTTATAGATCTGCCAAAGCTTTTTTCTACAAGAGTGTTCGATTACATAAAAGAAAAAAAACTTTCTCCTCAATGGATTTCCTGAACAATAATAAATTCATTATGCTATAGAATGAAGAATGGAATGGAAACTTCCATGCTTTTGCAGGCCCTTACTTTAGAAGAGTCTAGTGTCAAATGAAATTTGTACTGACAATGCTTTATATAAATAAGATTTTTTATTCCTGTTGATTTTATTTAATACCAAGTATGAATTCAAATGCTGTATTTAGTCCTTCTAGGAAATATAGATACAGATTAAATAGAACGATTAATAAATCAAGAAAAGAAATCATTTTTATTGGATTAAATCCATCAACTGCAGACGAAGAAGATAATGATTCAACTCTGATAAGAGTTCTTAATTTCTCAAAATCCTGGGGATATGGTTCCTTAGTAGTAATTAACCTATTCGCAAGAATTTCTACTAGTCCTAAACTTCTTAAGTCTTCTTCTAATCCAATTGGTCCGTTCAATAACTTTGAGTTGAAAACTAACATAAAAGGTTGGTCTCAGAATGAATTCTGTGATTTGTGGCTTGGGTGGGGTGTTAATGGAAGTTTTATGAAAAGAGACAGAAATATTTTGAAAGAAATAAAAAAATATTCTGAGAATAGAATGGAGAGTTTTCCTAAGGCACAAATGCCAATAGCTCTTGGCCTAACAAAAGGAGGACATCCTCGACATCCTTTATATATGGCCAACTCGTCGTACTTCAGGCCTTTTAGAATATGAAAATAAGATTATTTTGATTATTGGACATAAATACCAAGCCTTTTTTGAAGACCTGGTCTTGAAGATTGATACTGCTCTAACTTATAACCAAAGTTAGTATTCCAAATATAAGTGCTGCTGCTATAAATCCGACCCCAAATAGGCCTGCAACTATACCTGTATTGAGGTAAACAGAAACTGTTGCCAATTCCTTCCCTTTTTTTTCTGACATTGAATGAATTCGTTGAGATTTGATCCTAAATCTAATACAAGGAAGTTTGATGGAAGGTTTTGATTTTTCTTATCTCTTTATTACTTCTGATCTAAAGTCAATCTCGGGTTTCAGGAAATTATTTCAGATGAGCCGATCCTTATTAAATTAATTAATATTAGGGCATGAAGGGTAAGGCAATGACGTTCCGCATGCTCACTACTCAAACTCGTCGAAGAATCGAAGGAATCATTGAACGTCTCGCCAGTGGACATTCCGTAACTCTCGAAGAACGAATCCAGCTTAAAAAATACTCTACTCACATCCCTTTCGTTGCTGGAAAGCTTAGTCAGGCATTAAGACGAAGAGAAGAATTTGAAAAATAAGGTTTGATATTGTTTTTTTAATTCTTTAGAAAAATACCCTGGTTAATTACTCGGAAGGCATGCCTCAACTTGCTTTAATACAACGCACAATTTTGATTGCAAAAGAGCTTTTCTTGGATTTAATTAAGTTTGCACAATTGAAAAGTTTGAAAGGGAGTCTCTTCTTTTCTCTTATGGTTTCGAAGTAATGGAATGGATTACTTCTATTGGCGAAGTCGAAAGATTCAAAAAATAAATTTATTAAAAGACAAAATACTACAGCTTTGAAAAAGCTTACTAAATCTGAGCGCGTGCCCAAAATGTGCAATACTATTTAATGTTTTCTTTATTTTTCGTGTCTAAGGGCTATTGGATTAAGCAAGTTAGCATTGATAGCAGGGATCTATTTATCGAATATATTCAGACAGTAATTCCTTGGCTTCTTTCCGTTGGAGGAATTGTAATAGCTAAGGATATTAGTCAGAAGTCTGATTTAAACGAGTGGGATGGGGGACAATTAGGAATTGTTGTGGAATTTGATTCTAAATCAGCAGCTACGAAGGCATTTGAATCCAATGTTTTTCAAGAATATATTGACTTGCGAGGATTAGATGGAGATTTGACCCTTTCAATTTTGGGCTAATCTTTTCTGCTGAGTGATTTATTCCTCCAGCACCTAATTAATCTGAGAGTAATTCCTACAGGAGCTAACTATTATTGTTGATACTTCATGTAGTTTTCATAATTAAATATTAGATGGAAATTTGGTTTTTATGGCAATGCGCGAACAATGGCGGTCTCGATGGGGATTCGTTTTAGCAGCTGCAGGAAGTGCCGTTGGGTTAGGTAATCTTTGGGGTTTTGCTTATAAAGCCTCTCAAGGAGGAGGAGCTGCTTTTTTGCTGTTGTACGTCGTCATCGTTTTGTTAGTTTGCCTTCCAGTCTTAGTTGCTGAAATGGTTCTCGGAAGAAGCACTGGCAAGAGCCCACTTCTTGCTCCTATTGCGGCCGCTGGATCTGCGTGGCAGCCAATGGGATGGGTTTTTGTGATTGCATCTTGCGGCATTCTTGCCTTTTATGCAGTCTTAATGGGTTGGACGGCTGATACATTTTTTCATTCTCTTTTCTTTGGTCTCCCTGGGACTTTGGATGAAGCTAATGAGTTTGTAGGTTCTGTGAGCACTGGCAGTAGTGTTTTCTTGGGCCAATTGTTTAGTTTATTTTTGACAGCTTCAGTTGTTGTTGCAGGAGTGCGAGGAGGAATCGAAAGGCTAGCCCGTTGGAGCATGCCTTTGCTTTTTGCTTTAGTGATAATTCTTGCAATTTGGGCTGCTACTTTGCCAGGGGCCATTAATGGTTATCAAGAGTTTTTATTTAAAGTTGATTTCAGCCAATTTTCAAATCTAAAAACAATAAGACTTGCTTTTGGACAAGCGTTCTTTTCTTTAAGTCTTGGTATAGGAATTATGGTTGCATATGCTTCTTATTTAGATAAAAGGAGCCCACTGCCTAAAGAAGCTGTTCTAATTTCTAGCTTGGATACTTCAGTAGGGATTCTTGCAGGGATGGTTACTTTCCCTATATTGATGAGTTTTCCAGTTGCCAAAGATGCTTTAGGCGAGAGTTTTGTTAAAACATTGTTTGTAGCTTTACCAACCGGTTTAAGTTCATTGGGCCTTGTTGGCCAATTAGTTGCGGTACTTTTCTTTGGACTTGCTTTCATTGCAGCATTGACGTCTTCTATTTCTCTTTTAGAAGTACCGGTTTCTTCTTTGATTGATCGATTTGGTTGGAGAAGAGACAGAGCCGTTATTTTTTCTTCTGTGTTTATTTTTCTAATTGGTATCCCTGCAGCATTATCGGACAAGGTTTTAGGAAATATGTCCAGTTTTTTAGATCTTCTACTTCTTTTGGGAGGCTTCTTAATAGCGATTCTAATTGGTTGGTTTACTTCTAGAGTATTTGACGAAGATTTAGCAGGATGTAATTCTAGTTTCCGAGGAAGAGGTTATTTGAAATTCATGCTTCGTTGGGTTTCTCCACCAGTGATTGCTTTTGGTTTAATTGTTAGTTTGATCGACCTTCTCTAGAGTTAGTCTGAATTAAAACTTTCAAAGATAATTATGCTTAAAGCTCTAAGGGTTGAGTGATTAAATTAATTTCCATCGTAATTTACTTTGAAATCATTTAGTTATAGTTGTTAGATGTCAAGAGTAATAGTTCTTCAACATACTGAGAGAGAAGGGCCAGGCCTCTTTTCTAAAATTGCTATAGAGCATCAAAAAGATGTAATTATCTTTAGATTAGATTTAGGTGAACCTATCCCTAATTTAGTCGATACAGATATTTTGCTTGTGATGGGTGGGGGGATGAGTGTTGGAGATTTAAATAACCCTAATTATCCCTGGCTTAAAAAGGAAGTTGAGCTCTTGAAATTTGCTTTAGAAAATAAAATTGGAGTTATTGGGGTTTGCTTAGGAGCGCAGCTTTTGGCATACGCAGCGGGAGGCACTGTAGAACCTTTGGAGGTTGGTCATCCAAAAACCAAAAAATTAGAAGTGGGTTGGGCACCAGTGAACTTTCATAATCTAAATGATCCATTAAATTTATTTGAAGATTCTAAGTTTGACGTTCTTCACTGGCATGGAGATAGAGCTATATTGCCATCTAGCGCTGAGATTATTGCAAGTACTCAAATCTGTCATGAGCAGTTGTTTTGTATAAATAAGCTTGCTTATGGAATTCAGTTTCATGTTGAGGTCGAAGAAGATATGGTTTTTAGTTGGATATCTGAAGATAATAAATTCATTCATGATGCTTTAGGCGATAATGCTTCTATTATTTTGCGAAAACAACAAGCAGATTTTGGGACGAAAACTTTCTCTAACCGTCTTAAATTTATTAATAAAATATTTGAACTGCTTTCTTGAAATTATTCTTCCTAAATTCATAAAAATTAAGTACATGAAATCCCAAACTTTTCTATTTATTACTCTTTGATAATTATTTATATCATTAAATTTATAAATGAGCTCATTTTATTCTGATGATACTATTAATCTTTTTAAATTTTGTGTTTACTCATTTTTGCTGATTTACAACATTTCTTCCAAAAGACCTACAACTTATTAGTGGAATACCTTGCCTAAAAATTAATATTAACTAAATTATAATTACTCTATAACTTTTGAAATGTTAGAAAAGGATAATCAATTTACTATTATTAATTACTTTTTTTACTTGGATTTTTCAGAGATTAAGAAGGCATCAATTCTCAGGAATGCCATTCAATTAGGAATTGAGATTTATCAAAAAGCAAAGAAATACCTCTTTTTGAGATCTTGTTTTTGGCTTTCCTAAGCTTTTCAGTATTTTCGGAGAAAAGCCTCATTTTTTTGAAAGATGTCCTTGCTTATCAGATGTCGTCAATTGCCCAAGTTGAGATTTATACAAGTGCTGAACTTTTTTTCAATGACAATCAAAGTAATGAGAAATTTCTTATAACAACATTTTGTGCTGATCAGTAGCTATCTAACTACGAAGCAGAATGTGGCAATTTGATTGCAAGGTCAATTAAAAGATCAAGGCTCAGACTGCATTCTCACCCTAAGAATCTTATGTGAACTTTTTAAATCCACTCCAAAATCTAGGAAGAAAAATGCCTGTTTCAATTTAATGAAAAAATCAGGCAAGTTTTACTTGATATATATCCAACTTTTTTTCGAGCTAAAAGCTTTATTTTTTTACTCGAGCTCATTTAATTATTCATCTTTTTTACGGATGTTTAACGTCATGTTCCTTCAATAGCAAAATACCTGTAAGCTCGGACGAGTTTTTAAAATACTTTTTAACCTATGCAGACCTATGGAAATCCAGACGTCACCTACGGGTGGTGGGTTGGTAACTCTGTAGTAACCAACAAGTCAAGTCGATTTATAGGCTCGCATGTTGCGCATACAGGATTAATTGCTTTTACAGCTGGTGCTAACACCCTTTGGGAACTTGCTCGCTATAACCCAGATATCCCAATGGGACATCAAGGGATGGTTAGCATTCCTCATTTGGCATCTTTGGGTATTGGTTTTGACCAAGCAGGCGCTTGGACAGGACAAGATGTTGCATTTATTGGCATTTTTCATCTGATTTGTTCATTTGTCTATGCACTTGCTGGACTTTTACACTCAGTTGTCTTTAGTGAAGATACTCAGAATTCTTCAGGTTTATTTGCTGATGATCGTCCTGAGCATCGTCAAGCAGCTAGGTTTAAGCTCGAATGGGACAATCCAGACAACCAGACCTTTATTCTTGGTCATCACCTTGTTTTCTTTGGTGTTGCCAATATATGGTTCGTTGAATGGGCCAGAGTTCATGGTATCTATGACCCTGCTATAGAGGCTATTCGCCAGGTTAATTACAACCTTGATCTTACTCAGATTTGGAATCATCAGTTTGATTTCATTCAGATAGATAGCCTTGAGGATGTCTTGGGTGGCCACGCTTTCTTAGCTTTCTTCCAAATTGGAGGTGGAGCATTCCATATTGCAACTAAGCAAATTGGTACTTATACCAAATTTAAGGGTGCTGGGTTACTTTCAGCAGAAGCTGTTCTCTCTTGGTCTTTAGCAGGTATCGGTTGGATGGCAATTATTGCAGCCTTCTGGTGTGCAACCAATACAACTGTTTATCCAGAAGCTTGGTATGGTGAGACTTTGCAGCTTAAGTTTGGTATCTCTCCTTATTGGATAGATACAGGAAATATGGATGGTGTTGTTACTGGGCACACTTCCCGTGCTTGGTTAAGCAATGTCCATTACTATCTTGGATTCTTCTTTATTCAAGGTCATCTATGGCACGCAATTCGTGCAATGGGCTTTGACTTCAGAAGAATTACAAATGCAGTATCAAACTTGGATAACTCAAAGGTTACCTTGGCTGACTAAAACTATTTACTACTCGATATGATTGATTTCTCTCATTTGCTGGATTTCGCAACTCAGCTACCTCATCCATCAGACTTAGGTTTAGTAAAGCCATCAGGTGGCTTTCAACTACTACCAACAATCTTTGGATTCATTGCAATAATCCAAGTCTCTCAATTCCATTGGTACGCAAGAGACTGTAATGATCCTGAAAAGTTTGAAGGAACTGAAAGACAAAAACTATCAGGCAGATCCTGACTAACTTTGTAAAAGCTAAATCATTTCCTAGCTTTATTTAAACGATTAAATCTAGTGAGCCTCATCTTTTTAAGATGAGGCTTTTTTTATTTTTCTGAAAATTATTTAATAGAAAAATGAATGCTTAGAAGATTTTTATCTAGTTTTCTCCTTCAATTACTATCTATGTATAAATGCCTGAGTTTTTACTCTTATAGACAGAAAACTTCTGTTGTCCTAGAAATAAGAAGAGTCTAAAGGTTTTTATATAGCTCACTTAAAGTGAAGCAACCTATGGCTTGGGGGCTATTTAATGAGTCGCATCTGGCCCCATTTTTATCCATCTCAAGGAGGATGCTATGACTTATGTAAGCGAATATGCCCCTATGGTTATTGGGTTGGTCCTAGGTTGGTTTGTTATCCTTGGTACTCGTGAAATCCTTAAGGAAGCCTCTTCTGTTTTTGTGAAGAAGTCGAATGCTTAATGTAATATAGGGATTTGTTTAGTTGGCGAAGCTTTCTTGATGAATTTGTCGAACCTAAAGAAAATCTCACCTCTATATGCTTATTGGCTTTCAAATCAGACCGATGAAGATGAGAAAAATAGGCTTCTTATAGCAAATAGGGACAGTAAAGCGGTTTACTTATTCGAGAAAGAGCCTTATAAATGGGAGAATTTGTTTCAGGCTATTTCTCGTCAGATTATTAATGGGGATTTAGATTCAATTAGGGGAATGAAAGTTTTGTTAAGCACAATTACGGCTTCTCATAGAACTAAAATCCTTGAACTTTTTTTAAAAGAGGGGATTTATCAGGAGGAAATTATAGAAGAACTATCTAAAATTGATACTTTGGGGCGACCACCTAAAACAAATTTTGTTAGATTCTTAAGTATATTATTTATAATCTTTACCAATCCATATGGAATAATTGTTAAGCGAAGAAAGAATCACTCTTATGAGGTTACTGGTTTTATAATTCATTCTTTACGACAAAAAGTAGGTTCCTTGATTTGACTATTAAAGATTTTCTACACCTTTGCTTAGCATTATATATAACTCTTAGGAATGCTTACTTGTGAACCCAGGCTTATTATTATTTTAGGCTTTGCACTTTAAATAAAATCCATGACTACTACCCTCCTAAATACTTATCAAAGGAGTAAAGAAGATAATGCTGATGATTTGATATTCTACTCTCAACCTAGATTTGTTTATCATTTAGATGATGCTTTTCGAGATAGATTGACGCAGCTTTATCGAGATAGATTAACTAAAGATTTAATAGTACTTGACTTGATGTCTAGCTGGATTAGTCATCTTCCTGAGGAGATCAGTTATAGAAGAGTAATTGGTCATGGGATGAATTCTGCTGAGTTAGAGAAAAATCAACGTTTAGATGCCCACTGGGTGCAGGATTTGAACAAGAATCAAAATTTACCTTTAGAAGATTCATCTATTGATGCTTGTTTGATGGTTGCTGCTTGGCAGTACCTACAATATCCAGAGAATGTAGCAGCAGAACTTAAACGTATTATCAGAACAGGAGGGCAGCTTCTGATTTCATTCTCTAATAGGGCTTTTTGGACAAAGGCGCCTAGAATTTGGGCTGAGGGCTCTGACCTTGACCATTTGAATTATGTAAAGGATGTCCTGATTTCGCAAGGATGGCCAGAACCTGAGCTTATTTCTGAGGCAACTTATAAATCAGGGGCTTTATCATTTTTAGGATTAAAAGGCGATCCTTTTTTCTCTGTTTTGGCCACTAACAATTAGAAACTTGTTTGATCTTTGCTAGCTAAATTATACTCAGGATTGTAATTCTAAGAAGTTTTTAGACTAATGAAGTAAATATTTTTGAAATGTTATTTACTTAAATTTTAGTTTGATTATTTTTTATCAAGAGAAACTTGAGTAATAGAAAGGCAAGGCTAAGAAGAACAAGAACCCCAAGTCCTTTCTAGTGATTATTACTTAGGTACTTTATTCTTGTTAACTATGCTGCTTGCTCAAGCTTTTTTCATGCTAAAACTAAGTCATATGTTTCTTGAAAAATTTAAAGAATGCCTGCCTTTAATGATCAGATTGCTCTTGGGGATGAAAGTGACTCATTAGACTCATATTTTGAGTGCATTACTTCTTGCGGTATTGATGCAGAAGGCAGTGATTGCTTTACAAGGTGCATTGAAGTGCATCTTAAATCTAACTTAGATTAAACTCTTTTCATTTACTTAGGAAACAAAAAAGAGTTAGCTAGCCATCTTGGAAAGCTGTTTCCAGGAATAACCTATAAAAATTGTTTTATTAGTTTAAGTCGTCGTTTTTCTTATCTCCTTTTATTGAATTAATAATTAGACCATATAGTGCACCAAATGCCCATGAACCTACTAAAAGGCCTATTGCCACAAGTGCTATTGAGAATGCCGATACTCCAGCATCATTGGGGCCATAATGAATAGCAGGATCAAATGGGTCCATGGGAATTAAATATGTAGACAATATTTGAGAAAAGATTTGTTCTCATGAAATATTCTCCATAGAGATTAAATGCTTCTTTAATACCAAAAACAATGTTAATGGCTTTTTAGTATAAGTTCTTTTTATTAAGCTTCGTATGGAATGAATGTGAATTCTTTATAGTTTTCTTTCCCTGGATCTGTTCTTAGTGGCAGCTAAGTTGAAACTTTCTCCTCAGATTCGACTTGAGGGGGACTTTTTATCTGTGTTAAGTACCTTTTTCTTTGACCACTTTCCTCAACTTCTACGTGCCAACCACATGAAAGCCTGTGATCTATTTCTTCAAAATTAATTTGATGGATAAGCCTTTTAGCAGGCCTTTTTTTTATATTACTCATAATACTCTTATACTTAATAGTGTGAAATTTGTCAACCAAGAATTTTTTAAAAGATAATGTAAGTCTAAAGATAAACCCTTTTATATGAAGTTGATCATTGCGTTCTCTCAATTGATTATACTGGTATTAATAGCAGTTAAACCTGGGATGGCTTTAAATAGTTCTGGCAATCTTTCGGGATGCTTGCTTCCATCTAATTGTGTTCTTGTTGAGTGGTCTTTCCCAAATTTAAAAAATGCCTATAAAGGACTTGTATCTATTGCTTCTTCTTTACCAAGAGTAAATGAAGTCGAAAGTAGTCAGAACTATTGGCATGGAATAGTTAGAAGCTTAATTTTTAGGTTCCCAGATGACCTGGAAATACTTAGGATTGATTCAAGAAATATAATTCAAGTTAGATCGGCTTCCAGAATAGGATTAAGTGATCTTGGTGTTAACCAGAAAAGAGTAGATGATTTATATCTGCAATTAATGGAAGAAATATAGCCTTTTGGTTCTTTTTTAAACCTCTACTTTAGGGCTTATCATCTTTTCCCGATGCTTTCAATGCCTGCAATGCCATGTTGATATGAGCTTCCATAGCTCCAAGTGCAAGTAAAGAGTGTGCTCCTTTAATCTCAGAGAGGGAGGAGTTTTCCTCTCTGAGTCCTTCTAATAGTTCCTTGCTTGCAGTTGCCCAAGTGAACAATAATTTATCAATTCTTTCTTTTCCTTCTTCGGATGGGTTGTAGTTATCAGCTGTCCCATTCAAGCCTTTATTTGCATGAGAAAAAAGCTTTCTCAGCTTTTTGTGGCTTATAGATTCGGGGACTGGAGGAATCTCTTGCACGATAAATGCCATTTCTCGTTTGAATATAACTTTTAAGTATTTAAAATGGTACTAGCGGATTGGAGTGATCACCGCCCACTAATTAATAGCCTCTTTTATTAAATCTCTGAAGTGATTCCCTCTCTCTTCGAAATTTTTATATAAATCAAAACTTGCACAAGCAGGAGAAAATAATATACTCTTTGCATTCAAGTTTTGAGAGACTTTAATTGCTTTAGAGACAGCTAGATTGAGTGAAATATAACAATGTATTTCTCCATTAAAACCGCTTCTCTCTATGAGAGACTTTAACTGCATTCTACTTTCTCCGAATAGAATTACTGCAGATGCTCTTTTTTTGATACTCGTTAACCAAGCAGTTGCATTACCTTTCTTTAGTCTTCCACCAGCGATAAGTATTGTCGGCTTTGAAGTTGACTTTAATCCTATATTAGCTGAATCAAAGTTTGTTGCCTTGCTATCATTTAATATTTCCAGTTTCTTATCATTATAAACTCTCTCAAGTCTATGGGGTATAGCTTTGAAAGTTTTGATCCCATGCCTTATTTGTTCCTTTGAAAGACCAATTTCTCTTGCCGCTGCTGTGACTAAGAGTAAATTTTGTAGATTGTGATTTCCTCTTAAATCTAAAATATTTGAATTAAATAATACTCTATCATTTTCCATCAAAACCCCTTCTGATGATAACCATAAGTCGTTAGTGAAAGGAAAAGATCCTGATCCTTTTGTGCTTACCCATTTCCCATCTGGTAGATCTTCACGATGCTTTGCTAAATATTTATCATCAGCGTTATAAATACGCATTGAAGATTTCTCCAGAAGTCCACGTTTGATATTTATATAATTTTCCATTGAACCATGTCTCTCTAGATGATCTGGTGTGAGAGTTGTCCAAATACCTATTTTTGGAGATACTTTTGGAGCACTTTCTATTTGATAGCTACTTAACTCCATTGTTAACCATTGAGGCTTTTTCCCCGGATCTTTTTGAAATGCTAAAGCAAGTTCAGTGGCAGGCTTGCCTACATTTGCTCCAATATTAGAGGTTAATCCACTTTTGTTTATCACATGATCAAGCATTCTTGTTACGGTAGTTTTACCATTTGTTCCTGTTATTCCTACCCAAGGAATTGAGTGTAATTTTTCCCAAGCGAGTGCAACTTCAGATGTTACTGTTATCTTTTTTTCTCGTAACTGATTAATAGTTTTGTGATCCCAAGGTATACCTGGGCTGATTACAATTGCCGAAAGATTGCTTAAGTAGGATTTAAAGCTTGCAAATATTAAAGGCTTGTTAAACTCAATTCGAATCCCTTCGGCTCTTAAGGTTTTAGTGATCTCTTTAAAGGACTCTTCTTTAGACTTTTCAAAGACGATTACATTTTTGTGGTTATAGTTCAGAAATCTTGCAGCACCAATTCCTGAACTACCCAGTCCAATAACAATGACTATTTGGTTGGTATGAGAAAGTTCTTTCACATTTAATGGGCGATACTGGAATCGAACCAGTGACTCCTACCGTGTCAAGGTAGTGCTCTACCTCTGAGCTAATCGCCCGGAGAAAACCATTTGAATGTTGGTTTTACTTTAGGCTCTTGTTTGAACAAGTTAGCAGTAAATACTTAAGCAATTTCATTTTTTTAGTAATTCAACTCTCCATCGACCTCTCTTGGTGAGTTCAATATTAATTACTTCTAAGCTTCCTTTGCCTTCTAACTGCAGTCGGTCCCCTATTGAAAGTGAGCGACTAGCATTATTTGTTGTGTGCCAATTTAACCTCAATTTACCTTGCTTGATTTGGTTGATTACCTTTGACCTTGATAATCCAAATCCTGCCGAACTAATAGCATCTATTCTTCTAGAAGCTTCTACTGTTCTTATTTTTCTAGGGCTCCTTTGTTGGGGGAGGTAAAGCTCAGCTGGTTCAAGTGATTTATATATGATTTTTACATCCCTAATCAAGCCTTGTTGATCTTCAAGAAACTTTGAAGCTTCGGGCGTGCAAATAGCATTTGCGCCTTTGTCTCCAGTGATCCATATGTCTCCAATTTCATCTTGCTGGAGACCAGTTTGTATTAAGGCTTTCCAAAAATCTTGAGGTTCAGTTCTATCGAATAAAAAGTTTCCTTGTATTTGAATACCCTTAAAAGGAATGATGGCTTGATTTAGACTTTCTTCTCGATCAGTTCTCTGGATAAGAATTCTCTGTCGCTCGGCATTTTGATAACCACCATTTGAGGAGCAACTTATGTCTGTAACCCCCTGCAAGATTCTGATTATCTCTTCGCGGATTGGAGCGGAAACAAATGGAGTCCAAATAGGTTCCCATGTTTTAAGAACTTCTTCTACTTGGATTAAAATTTGATTCGCTTCAATTGGATAAATGCAGCCTTTAAGAAGCTTTCTTCTAGAGAGTTTCAATCTAAATTTAAATTAATTATTTCTAATGGCTTGATTTCTCGAATTAATTTCCAGGGAAGTTCAGTCTCATAGGGCGTTTCCATAAGAACTAGCCATAATCCCCTCTCGTTAAATTTTAGAAGGCTTTTTATATCTTCTTGAGATGAATTTACACTCCTTGCTCCAAAGAAACTACCTATCCATCCTGATGTCATGCCTAGAAGACCACCTATGACCGTTTCGCCTGATTGACTAAAACCAAACTTGGAAAAAGTTTGGAGATTGGTCATGCCTGCAAAAGTTAAGCCAGCTATAAAACCAAAAGGCATTAGCCATAAGGCCATTTGCTTTTGTCGTTCTTTCCTAGACAGCTTGGGATTCAATAATTCCACATTTTCAAATTTGACGATTTCAAAGATGTCAGATTTGTTTTGTCTTTCGGATTTCATTGAATCTTTAGATCTCTTGGGAATTGGTTCTATGACTTGGTATTTAATGATTTGAGTTGGGAAATTTTTAATGGTTTCCCATAATTCAAAGACGGTTTCCTCTTGTTCTAGAACCAGTATGCAAATAGCCAAAAAAGCACTCCTCAATTGTTTGAATTCTGACCTGTTTTATCGAAAACTGATCAGAGACATTTTGCTCATTAGAGTTTAGTTAGGCATAGTTTCGCCTTAAATGACAAAAGTTCTTGTTTCAGACACTATTGACCAATCAGGTATTGAGATCCTTTGTCAGGTTTCTCAAGTTGATGAGAAGATAGGGCTCTCACCTGATGAGCTTAAAGCGATCATAGGAGGTTATGACGCCTTGATGATTCGTTCAGGTACTCAAGTTACATCTGAAGTGATAGAAGCTGGAGAAAAGCTTCGCATTATTGGGAGAGCAGGCGTAGGTGTTGACAACGTTGATGTTAAAGCTGCTACTAAGCGCGGAGTGATAGTTGTCAATTCACCAGGGGGAAATACTATTGCTGCTGCCGAGCATGCTTTGGCTTTGCTTCTATCACTTTCAAGGCATATACCTAAGGCGCATGCAAGTACTATTTCAGGTGGCTGGGATAGAAAAAAATTTGTTGGAAATGAGCTATACAAGAAAACTTTGGGCGTAGTGGGTCTTGGAAAAATAGGTTCTCATGTTGCAAAAGTTGCCAATGCAATGGGGATGGATGTGATGGCATTTGACCCTTTTGTTTCCTCAGAAAGGGCTCTCCAAATGCAGGTTCGTCTTGGCTCTATAGAAGATCTTTTTCAGGAGGCAGATTTCATAACTCTGCATTTGCCTAGGACTTCTGAAACAGAGAATCTGGTTGATCTAAAACTATTATCAACAATGAAAAAGAATGCAAGATTGGTAAATTGTGCTAGAGGCGGAATAATTAATGAGTCTGATCTTGCAGAAGCATTGAACTCTGGTGTTATTACTGGTGCTGCTCTAGATGTATATGCACAGGAACCATTAAATACTAACTCGCCTCTTTTAAATGTAGAAGACGGATTGATTCTTACCCCTCATTTAGGTGCTTCTACTGAAGAAGCCCAAGAAAATGTTGCTCTTGATGTTGCAGAGCAAATTAGAGATGTTCTATTAGGGCTTCCTGCAAGGAGTGCTGTCAATATTCCAGGACTGTCTGCTGAAATAATGGATAGTTTAAAACCTCATTTGCAACTTGCAGAAACACTTGGGTTATTACTTAGTCAGGTTTCTGGAGGACAGATCCAGAAAATAGAAGTGCGTCTTCAAGGAGAATTTGCTCATCACCCTTCTCAACCTTTAGTAGTCGCTACTTTAAAAGGGTTGCTATCTAGTGCCCTGGGAGACAGGATTAACTATGTAAATGCTTCTTTAGAAGCCAAAGGTCGTGGTATAAGTATTGACGAAGTAAAAGATGAAGCAAGCCCTGATTTCCCTGGAGGGTCTCTTCAACTAACTGCAGTTACTGATGGTGGTTCTCATAGTCTTGCAGGAACAGTTTTAGCTGAAGGGGCATTACGTATTTCTAGCATTGATCAATTTCCTATAAATGTTTCTCCAAGTAGATACATGCTTTTCACAAGGCATAGAGATATGCCAGGAATTATTGGGAAATTAGGATCATTGCTTGGGATGCATAATGTCAATATTGCTGCAATGCAGGTGGGCAGAAAAATAGTACGAGGTGAGGCCGTAATGGTTTTAAGCATTGATGATCCAATCCCGTCTCAATTATTGACTTCAATCCTTTCTGTAGAGGGTATTAATCAAGCTCACGCAATTACCTTGTGAGTTACGATTTTATACTTTTAAAGTGAATGATTCTTTGAAATTCTTTTGGTGGAGACTTGACGTATCTTTCTTCAAAGAGGTTGAAGAAAGTTTGACATGGAGATTGGATGATATGGGTATCAAGAGTTATGCAATTAATCGATCCCTAGAAAATTTACAAAGGCAAACTCTTATGGTTTGGTTACCTTCTTATGAATGGTTAGAGAAGGATCGAGAAGAGCTTGTTAAATCTTTAGTGAGTTTAGAAAAAGCTTTTGATAAAAAATGCTTAGATTTTAAATGGAAGCAAATATTGCATGAAGATTGGAGTACGAGTTGGAAAAAATTTTGGGAACCCGACCCAGTCGGGAAAAACTTTTTAATTTTGCCATCTTGGATTGCACTGCCCAGGATTTATTCCAATCGAATTATCATTAAATTGGATCCAGGAACTGCATTTGGCACAGGTTCTCATCCCACTACTCGTTTATGCTTAGAAGCCTTGGAGCGCACTACTCCTTTAGGAAAAACAATTGCTGATGTTGGTTGTGGTAGTGGAATACTAGGATTAGCCGCTTTAAAATTGGGTGCGAAAAACGTTAGTGCAGTTGACCTTGACTCTCTTGCCGTAAAAGCAACTTATGAAAATGCTCGATTGAACAACTTTCACCAAGATCAATTGTCAGTTTCTCAAGGTTCTATTGATTCTTTGAAAGCCCAATTAAATGGATCCAAGGTGGATTTGCTTGTTTGTAATATCCTGGCTCCTGTTATCAAAGAACTTTCTCCTCATTTTGATTATGTGACCTCTAAGGAAAGTCAAATTCTCTTGAGCGGTCTTTTAGAGGAGCAGGTTATTGATATGACAAGCTTTCTCTCTATATTGAACTGGAAGCTTATAGCTTCCTATAAACGTGATAATTGGTCGTTAATTCACCTATGCAAAACAATCGATTAAGCGCATAGATTCATAAGCTCAGCTTATGAATCTATGCTTTTACATTGCTTGATTGTTATTTCTAACAATTTTAAGCCACATTTGACCCAATACAGTGTAAAAAGGGTTCATCTTGAGGTGATAATTTTTACCTCCAATTCCAAAACGTCCCCCCTCTTTATATCCCATGGCTTCCTATAAAGTCACCCTCGTTAGCGAAAGTGAGGGTTTGAATCAGACCATTGATGTTCCAGATGATCAATACATTCTTGATGCTGCTGAAGAGCAAGGCATTGACCTTCCGTACTCATGTAGAGCGGGTGCTTGCTCAACATGTGCAGGAAAAATAACCTCAGGTACTGTTGATCAATCAGATCAAAGCTTCTTGGATGATGATCAACTTGAAGCAGGCTTTGTTCTTACTTGTGTCGCTTACCCAACTTCTGATGTGAGCATTACAACTCATGCAGAGGAAGAGTTGTACTAAGAAACCATCTGTTTCTATCAGAAAGTTATTTTTATACTTGCCAATAAAGCTTTAATCAGCCACCCTCAATGGGTGGCTGTTTTTTTGATCTAAATTTTTTTTTGACTCGTGAACTCCGAACTATTGGCTGAGAATAAAAAAGATCACTTAATGGAACATGGAAGCGTGCATCCAAGTGAAGGAGGCCATTTTAGTTACCGTGTTGTTGGACCATGCTGCAGACTTTTTGATAGAGATGAACTCCCATGGCCTTGTTCTCGGCTGGCTTGGAGGAGTAAAGAACCAAGTTGGAGGAGAATCGGCAGACGCTTCGTGCCTGATATTGCTGCTAGGAGGTGCCCTTCTTATTCTGTTGATATTCTTCTGCCAGGATCGAAGCCTATTAATACAATTTTGACCTTTTTCTCAAGTCGTTTCCAGCCACCCATGCAAGAGTGGTGGTATAGCAAACATCCGCGTTCTAAAGAGCCTTCAAACCTATCTCCTAATTTATGAGTAGGGCTCGAAACTTTTTTCTTGAGACTATATAATTGAATGATTTTATGACAAAAACTAGCCTGGGAAAGCTTTTCGGGCTTTTTGGATTCTTTTTAGAAAATAAATGAAGATGAAGAAATAAAGCATCATTGAGGTTTGGAGTAATTCTCAACATCGATTGCTGAGATACTCTTCACATAAGCTCAAATTTAAGAATGAACTTCGACTATCACGCAGTGGCGGCACTTCTACATACCGCTATTCCTTTAGCTGCAGGGGCCGCTGGCGTTGGATATTACATTTTGCGATCTAAAGGACAAGGGTTTGCTTCTGCACATTTGCTTGTAGGTGTGCCAATGTTTGCGATTGGCGCTGCTGCTGCAGCTTTTTATTACATTACAGCTCCATAACTTTTAGCTTTTAAATAGGTTCTTTACCTAATACATAAAGAAGGGGGGGCTTAAATTTAAGCCCCCCCTTCTTTATGTATTTGCTTTGAAGTATTAGCTAATACCAGGATTGAACTTATTTTGCTCTTTAGATGCAGGGACGTAACTTTGGTTTAGACCTCCGCATTCTAGACTTTCTGCAGTTTGACCAGTAGCTCTATCACATAGGGACTTCACTTGAGGCAAGTCTAGAACAGCATTAGTGAAATTTGTACCATCAATTACTGCTCCATCAAAACGACTTTTTAATAGCTCTGCACCACTAAAGTTTGCATTTGAAAGATCAGCATTGTCGAATCTTGTTGCATATGCAATGACATTTTGCATATTTGCTCCACGAAGATCAGCTTTTTGAAGATTAGAGACGCTGAAATATGAACCACTTAAGTCTGCGTCACCGAGATCTCTGCCTGAAAGGTCGTATTTGACATATTCAGTATTCTGTAGGTTTTGGCCGTGAAGACTTGTATCGAGCGCATCAACTGAAGATGGGTCGCTTGGATACAAAGCGTCTACTGTAAGAGGACTCACAGTGAGACCGATAATTACTGGTAAGAGGATCAGTAATTTTGAGAGTGATCTTTTCAGGGAAGAAATAAGAGAGGCCATTGAGGACACCAAAGACTTTCGGAAACAACCGATGGAACATATTCTTTCATGATGTGGGTTTAGTGTCCTCAGGTATCACGAACTGTTGCATGCTTTTGTATATCAATTTGAAGGAAATCCTTTGCTAGCAAGGTGTTAGGGAAAATCGACTTTGCTTCAGATAAAAGATTATGTGCTGAGAGACTGTTACCTGGAGCGTATCTAGGGCTTAGATGCGTGAGAATAAGCTGTTTCACATTGGCTTCAGAAGCAATTTGAGCTGCCATTGTGGAAGTTGAATGCTGCCTTTGGTAAGCCAATTTGGAATCCTTATGAGCAAAAGTTGCTTCATGGATTAACAAATCTGCACCGTTTGCAAGTTTGATAGCTGACTCAGAGAAAACTGTATCTGTACAATAAACAAAGCTTGAGCCTTGTCTTTTTGGGCCACAAAAATCATTGCCATGAAAAACCCTTCCATCTTTTAATTTAATTGCCTCACCGTTTTGCAATTGGGAGTAAATAGGTCCTGGAGGAATATTCAAAGCCTTTGCTTTTTCAATATTGAAGCGACCTGGCTTCTCTTTTTCGTCAACCCTATAGCCAAAAGCTGGAATTCTATGAATTAGCGGGGTTGCTCTAACCATAAAGTCCTTATCTTCAAAAATTATTTTGTTTTCGTGTGCAAGCCTTTCGATTGAATTGATCTTCAAAGGATATGAAATCCTGCTTGATGTGGTCTGCAATATTCCATTTAGAAAATCTTTTAGAGGGTTAGGTCCGTAAAGATCTATCCCTGAACTGTTTCCGGCCAGTCCCAAGCTCGCTAGAAGGCCTGGTAAACCATAAACATGATCACCATGCATGTGGCTAATAAAAACCCTTCTAATCTGAGATGTTCTTAGTTCGCTGCGTAGAAATTGATGCTGTGTTCCTTCTCCGCAGTCAAATAACCACAACTCTGAACGTTGTGGAAGTCTTAAAGCTAGAGCAGAGACATTGCGTCCTCTGGTTGGCACGCCTGAACTTGTTCCTAGAAATGTAATCTGCAAAGGTTTAGGCTTTTAAATAAATTTATGCATGTTATTGATTCTGATGACTTTTTTGGAAATTGTCTTCACGTCAAATTAGATTCTTGATAGGGAAATCAAATTGGTTTTTTGAAGAAGTTTGTATTGCCATTGGTATCAACAATCTCTTTCATTTTTATATTTGCAAGAGGTGAAAGTTTTGCTGCTTCAGAGCCAATAATCCGTGTCTTAGTTGCTCAAGGTAAAGAAATCAATTTTAGGGCCGATAAATCAAGGCCTCTTATTGTAAGAGGAATCAACTCTAATGGTAAGAGTATAAAATCTTTTAAAGTTAATATTGTAAATGGGCAGTTAAAATATTCAACTAACAAAGATTTCTCGAAGTGGCGTTACCTTCCCCAAAATAGACAAATAAGAATTACGACTAGAGACTCTAGAGGGGTCTGGCTAGGGCAGAGAAGATTTGGTGGTGAATTAAGATTGCTTGAAAGAGATAACATTATATATGTAATTAATTATTTGAAAATCGAGAAGTATTTAAAGAGTGTAGTAGGAAGTGAAATGCCAAAAGATTGGCCCCTAGAGGCATTAAAGGCTCAGGCAGTAGCAGCTAGAACATACGCATTGCATCAGTTAAAGAAACGATCTGATTATGATGTTGATTCAAGTGTCTCAAGTCAGGTTTATCTAGGCGTTGAAGCTGAGACAAATAGAACAGTGCAATCTGTTAATAGTACAAGATCTCTCGTAATGCTTCATAATGGTCGTTTAATTGACGCTGTTTTTCATAGTAGCTCTGGCGGACAAACTGAGTCTAGTCATGAAGTTTGGGGTAAAACTAGGCCTTATTTAATTAGTGTTCGTGATTATGATCAGATGAGTCCTTCTTATAAATGGGAGAAGAAAATTGAGCAGAAAAAGCTATCTAAGATCTTTAAAACATTAGGTGGTTTCAATACTATTCGTATAATCCAGAAAACAAATACTGATAGAATTTCTAGGGTAAAAGTTTATGGCCCTAAAGGAGTCAAAATTATTTCTGGAAAGGAATTGAGAAGGCTTCTGGACTTAAAGAGTACTTTGGTTGGTTTTCAGCTTATGCCTCATCATATTAATAGAAAATTAAGTAAGAATATAGCCTATAGTTATGAAGAGGATGTTAATTCAGCTGATAAAAAATTCCTTTTAGAATCAAGCCTAGAAAATATATTGATCGATCAGCTTCCTCAAATAAAAGACAATAATTTTCTATTGGTTAAAGGTTCAGGATCTGGACATGGTGTTGGACTTAGTCAGTGGGGTGCTAAAAATATGGCTGATAGAGGCGCTAGCTTTAGGAAGATTCTCCGACATTTCTATAGAGGGGTGAAAATTACTGCTTTTAGGGAAAGTTAAAACTTTTTCAATTTCTAGCCTTCAGCATTTAAAACTATTTTGGGTTGTAGTTTTAATAGCTGCGCATCCCATTTGCCCAGTCCCATTAGCTCGCATTCGCAATCGAGAACTAAAATATATTCTTCTCTAATATCTTCTTTATTCTCAATTGAGTTCAATTTGAACCTAGCTTCGTTAATTTTTAATGATTGGCCTTTTCTCCAAAATGATTCTTCTTCTTTGGAGAGGTTTATTGTGGAAAAATGAGTGAGAACTTCTAGGGGGCTTATAAGTGGGGGCCTTTTTGATTTAAGGCATTCCTCAGATTTTGGTAGAGGTATTACTTGATTAATATTGAAACCCAGTGCTTCTGTCCGCCGTAGCTTTGCTAAACAGCCACCGCAACCAATTTTGTTTCCAAGGTCTCTGGCAAGGGCCCTAATATATGTTCCAGACGAACAATGAACATTTAGTTCTATTTGTCCTGAAGATATATCCCATTTTAAAAGTTCAATGTCATAAATAGTGACTTGTTTAGATGGTAAGTCAAAAATTTCCCCTCTTCGCGCTTTTCGGTGAGCTCTTTCACCATCAATGTGAACACTAGAGAAATTTGGAGGACGTTGTTTGAGAGTGCCTTTGAATGCTTTTAGATAATTACAAATAGCATCTCTTGTTAATTGGGGCCACTTTTCTTCTGAGAGAATTTCTCCTTCCAAGTCATCAGTGGCTGTTCTTAGTCCAAGTTGAATTGTACCTTCATATCTTTTTGCAGATGGTAGGAATGAAAGGAACCTAGTTGCTTTGCCAATAGCAATAGGAAGAACCCCTGTTACGGCTGGGTCAAGAGTGCCGCCATGACCTATTCTTCTTATGCCATATATTTTCCTGAGTCTGCTTACGCAATCATGAGAAGTTATACCAAATGGTTTGTCTATAGCTAAAAATCCAAGCATAGATAATTTTGAAAAGTTTCTGGTTGATTTCAGCTTTATATTTATTTTTAGATTTAGTTAATTGAAAAGAGATAAGTTGATCAAGGAAAGATACTTAAGCAGAACTAAACATGAATAACTTAGAGATAGAAGATTTTTTAAAATCAGGGTTTGATCTTAAGGAGCATTTGGCTCACTATCTTAATTTGAATCAACATAAATTAGAAGAAAAGCTTTCAAAGGGGCAAGACAATATGTCTAAGTTACATCCAGGGTCTTTTAATGAAAGCGATATCACAGCTTTTTATGAGAATGAAATTAGTAGTGCCCACCTTTTTGACCTTGCATCTTGGCATTTAGGAAGTTCTCAATACATAGCTGATACAATTCGCCTTTTGAAAATGTTTGCTAATGGTAATGTTCTGGATTTTGGTGGGGGTATTGGTACTCATGCTCTTGCAGCAGCAGGGATGGATGGAGTTGAACATGTATATTTTGTAGACCTAAACCCTCAAAATAGAGAATTTTTAATGGAGAGAGCAAAACGATTAGGAGTTGGTGAATTGATATCTGTACATAGAGATCTTTCTAGTACAGGTAGTGTTCAATTCGATACACTTATTTGCTTTGATGTTCTAGAGCATTTGCCCAATCCTGCAGAACAGTTGTCAATATTCCATGAAAGATTGTCAAAGGATTCTGTTGCTTTATTGAATTGGTATTTTTTTAAGGGAAATCATGGGGAATATCCATTCCATTTTGATGACAAAAAAATTATTGAGAATTTCTTCGTAACCCTACAAAGAAATTTTATTGAGATTTTCCATCCTTTTTTAATAACAGCGCGTTCTTATAAACCCTCAAACTTAACAAAGAGTTAATTGGATTTAGCCTTGAATCGCAACGTTAATGCGCTTACGCGTTTTAAGACTGCGTTTAATAGTTTCAAAGTTCACTACTCCATCAACAAGAGCAAATAAAGTGTCATCCTTTCCTTTTCCTACATTAATTCCAGGCAAGATTGATGTTCCACGTTGCCTAATAAGAATAGATCCTGCATGAACTGCTTCTCCTCCATATGCCTTCACTCCAAGCCTTTTAGAGTTTGAGTCTCTACCGTTTCTAGTAGAGCCAGTTCCTTTTTTATGTGCCATTGAAAATTAACAGAATTAAATTTGCTGGAGAATTTAGTTAGAGGTGTTTTTTATTTTACTAGCTTTTGACTCGATATTGCTATCTTTAGGCTTTTCTTTGGAAGAAGAAGTAGCATTTTTTGCTTTGCCATCTTTAGTAATGGCTGTAACCATTACTCTTGTAAGCTCTTGTCTATGTCCATTCTTCGTACGTGTTTTTTTCTTAGGACGCATCTTGTAAACGATTATCTTTGGACCTCGCTTATGAGCCATTACCTTAAGCTCAATGCGAGCACCTTTGATATATGGCTTTCCTATTGAGAGCCCTTTCTCATCATTTATTAATAGAACTTTTTCAAGAGTAATTTTTTCATCTACATCTGCATGGATTCTATCCAAATCATAGTAGCGATTGGCCTCTAGCCAAACTTGAGTTCCTGACGCTTCAACAATTGCATAGTTTCCACTAGTTGAAGGTTCTTTTTGGGTGGTTTTTTTCTTTGGAGTCATTTAAATCAATGGACATGAACAGGCTCGGCACTAGAGGAATATCAATTGATTGAATTCCTTATAGTTTCCGATTTGGCCTGCAACATAATCGAAAGACAAGATTACATCCTCACTCTTAGAGGTTAATTCCGTCAAGATTTAGATATGTAAATCAATTTCTTTCTTTAGGAGTTTAAAAAATGGCCCCTCGCAAAACATATATTCTCAAGTTATATGTCGCTGGAAATACTCCAAATTCCATGCGAGCGTTGAACACACTTAGAGAAATTCTCAAAACAGATTTTCAGGGCGTTTATGCTTTAAAAGTAATTGATGTCCTTAAGAGTCCTCAGCTGGCTGAAGAAGATAAAATTTTAGCCACGCCAACATTGGCTAAAATCCTTCCTCCTCCTGTTAGGCGAATAATTGGAGATCTGTCAGATAGAGAAAAGGTTTTGATTGGATTGGACTTGCTTTTCGAAGAATTAACTGAAAATGATTTCTTTTTAGAAGTTGAGAAAGGGTTGTCCAATGGGGGCAAATCTTAAATATCACTTTAAAAGTGAAGCCCAACGTCTGATTTGTCCCTAAATTTTAACCTGGACTCATCATGGTATCCATTCCTTTAGCCTTTACCCTATTCCAAAAATGCAGGTTCAAAAATTACCAACAGGTATAGAAGGGTTTGATGATGTTTGCCAGGGAGGCTTGCCAATAGCAAGAAGTACATTGGTTAGCGGAACTTCTGGAACAGGAAAAACTGTTTTTTCTCTTCAGTATTTGCATCATGGGATTTGTCATTTTGATGAACCTGGGATTTTTGTAACTTTTGAAGAGTCGCCATTGGACATCATTAGGAATGCTGCAAGTTTTGGATGGGATCTTCAAGAATTAATTGATCAAGATAAATTGTTCATTCTTGATGCATCTCCTGATCCTGATGGACAGGATGTTGCGGGTAATTTTGATTTGTCAGGATTAATTGAACGTATTAGTTATGCGATAAATAAATACAAAGCAAAGCGAGTCGCAATAGATTCAATGACAGCAGTCTTTCAGCAATATGATGCCGTATATGTTGTTAGAAGAGAAATTTTCCGCTTAATTGCAAGGCTTAAAGAAATAGGTGTTACTACTGTTATGACTACTGAGAGAGTAGATGAGTATGGACCTATAGCTAGGTATGGAGTCGAAGAATTTGTCTCAGATAATGTTGTGATATTGCGAAATGTTCTTGAATCAGAGAAGAGAAGACGAACCGTAGAGGTTTTAAAGCTTCGTGGAACTACTCATATGAAAGGAGAGTTCCCTTTCACTATGGGCGCCCAAGGGGTAAGTGTTTTCCCCTTAGGTGCTATGCGCTTAACGCAAAGGTCATCGAACATTCGAATTAGTTCGGGAGTTCTTGATCTTGATGAAATGTGTGGAGGTGGTTATTTCCAGGATTCAATAATTCTTGCAACAGGTGCTACGGGAACAGGTAAGACGATGCTTGTTTCTAAATTCATAGAGGATGCATATTCCAATAAAGAGAAAGCAATTTTGTTTGCCTACGAAGAATCAAGAGCTCAGCTTTTAAGGAATGCTACAAGCTGGGGAATTGACTTCGAGAAAATGGAAGGTGATGGCTTGTTAAAGATTATTTGCGCCTACCCAGAGTCAACAGGGCTTGAGGATCACTTGCAGATTATTAAAACACAAATTAATGAATTCAAACCATCAAGAATGGCAATAGATTCTCTCTCCGCACTTGCTCGTGGCGTAAGTCAGAATGCATTTAGACAATTTGTTATTGGTGTTACTGGTTATGCAAAACAAGAAGAAATCGCGGGATTCTTTACGAATACTGCAGAAGAGTTTATGGGAAGTCATTCAATCACAGACTCTCATATCTCAACAATTACAGATACAATCTTAATGCTTCAATATGTAGAGATTAGGGGAGAAATGGCAAGAGCTATAAATGTCTTTAAGATGAGGGGATCATGGCATGATAAACGAATTAGAGAGTTTATAATTACTAGTGAAGGACCTGAGATTAAAGATGCATTCACTAATTTTGAGCAGATATTTAGCGGTGCACCACATCGCATAAGCTCAGATGAAAATATATCTGGATTATTTAAAAAAACATAGATATAGCATTAAGAAAGAAAAATTCATTTAAGTTAATTCTTTCTCCAACTCTAGATCCCATTGTCGACGAACTCTTTCAGATTCAATTAATAATTCATCTGCATCATTTTTGGCTAAGGGTAAGTCAAACCAAAATGTTGTCCCAATTCCAGACGCACTTACCAACCTTACTTTGCTCCCGTGCTTCTCTACTATTTCTCTAACAATTGATAGACCAAGGCCTGTCCCTACTTCTGTATGAACGGCATTCTCTACTCTATAAAACCTTTCAAAAATCCTTGCTTGACCTTCTTCAGATATACCACATCCTGTATCCGCAACTTCAACTCTTATTCTTGGCAATGGTGAAATGATATCGCAGGTAGGTGCATTGTTAGTTTCTTTCGTGCAAGAGGCTATACATATATCTGGCCATGTATAGGCCCTTAATATAATTTTCCCATTAACCTTATTGAATTTCAGCGCATTGCCAACTAAGTTATCAATAACTTGCAGGATTAAATCCCAATTACCAAGTATTAATTGCATATTAGCCTCTAATTCCTGAACAATCTCAACCTTCTTTTCAAGTGCATTTAACTTATAATTCCTTAATGTTTGTTCTATTGCATGCTTGATATTTATTTCTTCAAATTTTACATTTGTGGAAGTTTCAATTTTCGATAAATCTAGAACATCATTAACTAATCTAGTAAGTCGATCTGTCTCTGAATTAGCAACCTCCAGGAATTCCATTTTTTCTTTGTGATCAAGCTTATCGTCAAGATCATAAAGAGTCTCAACATAACTTTTTATATTAAACAAAGGCGTCCTCAATTCATGGGAAACATTACTTATAAAGCGTCTTTGGGCAGCATTAAGCTCTACTTCCCTTGTTAAGTCTTGAACTGTTATAGCTATTCCTTTAAGGATTGAACCACTTGAGTCTCTTACTGACTGCAGTACTATCCGGAGGGTTCGAGTTGGTTCACCTGTGCTACACCTTAACTCGTCAGTGTCATAAATATTATTTAGTAATGATGTTATATGAGGGTGAAGATCATTAGCTATCATTTCTGGTAACTCATCAATTAAATTTTGGGATTCTAAATTACGACCTTCCCAGCGAAATAATCTTCTTGCAGTGGGGTTGACTAGTACAATCTTACCTTCTTCATCTAGCAAAATAGCACCATCAGCCATTGTGGCAATTAGAGATTGTTGTTTAACTTGTGCAGCTTTAAGCTCCTCAATATTTGCTGCATCATAATTTTCAAGTTGAGATGCCATATTATTAAAACCATTAAGTAGTTCTCCTAGTTCCCCACTCATAGGAAGAGTAATTCTTGATTTAAAATCACCTTTTGCGATGTCTCTTACACCACTAACAAGTGCTCTAATTGGTCTTGTTATAGTAAGAGCATTGAAAACAGCCCCTATAATTACAAGTATCCAGATAGATATAAAAACGGCTATGGTTATTTCTCTAGTTAAAGCAGCACTCTCTAGTGCTGTTTTGTTAGGCGTTACTCCTAAAGCAAGGTTTCCTACATAATTACCTTTATAGAGAAGAGCAACAAATACATCTGTGACTTGGCCTTGTGGGGTTAAATGTTGCCTCACTAATGGAAATTGAGGACGTTTTTTTAATTCTTGTGGTAATTGAAGTTTTCTTCTTAGTTGTAATTCACTTTCCGCATCATTAGGAGTTGCACTTATTGGAATTCCTAATTTGACTACCCCGTCAGGATCTGTGAAGAATATATATCTTATATTTCTGCTAGAACGCCAGAATTTCTCAGCAACATTAAAAAGTTCCCTTTCCTGATCCTTAGCTACTAATTCTGTGACATTTCCAGAGAGAAGTAATCCAAGGTCTCTTGCATATCTCGTGTCATTCATTCCAGCATCTTTCTGAATACTGCTTAATGCAAAAAATGTAATACCAGTCATTAATAGACTGACTACTAATGTAGCTATTGCAAGTAACTTTGCTCTTAAACTAAACTCATCCCACCATTGAGATATGAAATTCTTTTGTTTACTTTCTTCTTTCACATCATTAATGATTTCTTCGGAAATTGATTGATCTTTTGGCTTCAAACCTTTAACTGACATTAATATTAATTACCCTTACTTCTGACTTGGTAGCCAATATCTTGGCGGTAATTAATTCCATGGAAATTAATTTGATTGATTGCTTTGTATGCAATTTCGAAAGCTTCATTATAACTATCTCCTTGAGAAACGATTGAGAGGACTCTCCCACCTGATGTAAGTAGTGTGCCTTCTGCACTGATCTTAGTGCCAGAGTGGAATAATTGAACTGGCTTCTCTTGAGACTGCTTTAATTTAATAGAAATCAAATCCCCTTTTCTGGGGTTTTCTGGATAACCAGATGCTGTTGCCACAATACATGCACTCTTTAATGGACTTGTCTGTAATTTTGGCGAATTTTTTAGACATCCCAGTGCTGCAGCTTGAAGTACTTTCGCAAAATCTGAGGGCATCAATGGCATTAATGCCTGGCACTCGGGGTCCCCAAAACGGCAATTGAACTCTATAACTTGAGGTCCATCTTTGGTTAGCATTAGACCTGCATAAATTACGCCTCTATAATTAATATTTCTTTTCCTAAGTGCATATAAGGTAGGAAGTAGTATCTCCTCCTTGATTTTTTCAAGATCTTTCTTGCTTAACATTGTCGTTGGAGCATATGCTCCCATTCCTCCTGTATTAGGACCTTTGTCACCTTCTAAAAGTCTTTTGTGATCTTGAGCTGGCGGAAGAATTTCGAGCGTTTCTCCATCGCTTATTGCAAAAATTGATACCTCTGGCCCTTGAATGCATTCTTCAAGTACTAATGTTGCACCTGCTTCGCCAAATTTCCCCTCAAAAGATTCTTTTATAGCTGCTCTAGTTTCTTTTATAGAACTGCATACAATTACTCCTTTCCCAGATGCCAGTCCATCAGCTTTGACGACTAATGGTCTATCTATTTCAGAAACTAGATCTTGCGCCTCCTTTTCAGTACTAGCTGACCAATATTGTGCTGTAGGAATTTGGGCTTCATTCATTAAATTTTTTGACCAATTTTTACTTGATTCCAATTGAGCACCTTCTTTCCCAGGTCCAAATACAACTAATCCCACGCCTCTTAATTGATCTGCTAACCCTGAAGCAAGAGGCTTTTCGCCACCTATAACTATTAAATCAATTTCAAGAGATTTACAAGTTTGTATGATTTCTTCGGTGTTTGATTCTTGGATATCAAGTCGATGACAACCTAGTTGATCTTTGGTACCTCCATTACCTGGCGCAACATAGACTTTTTCGACTTCTTGAAATTTTGCAATGGCCCAAGCTAAAGCATTCTCGCGACCGCCACTTCCAACTACAAGAACTTTTTTTAGTTGTGGGAGCTCTGAAATAGAAGATGTGGCTTTTTCCATAAGACTTTTGGTGTATTGGCAAAAATTTAGGATGTAATTAGCGTAATGTTTAGAGATGGTGCTTCTTCTAAAAAAACATTGTGATTGCTTCCTTCAATTTTATTGTTTTTCTAGGATTTAACTTACTAGCGTTTGGTTGAGGTAAAAAGGAATTTAATGGCATCAACTCATGGTTCTCTTATTTATGAAGGCAAAGCAAAGCAAGTTTTTGAGACTGATCATCCAGATGAGTTTCTAGTTCACTTTAAGAATGATGCCACTGCTTTTAATGCTAAAAAACACGCCCAGCTTGATGGGAAAGGGAGCTTGAACTGTCAAATTTCAGCTTCTATATTTAAGTTTTTAGAAAGCAAAGGAGTGCCTACTCACTATTTAGATATAAATGCTGACAGTTGGATGTTAGTTCAGAAGGTAGAAGTGCTCCCATTGGAAATAGTTATTCGCAATGTTGCGAGTGGTTCATTATGTAAAGAAACACCTATAGAACCAGGCACAAAGCTTTGCAATCCTCTATTAGATTTGTATTACAAAGATGATGATTTGGGAGATCCACTTTTGACAGATGAAAGAATAAGTTTATTAGGCCTGGCCTCATCTACTAAATTGTTGGAGATAAAAACACTTGCTTTAACTGTCAATGCACATTTGCAGGAATTTTTTAAAAAGCTCAACCTTTTATTAGTGGATTTTAAGTTAGAAATGGGCCTTACAAAAAATGGCCAACTTGTAGTTGCTGATGAAATAAGCCCTGATAGCTGTAGAATATGGGATTTAAATACTTATGATCATGAAGATCGAATTCTTGATAAAGATCGCTTCCGAAGGGATCTTGGGGGAGTCTTAGAGGGGTACGGTGAAGTACTTAGACGGATACAGGAATTTTCTTCTTAGAAAACATTCAAAAAAACTTATTTAATTTCATCTCTTTAGCCTTATCCTAGAAAAAGAATGAAAGGAATTTTACTACCAGAAAGTCAATGAGACTATTTAGCAGAGGGGCATATTTATTAGCATTCACGATTCCTTTAATAGGAGGAACAGCTAATGCAGGCTTATTTATCAATAGGAAGAGTATTGATAACTTCCATTTCAATGACAATAAATTTGAAATTGCAGATTCCAATTCTTACGATGGTTCTTTAAAGGAAAGTCCTGAAGATGAATTAATTCTAATCTCTGAGATTGTTATTACTGGCCTTGAAGATCATCCAGACAAGGTTCGTTTAGAATATGCTGCTTATGATGCAATGAGCATTAGGCCTGGGAGCAGAGTAAGTAGATTGGGAGTTAAGAGAGACTTAAATTCAATTTATGCTACTGGTTGGTTCTCAGGTTTAGAAATTGATCCAGTAGATACTTCATTAGGTGTCAAACTGAAAGTAGACGTAAAACCTAATCCTGTATTTACTGAGGTTATAATTGATCCTTCTAACTCGATTCTGTCGGAAAAAGTTATTCAGGAAATTTTTAAAAGTGATTACGGAAAGACTTTAAACCTGAATGTTTTAAAATTGCGTATGAATAAGTTAAAGGCTTGGTACTCAGATAAGGGATATTCTTTGGCAAGAATTTCTGGACCCAATAGGATTACAGCTGGAGGTAAAGTAAGATTACGTGTTCAAGAAGGAACTATTGAAGATATTCAGGTAGTCTTTCTTGATGAAGAAGGAAATACAACTAGGGATAATGGAAAGCCAGTTAGAGGGAAGACAAAAAGATGGGTTATAGATAGGGAGCTTATTAGTAAGCCGGGAGTAATATTTAATAGGAAAAATCTTGAATCTGATATCAAAAGATTGTATGGGCTATCTCTTTTTAGTGATATTAAAGTTACTTTAAAGCCAATTGCTGGCGAGCCTGGAAAGATAAGCATAGTCCTAGGAATTACAGAACAACGAACAGGCTCTCTTACCGGTGGACTTGGTTACAGTGGATCGCAAGGTTTTTTTGGATCAGCAGGATTGCAGGAAAAGAATTTATTTGGAAGATCTTGGTCTAGTGATTTAAATTTTACTTATGGTGAATACGGTGCTCTTATAAGTTTTTCTTTAGCTGATCCATGGTTAAGAGGAGATAAATATAGGACTTCTTTACGGACTTCTGTATTCATTAGTAGAGATGTTCCTCAGGAATTTAGAGGTTCTAAGAAGACTATTTTAGGCGTAAGTGATTACTATCAGGCCCCAGGATCCAGTTCTTCTTCAAAGGTTTATGACATTGATTTTGCGCATTCTGGAATAAATTCAGAAGCCTTTAGCTCTGTTCCAGTAGCCCAAGCCAGCAATCCAAATACTAGTTGGTTTGATTATGAAGGTGATTCGGTACTTCTTCAAAGGACTGGTGGAAATTTCTCTATTTCTAGACCTCTAAATGGAGGAGATCCTTTTAAAAGGGCGCCTTGGAGCGTGCTTTTGGGAATGGATTTTCAACAAGTTAAACCTATTGATTACTCTTCAAAAGATAGGCCTTATGGAGCATTAAGTTCTAATTATTCAAATAACTCTGCTTCAAATAATGATGTTATTTGCATTGCCTTTAATTGTGCAAAGGAAAATACTCTTATTGGAGTTAGAGGAGCAATGACATATAACAAACTAAATAATCGAGGTAATCCTACATCGGGTAGTTTTTTAAGTTTAGGTTCTGAACAATATATCTCTATGGGAAAGGACTCTCCAGCATTTAACCGAACTAAGGTTAGTTACTCTTATTTTATACCTCTTAATTGGTTGAAGTTTCATAAAGATTGCAGAGCCAAGAGAGGAAAGAATTCTTCTTGTTTTCAAACCATTGCTTTTCAATTGAAAGCTGGATCAATATTGGGGGATTTACCTCCCTATGAGGCATTTTGCTTAGGCGGTTCTAAATCAATTAGAGGATGGAGCTCTTGTGACTTAGCTGTTGCTAGACGTTTTGGAGAGGCTTCTGCCGAATACCGAGTCCCTGTCTGGAGAATGATTTCTGCAAATGTATTTGTCGATGCAGGTACTGATTTTGGCTCTCAGAAGAATGTTCCAGGAAACCCAGGTGAGCTTTTAGGTAAACAGGGTTCTGGATTTTCTGTTGGCTCGGGTTTATCTTTTAATACTCCTGTTGGACCTTTGCGAATAGAGGCTGCAAGCAAAGACTTGGAAGGCGATTGGCGATATAACATTGGTTTTGGTTGGAAGTTTTAGTGTGGAGTGGTTGCCTGAAAATTATGATGATTGTTGGACCTTGGGAGGAGTTGTCACTCGCAAGGGTGTTTGTTTGCATAGCGGGCAAGAATCAGAGGTAATTCTTAGACCGTTTGAAAAAGTTGGCTTCTACATATCTTGGGAGAGTAGATCTGAGCCACCTATACGTCTTAATCCAGATCAAGTAGTAAATAGTCAACTATGCACAACACTTGTTTTAGGAAAGCACAGTTTGTCAACTGTTGAACATCTTTTGGCAGCCCTTGCTGGATGTGGCTTGACTCATGTTCATATTGTTGTTTCAGGCAATGAAATCCCGGTTTTAGATGGGTCCTCAATGGGATGGGTTGAGGCTATAGAAGAAGTGGGAATTCTTCATTTGGATACTTCTAAAAATCATTTTCCTGTTGTTAAAAAGCCTTTGGTGATTCATAAAGGCTCTAGTCTAATAACAGCCATACCATCTGAAAGTTGTTATTTGATTGGTATGATTGATTTCCCTTATCCCGCTATTGGCAGGCAGCAGTTTTCTTTGGAATTAACGCCAAGATCTTTTGTAAAACATCTTGCACCTGCTAGAACTTTTGGTTTTAAAGATCAAATAGATCATTTAATAGATGCAGGGTTAATTAAAGGAGGTACTTTAAACAATTCCTTGGTTTGCGATGGTAATACTTGGTTGAATCCTCCTTTGAGATTCGCTGATGAACCTGTTCGACATAAGCTATTGGATTTGGTAGGCGACTTGGCGCTTGTTGGGTTACCTAAAGCTCAGGTTTTGGTTTATAGAGGTTCTCATGCACTGCATGCAGAACTTGCAGAAACTCTTTCAAAGGAAATGTCCCTTAACAGAAACTTGCTTTGACTAATTCTTCTGAAAACCCTTGTGTCCTATCTAATGAGGAGATAATGGGCCTTCTGCCTCACCGATACCCTTTTGCATTGGTTGACCGTGTTATTGATTATGAGGCGGGAAAAAGCGCAACTGCTATTAAAAATGTGACTATCAATGAGCCTCATTTTCAAGGCCATTTCCCTGGGAGACCACTAATGCCAGGTGTTTTAATTGTTGAGGCAATGGCTCAGGTTGGAGGTTTAATTGTTACTCAGATGCCAGACATACCTAAGGGCCTGTTTGTTTTTGCTGGTATTGATAGTGTGCGTTTTCGTCGTCCAGTAGTTCCTGGAGATCAGTTACTCATTAATTGCGAATTAATGAGTATAAAAAGGCAGCGCTTCGGAAAAGTAAAAGGAGAGGCAAAAGTGGAAGGGAAATTAGCCTGTTCAGGTGAGTTGATGTTCTCTTTGGTGGATTAATTTAACAATGGAAAATATTAATTTATTATCTGAGATGAATAATAACTCAGAAGTAGGAATTCACCCTTCAGCAGTTGTTCATCCTAAGGCCGAACTGGGCAAAGGCGTGATTGTAGGAGCTGGTGCTGTAATAGGCCCAGACGTAAAAATAGGAACAAAGACTTTTATTGGTCCTAATGTTGTGCTGGATGGAAATCTAAAGATTGGTTCTTGTAATAAAATTTTCCCTGGAGCCTGCATAGGGCTTGAACCTCAAGACTTGAAATATAAAGGCGCTCCTACTGAAGTTGTGATTGGGGATAACAATACTCTGCGTGAGTGTGTAACAGTAAATAGAGCAACTAATGATGGAGAGCAGACTCGAATTGGCAATAGCAGTCTTTTGATGGCTTATACCCATATTGCGCATGGTTGTGATATTGGTAATGAAGTAGTTATTTCCAATAGTGTTCAGGTCGCTGGAGAAGTTGTCATTGAGGACAAGGCTGTTATTGGAGGTTCCTTAGGAATTCATCAGTTTGTTCATATTGGATCTCTTGCAATGGTGGGTGGCATGACAAGAGTAGATAGGGATGTCCCACCTTATTGCTTAGTGGAAGGTCATCCTGGGAGGGTACGTGGATTAAACCGTGTTGGAATTCGGCGAAGAGGCTTAGATAGTGAGAATCCAGATGAGTTCAAGCAATTACAAGAAACTTGGAATTTAATTTATAAATCAGGACATATATATAAGAAAGGCTTGGAATTAGCACAGGAGAAAAAGCTTTTTAAAGCAGCTCAAGATTTCTGTCTTTTTCTTGAAGCTTCAATAAAGCAAGGGCGGAGAGGACCTATGCCTTATTTGAACTCACAGAAAAACTAAGTTATGCGCTTGCTTATAAGTACTGGAGAAGTCTCAGGAGATTTACAAGGAAGCTTTTTAGTTGAGGCTCTAGTCCAAGAGTCTCAAAGGCGTTTGATATCTTTAGAAGTAGTTGCTCTTGGTGGCCAGCGTATGGAAAAAGCTGGAGCGGAACTTATTACAAATACAGCTTCTATAGGAGCGATTGGCTTTTGGGAGACATTGCCTTATTTAATACCTACTCTTCAAGCTCAAAAGAAAGTTGATCGCTTATTAGTGAATTGTCCACCAGATGCTGTTGTTTTGATTGATTATATGGGCCCCAATATTAGACTTGGGAACAAGGTCCGTAAGTTACTTCCAACGACTCCAATTATTTATTATATTGCCCCTCAAGAATGGGCTTGGAGAATAGGAGAAGGAGGCTCAACAGATTTAATTAGCTTTACTGATAAAATTTTGGCAATTTTTCATAAAGAAGCTGATTTCTATTCTTCTAGAGGAGGAAATGTTAAATGGGTTGGACACCCAATGATTGATAATCTAAAGAAATTACCTGATAGAAGTGAAGCATGTAAACAGTTAGGAGTTGATGCTTCTCGAAAATTCTTGTTAGTTTTTCCAGCCTCTAGGACTCAAGAGTTAAGATATTTATTGCCTACATTTCTTAAAGCAGCTTCATTGTTGCAAAAAGAAGATCCCTCTCTGTTCGTTCTGTTGCCGGCTGGGCAGGAAAGTTTCGAGAATTATCTTAAAAAAGCCATGGAAGATTCTTGCGTAATTGGTAAGGTTCTGTCTGCAAAAGATGTAGATCAGTTTAAACCTAGTTTATTTAAAGTTGCTGAACTTGCGCTTTCTAAGTCTGGGACAATCAATATGGAGTTAGCTCTTCACTCAGTTCCTCAAATTGTAGCTTATAAAGTAAGTAGAATTACTGCATTTGTAGCCAAGAGATTACTTAATTTTGATGTTGACCATATATCGCCTGTAAATCTTTTGCTGAATGAAAGGTTAGTCCCAGAACTTGTGCAAAAGGAATTTACAGCTCATGGAATCTATGCTTTAGCTAAGTCTTTGTTAGAGGATGAGTCTGAGCGTACAAGAATGTTAGAAGGATATAAAAGACTAAGGAGTGATTTGGGTGCTCCTGGTGTGACTGCAAGGGCAGCTCAAGAAATCATCAATTTAGTTGAAAAATGAATTTTTTAAGAAGAGTTAGCATTGCTTGCTTTGCTTCTTTAATAAGTTGCTTGGTTTTAATCTCTCTAAGTACCTCTGTAAATGCATTGGAAGAAAATGCTATTTTTGCAGGAGGATGCTTTTGGTGCTTAGAACATGATTTTGAGGAATTACCAGGGGTTATATCTGTTGAAAGTGGATATTCAGGAGGGGAAATTGATTACCCTTCTTATAGGAATCATAAAGGGCATCAAGAAGCTGTGAGGGTTTCTTTTAACTCTTTAGAAATAAGTTATGAGGATTTATTGAAAAGCTATTGGAGAAATATAGACCCTTATGATTCGTACGGACAGTTTTGTGATAGAGGAGATTCATACAGACCAGTGATTTATTTTAGTGATGAATCACAGAAGACTCATGCTAATTTAAGTTTAGAAAAAGTTGCACAAGAATTATCAATTCCTTTGAACAAAATAGGAGTTGAAATTAAACCTAAAAGTACATTCTGGTTAGCTGAAGATTATCATCAAGATTATGCAGAAAAAAATAGCATAAAATATAAATTTTATCGTTATAATTGTCAAAGAGACAAACGCTTGGAAGAAGTTTGGGGCGAAAATGCTCGAAAGGGTAGAGAATGGGCCAAATGACAATTGCACCTGAATCTTAAGAAAATAATAAAAAATTATGTTCTGTGATTAAGATCTTAGAGATTTCCTCTCTTATTCCTTTCCTTGAAAATATCATTCCTCATGAGTTTGTTGAGGTGAAATGTATTTATTAATTATTCAAGATGGTTTTTCGAAAAGATTTATTGGACCATATTTGACTACAAAGAATGCATCTGATGATCTTCAGAGAGTCTTATTTAATTGTTCTAAGAAAGTCAGCTGGCAGATTCATTGCTTAGAAAAGCCTGAAAGTAATTTACTTGTAGAAAGAAGAGATTCGATTTGTAGACAAAATATGTTACCTAAAGCTTCTTAAAGAAAGACTTAAGAAGAAATCAAGTTAGTTTTTCTTATTGCATGCCCAGTGGACAAGGGTTTGCACCCCATATCCAGTCGCTCCTGCAGGGTTTGCCCCAAAACCTTTATCTGACCAACATGTGCCTGCAATGTCAATATGTGCCCAAGCGATATCTTTCTCAACAAATTCTCTGAGGAATAGAGCAGCAGTGATTGACCCACCTGCTCGAGGACCAGTGTTTTTAATATCAGCTAGCATCGACTTTAGACCTTCTTTATAAGTTGATTGCAGAGGCATTCTCCAAAGATTTTCTCCACAAGAACTTGACGCTTCTTTTAATTCCTCTGCAAGTTCATCGTTGTTAGCCCATAGCCCTGCAATTTCCTCACCTAGAGCAACCACGCATGCTCCTGTAAGTGTTGCTAAGTCAACTATGACATCAGGTTTAAGCTTGCACGCATAGGTAAGTGCATCTGCGAGTGTCAATCTTCCTTCAGCGTCAGTGTTATTTATTTCAATTGTTTTGCCATTAGAAGCTTGAATTATGTCTCCTGGATGAACTGCAGATCCGTTAACCATGTTTTCACAAGAAGCAATTATAAAGTGAATTTCAGTTTCTTTTGGTGCGATTTCTCCAATTGAACGAGCAGCGCCAAGTACAGAAGCACTCCCACCCATATCGTATTTCATCATTTCTATTTTAGACGCACCAACTTTTAAGTTATATCCACCAGAATCAAAGGTTAGCCCCTTCCCTACGAGAGCAATCTTTCGCAAGACTTGACCTGAGGGTTTGTAGATGAGGTGAATGAATTTGGGGTCTAAGTCAGAACCTTTAGCAACTGCTAAGTAGGCTCCCATGCCTTCTATCTCACAGTCCTTTCTCTCAAGTATTTTGCATTCTAATTTAAACTCTTTTGCAATTTCAATTGCTTTTTTCGCAAGGCCTTCTGGAGTCAATTCATTAGGTGGAGCGCCTACAAGCTCTCTAGCAAGTTCTACGCCTGCACAAATCGAATTTACTTTTTTAAAGGTTTCTTCAATATTTTCTGAGATTCCAATTAAATCAATCTTTAATGGATGTTTCCGAGGTTTTGGATCACTTTGAAAGCGTTGATCCTTAAAAAAAGATAGACGAATTGATTCAGCTACTGCTTTTGCAGCAATGCTTGATTCAAATCGCTCCCAAGGGAAGATGACACCCATTGCACCATCTGAATCCAGACTTTCCTTAGCGGCAAGGGCAGCTCCTTCACGAAGATCATTTAGAAGGAGCTTCTCGGGGTCACCTAGACCTATGAAGACCAGTTTCTTTGGGGAATCTCCCAAGATTTGGATATGGATGCTCTCACCAATTTTGCCAGAGAAATCTTTGTCATCGAGAAGCTTTGCTAATGAAGTAGGTTCGGATATTCCATCTAAAAACTCAAGTTGTAATTGAATCTTCTCTTCAAATAGCCCTATTGCAAGGACTGATCCTGACCAATTTCGAAGATTTTTATTATGTACTGTGATTTGCATGGGTTCTTTAGTTTTTAATTATGCTAACTGTTTGGCTTAAGGAACCTAGTTAGTAAAAGGTGTGTTCCAAAGCCCTCTGCTTTCTTTATTAAATGCTGGGAGCCATTTTTGAATAAGTTGTTTTTCTAAATTTCTTCTGCATGTAGTTTCATGAGGTACATCTTTCCAAAAACGAATACTTAGTTGGGTTTTTACGTCAGCCTTATTACAAGCTTCAGAATATGCTTGAAGATATTGTTTGCAATCATGATCGCCTTTCCAGCGCTTATCAGATGCAACAGTTTCTCCTATATATAGAAGAATATGAAAATCCAAGTTTTGAGGTTTATCCATTACTAGGTAAATAGCTGGACCATTGTGAGGGTTTTGCGGCCATCTCCAGAAATTAAGTGGTAAAGGAACTAGCTCTTGGGGACTAGGACTTGTATCGATTGGTTCAATCTCTAGGGTTTGAAAAATAGATTTTTGGATAGGAGTAGTTTCTGCTTTTGCAAAATGAGGTTTTTGATAAGTGTGAATTCTTTGTTGCCATGCTCTTATCAGATCTTTGGAAAAGCTTAGCTCGCCGTTTAATGAGATTGGGTTTTTGTTGAAATCCTCTTGACTAAATAATTCCTTTTGACCTTTTGATCCGTTCATTTCAATGAGTGGTTTGGTGTTCCCTACTTTTCAAGAAGAATTAGCTTTATAAAATTAATTATAATTGGGATGTAATATGATTCGATTTTTTAATTAAATCGTTTCAGACTTGGAGGAATTATTATTAATGTCAATTCTAAGCTCATTTAGAAAGTTCTTGACTTCTGAGGTATAGACATATGGCATTCTTCGAATCCGAGATAGTGCAGGAAGAGGCAAGGAGTCTCTTTATGGATTATCAGAACCTAATGAAGTTAGGAGGTGATTATGGAAAATTTGACCGAGAAGGGAAAAAAATGTTTATTTCTAAAATGGAGTCTTTGATGGAGAGATATAAGGTTTTTATGAAAAGGTTTGAGCTTTCCGAAGATTTTCAGGCAAAGATGACGGTGGAACAATTAAAGACACAATTAGGTCAATTTGGTATGACTCCAGATCAAATGTTTGATCAGATGAATTTAACCTTAGATAGAATGAGATCTGAACTTGATGCATCTCAATCTTAAATAGTGTTTTTATCTATAACAGCTCATTTGGTTCGAGAAGATTCTTATGTCTGATCTATTTTCTTCTTTGCCAGATTGGCTTTCACGAGGGATAGAAGACTTATTTCCATTGGCTGGAGATTCAAGCCTAGATCCAAATCAGAATCTAGCGTTGAAACTTTCTGAGGCTTCTAGTCTTAATAGGCCACTTAGGGTGAAGCTTGGGATTGATCCAACTGGCTCTGATATTCATTTGGGTCATAGCATCATTTTTCGAAAGTTAAGAGCCTTTCAAGATGCAGGACATACAGCTGTATTGATTATCGGTGATTTTACAGCCAGAATTGGTGACCCAACTGGAAAAAATAAAACACGTGTTCAATTATCTTCTGGAGAGGTTGAGGCTAATGCAAAGACATATCTTGAACAATTGGGCTATGGCAAGTCAAAGGATATTTCCCTCTTAGATTTTGAGACTAAAGGGCGACTTGAAATTAGAAAAAATAGTGAATGGCTGGAAGATTTTGATATGGCAAAAATTATTAATCTTTTAAGTAAGTCAACTGTTGGTCAAATGCTTGCCAAAGAAGAATTCGCTAATCGTTACTCCTCTGGCACATCTATAGCTTTGCATGAGTTTTTATATCCATTATTTCAAGGCTATGATTCTGTTGCGGTTGAGGCAGATATTGAGCTTGGAGGAGTAGATCAAAAATTTAATGTAGCGATGGGAAGAGATATGCAGCGTCATTTTGATCAAAACCCTCAATTTGGATTATTGCTTCCGATTCTTGTTGGGTTAGATGGTATTCAGAAAATGAGTAAAAGTATAGGTAATACTGTTGGCCTCTCTGAAGATGCTCTTTCAATGTATTCAAAATTAGAAAAAGTTCCAGACACTCAAATTCTTAATTACCTGACTTTGCTAACTGATTGTGATTTAAGCACTCTTAGCGATAACCCTAGAGAACTTCAGAAGTTTATGGCTTTGACTGTTACAGCAAAATTTCATGGCTTGTCTTTAGCGGAGATTGCTCAAGCAGATTCATCAAGTCTTGTCGCAGGTGTTCAAAATAAAGCCGAGGCTGTCCCTGAACTTTCTCTTGCAAAAATTAAATTCCCAGTTAAAGCCTTTTATTTGTTGAGTTCTTTGGGATTATGTCCTAGCAGTAGTGATGCAAGAAGAAAAATACAAGGTGGGGGAGTTCGCTTAAATGGAGAAAAAATCATTGATCCAAATTTTCAATTTTCAGAGAATAAAGAGCTTGTTGGAAAGGTATTGCAATTAGGGAAAAAGATTTTCCGAAGATTATCTAAGTAATTTTCCATTAGTTGATTGATTCAATGATCTTTTCATTTAAGCCTGAAGAAAAACTAATTCTTGCTCTTGATCAGATGAGTGAGGTTGAGATGCTCTGCCTTCTTGACAGACTCCCAGATTTAGTCTGGGTCAAAGTAGGACTGGAACTTTTTACTCTTTTGGGACCTGAAGTTATTTATAAATTAAGGAACTTAGATAAAAAGGTTTTTTTGGATCTTAAGTTTCATGATATTCCTATCACAATGGCAAAAGCTTGCTATCGAGCAGCACAAACAGGCGCGGAATTGATCACTGTCCATGCCTCCGCTGGTATTAAAGGATTGCGAGAATCAAATCAATCAGCGATTAAAGGTGCAAAAGATGCAGGACTTCATCCTCCGACTCTTCTTGCAGTTACAGTTTTGACTAGCTGGGATCAAGAAGGGTTTGTTCAAGAACTCTCTATTAATCAAACATTAAGTGAAAGAGTTAGTTCTTTAGCGCAACTAGCTTTTGAAGCAGGTATTGGAGGATGTGTTTGCTCCCCAATGGAAGTAAATCAACTACGTAATTCTTTCCCAGAACCTTTTCAATTAATCACACCAGGAATACGGTCTTTAGGTGTGAACTTAGATGACCAAGTAAGAGTCATGACTCCATATAAAGCTTTAAATGCGGGATCATCAAAAATAGTAATAGGAAGAGAAATAACTAGAGCAAGTGACCCTGACAAGGTTTTTAGGCGAATATGTTCTGAGATTCTCAATAACTAATTTCTATTGCCTATCTTTGGCTCTTCTCCATTAATTAATCTCATGAAATTTGTTCGATGTCTCCATAGAACAAGTGTCATTGCAATTAGACTAATTAGTAAATAAGAAATAGATAAGTTATCTCCTAAAGCAAAAGCCATTATTATTGGGAGACTGATTGCAGCACAAATACTCGATAAAGAAACTATTTTCCAAATACTTAAAATAATAAGAAATATCCCTAAAGATCCAAGCCCAACTTTCCATGAGATTCCTAGAAATATTCCAAGTCCAGTAGCTACAGCTTTCCCTCCTTTACCTTTTAACCAAATTGGCCAGATATGCCCTGTTATAGCAGCAAGACCTGCAATTACTTGCCAGTTCTGATCTAAGAGAAATACTTTAGATAAGATTATCGCCGCCGTGCCTTTGCCAACATCTAATAAGAAAACAATTAAGGCAGGGATCTTGCCAACATACCTTAAGACATTTGTCGCACCAGTAGATCCAGAACCTTTCTCTCTAAGGTCTATTCCAGATATCCATTTCCCAGCAAGATATCCACTTGGAATAGATCCAAGAAAATAACTAATGAACAATAAAAGAAGTTTTATAGTAATTGTCTTTGCCTCATTAAATCAATTCTTCTTCAATATAAAGTTCATCAGGAGTTGCTGCAAACGTAAGCCATATAGGGAATTGAAGGATAGGTATTTCAATGCTTTGTTCTGAAGCATCTATAAGAATTAAGGGCACTTCATTTGCTGCTTCTAAGCGATCTGCTCTTTCAATCAGCGGCTCTGATCTTTCAAAAAGTACAACCCCGCTGTTAGGTCCAAAGTCTTCTCTATTTAGTCCTAAAGCATCTTGAAGACCTCGTCGCCATTCTCCTAATCGTTCTGGTTGGCTGGCTAGTACAAGTGCCTGAAATCGGTCTCCATACAATTCACCCAGGATTGCAATTAATGCGGCTGATATGAGAACATTTCGTGGCCTATTCCCTCTACTAGGTTGGGCCCCTCTCCCTCCCATATTAAAAAACCAATCTTCCAAAATTTCTGCATCTTGAGGTTCTAAACTCCTTCTAAATTTCCATGGATCTGCATAGTAATCTGGACCTTGTAAGTATTGACCGAGCAGTTGAAGAATTAAGTCCTTGTCGGGTTTAAATGTATCTGCTATTGCCGAACTAGAAACAATTAGTTCTTCTTTTTTTTCTTCTTCGGCTTCTTTGGTTTTAGTTTGATCAAGAGGAGAGGGCGTGACTATTACCGGTTTTGCTATTAGGTCAAGTTGTTCTACTGAGTTGCTTAAATCCTGAAGGGCACCAGCTAAATATTCTTGAAAACCTTTAACTCGTCTTGCAATAGAATCTGATTGTCCTGAGAAAGTTGCTGAAATCTCTTGCTCTACAGCTTGCTTCCTCTTCTCTAGCGTTTCTATGTCTTGCTCTAAGCGATACCGTTTTTCTTGTAGATCTTTTAAAGCAAGTCGCAAGATCTCGTTAGATGGATCTATATTGGAACTCTGATTAGTAACTTTGTTGTCTTGTTGAGATAACAAAGTCGCCACTTTATTATCTTCGTCTTTTACGGCTTTTGAGTCTTGATTATTTGGGTCTGCTTGGGATTCATGGTTCTTGGAGAGATCAGCTTCAGTCATTATTTGAATTTCAGTAAAAAGGTAAGATTGCTAAAACTTAAATTTATTCGTTTCTTATTTCGAGAGAGCCAACACGTTCCCTTAACTGGCTTTCAAGCATTTCTTCGTCAAATAGAATTGGTAATAAGTGAGGGCTTGCTGTTTCTCTAAAGTAAAGTATTCCGGGTAATTTAGGAAAGAAGATTCTCCAAGCGAGCCATTGTTCATATGGAAAACACCTTATCTCTTTGCCTAATTGTAAAACAATTAGATCCTTTGATGTGAATTTTAACTTAAGAGTTAATGACTGAATTAGTAGAAATACGCCAAATATACTTATAGTTAGAGCAATCCATTTGGTTGTAGGTATTAATAAAATAACCAGGCCAGTTAATATGATTAGTATAGGCAATCTATACATTGGTTTTAATATTACCTCGTCAGAGGTGTCTTTGCTTGATGAAGAACTCATAGTAATTAGCCAAATAAAACTTTAGTTAAAACAACATCCATAAGGGAGACAGTGAGGAGTGTCATTACTACAGCACCAGTAGTGCTCGTGCCCACTTCTTTTGCTCCACCTCTAGTAGTAAGTCCCCAGCCACATGCTATTACTGCAATTTGGAGACCAAATACAACAGCCTTAATAAGCATGAAAGGTAGGTCGCTTATGGCAATCCAGCTTTTAACAGAATTCCAAAAAATATTTGGAGGAATACTGTAGAAAGCAGTACTGCTAACTTGACCACTCCATAAGGCTACGGAAAAAAAGAGTAAGCACTGCAAAGGTGCCATTACAATCATTGCTATTAGTCTAGGGACTACAAGGTATTCCACAGGATCAGTCTTTAACATTGTTATTGCATCAATTTGCTCAGTAACTTTCATGGTGCCAAGTTGTGCTGCATATGCTGTTGCTACTTTCCCTGTAAGAAGGGTTGCAGTTAGCAGTGGTGCAATTTCTCTTGCTAATCCGATTGCAAGCAGACCTCCTACTTCCGAGCCAAGCCCTTGTTTGCTTAATTCTGCTGCGACCTGGATATTGAAGACAGTCCCCGCTGAGACCCCTGTAATCAGAACAATAAGGAAACTTGCTGGACCTGCTTCCATCAGCTGATCAGTTAGGTCTGAAGCATTGAAGTGTCCCTTTGCAGCAGCAGTGACAGCTTGCCCACCTATAATTAAGCTACTACCAAGTCTTTTGATCCAGCGAGGAGTCTTCATGTAGTTTTGATCAGATTGTTAGGTTTAAGCCCAACCCAGTTTTTCATTATCATTAAGCCTAAAGCAGTTAATAATGAAGGGATTATTCCCATGCATATACGAATAGTTGTTAATGCACTTGCTGACTGTTCTGAGCAGTTAACAAGATCTATGCAATTGCTTGATGACTTATAACCAGCAAAACTTAGTAGAAGACCAAGTAATTGGACACTGAGACCAATACCTATTTTTTGCACTAAAACCATCCATGCTGTGTATATTCCTGCTGGCTTGTCTGGATCAGCATCTATAGCATCTGGAAGCAATGACCAAGGGATTAGATAAGCGGTTGATGCTCCAAACCCTAGGAGCATAATAATTGTTATAAGTAAAGCTATTTTTAATGACTCTAAGCTACTAAAATTTAATAAGCTATCTATACTTATTCCTGCCTTTAAGGGAGGGAAAAAAGTTAAGATTATACAGGCGATAATCCATATAAGAACCCCTTTTGAAAGTGCCTTTATTCTTCCATGCCTATTTGAATAAAAACTCCAATATTGGAGACCAATAAGAGCATTGATTTGAAAAGGTATTGGAATCCACTTTGAAATTTGATTTGGCACATTTATGACTTGCTCTAAATAAATTAGTGAGACAGTCTGCATTAATTGAAGGGAACACCAAAGCATTAAATAAAGACAGATTATTTTAATAAAACGATTGTTATTAAATATTCTTTTTATTTGGAGATTAAGAGGTTCTGCATGAAGTCTTGGTTTTCTTGCTTTCTTAGCAAATGGAGCCAAACCCCAGCACGAAACTAAAGTCGCAAAAGTTGCTACTAGCCCAGTAATTCGACCCATTTGAACAAAACCATTTTTACCTGAAGACAAAAGCCAAGCTGCAACTATAAGACCACTCAATGAGGCTAGTATTGAACCTGTAAACCTAGCTGCATTTAATCGAGTCCTAATAGAGGTTTCTTCTGTTATCTCAGTTGCTAGGGCTGCAAATGGAAGGTTTACACTTGTATAAGCAGTCATCAGTAGAAGGGCTATCCCTACGTAATAAAGAACTTTTTCAGATGTTCCTCCAGATGGAACCCACCAAATAGCTGCAAGACTAATCCCAAGTGGAACAGAACCTACCATCATCCAGGGAAGCCTAGGCCCCCACTTTGATTTTGTATGATCACTTAGCCATCCAATAAGAGGATCGTTTATTGCGTCCCAAATTTTTATTACCATTAGTAAAGACCCTGCTATAAAGGCAGGCAAGCCTGCTGCACTAGTGAAAAAGGCAAATAAATAGAACCCTAGCTGAGAAGCAGCAAGGCCAGTCCCAGCATCACCTAAGCCATAAGCAAGCATCAACCTTCTTCGTCCAGCATTACTTAAGGCCTTGCTTTTAGATTGTCTCGTTAAATTGGGTTGCACGAGGTAATAATGTAGTAGTGCTAAGACAAACTTCAGATCCTATGATTGAACTGGTTATCTTTAGTGCTTAGCGCGGGCGTAGTTTAGTGGTAAAACCTCAGCCTTCCAAGCTGATGATGCGGGTTCGATTCCCGCCGCCCGCTTAGTGATTCATTTTAGGCTGTGGAATGTTGGTAGAAGTCTTTTGAAACGATTAAAACAAGACTTCTACTTTCTATTTGTATTTCATCTTGATTAGAAATATGTTTCGGTCCAATTTCTTTTTCTTTTATTAAAGAAGTGTCAATTATTTTCATCCAGCTTGATGTTGATTCAGGTAATTCGAATTGCATTGATTGATCATATCCATTTAATCCAAGCCATATTACAGAGCCTTTTCTGCCTTGGTTAATGCTATAGCTAATTGTATGTGACCAACTGCTCCAATCTGGGGAATTCACTTTTACACCATGCCATTGAATCCATAATTCTTGGGAATTATAAGGTAGGGAAGGCTCAGAAACTGGCGTTGTCTCTGGACTAAATAAACCTGATAAATCTTTCCTAATGCGTATAATTTTCTTTAAGAAGTTTTTTAACTCGTTATCACAATCATCGACGTCCCAGATCATCCATCCAAGAGATGTATCTTGACACCAAGAGTTGTTATTTCCACCTTGACTTCTGCCTACTTCATCACCCATCAAAAGCATTGGAATGCCTGGCGAAAGTAGTAGGCTTGATAATAGATTTCTTTGCTGCCTTTTCCTAATATTATTTAAACTCTCTTTTGTACTAGGACCTTCTACGCCATGGTTCCAACTGTTATTATAATTTTCACCATCGCGATTATTTTCTCCATTAGAAAGGTTATGCTTTTTATTAAAACTTAGGAGGTCAATTAATGTAAAGCCATCATGTGAAGTTATAAAATTAATAGATTTTGCAACAGAGTTTTTATTGTCTTTGTAAATAAGAGGACTTCCTAAAAGTCTATCTTTTAAAGGCCATGTACTATTTTTATCTCCTTTCCAGAAACGTCGCAGATCATCTCTAAAGTGTCCATTCCAAGTACTTATTCTTTTGGCTGGGAAATCAGATAGCCTATAAAGTCCACCGCAGTCCCAAGGCTCACTTATCAGCTTTAGTTCACTTAATAAAGGATCTGATTCAATTTCTTCGAAAATTGGTGGTGAATCAAGAGGTGCTAAATCTTTGCCCCTGCTTAATGCAACTCCTAAGTCAAAACGAAATCCATCAACGCCAAGTTCGTAGGACCAACACCTCATGGATTCCAGTATTAATTGTCTTACTAATGGATTATTTGCTGCAATTGTATTGCCACATCCAGTTACATCTAAGAATTCACCCTGCTCATTTTTGTGGTAGTAGACAGATTCTCCAAAACCTTTCCAACTGATAATGGGCCCATTATGATCCCCCTCAGTTGTGTGGTTGAAAACAACATCTAAAATTAATTCTATGTCATTGTCATGACAGGCTTCAACAAGTTTTCTGAACTGATCTCTTGCTGAGAGAGTAGTCTCTTTTGATATGTAGCTATGATGCGGCGTAAACCAATTTAATGGGCTATAACCCCAGTAGTTTTTCAGGCCGAAGGGTGAGTCTGATGGATCAAATGTGAAGATAGGAAGCAATTCAATTGCTGTTATGCCGAGATCTTTTAGATAAGGTATTTTTTCAATAAGGCCAACAAATGTTCCTTTTTTTTTATCACTTAAACCTGAAGCTGGATTTTTCGTAAATCCGCCTACATGAAGCTCATAAATAATTGTTTTATTCCATCTATGTCTCGGACGAGGGTGATCGTGAAAGTTGAAACTCTTTCTTTCTGTAACAACAGCTTTTAGATAGGCATTTTTACTGTTGGATGAATTCCTTTTGAAAATGTCCCAACCTACAATTGCCCTTGTACATGGGTCTAATAATATTTTTTTGCATTTAGAGCTGTTCTGACCTATATCTTCTCCATGATTCTTAATTCTATATGCGTAAAGACAACCTATCTTTAACCCTTCAATTTCAATATGCCAGAAATCTCCAGATTTGTTTTCATGGCTAAATTTGATTGTTTCACTAGGGTTAATATCATTTTCGTCTTCAAATAATAAAAGCTCCAATTCAGTCGCAGCAGGCGCAGTAACTGAGAAATTAACACCTCTCTCAGTTACTGAACTCCCAAGAGGGTAAGCAGTGCCAATGTTGATTTTTCGCACTGATGATTTTTATTCTTTTACAATGAGCATTCTTTCAAAGCTAATGCAATAGTCGTTTTTAGCAACTTCATTCTTCTATTTTTCAGTGAACTTGAGTATTTCCGTGAAGAAGGTTAGGGACTGGCTTTGGGTATTCCCATCTGAGAAGGGCTCATTACTTATGTGTTCTTGGTTCTTAAGGCTTGAAAATGAACCTATTTTAATTGATTGTCCCAAACCCACGGAAGAAGTTATTAATGACTTGAGGGAGCTTTCAGGAGGGATTTGCCCAAAAGTTGTCTTGACCAATCGAGATTCACATCATGACGCCTCTATCCTAAATAGAAAGCTTGGTTGGCCTTTGATTGTTCAGGAACAAGAGGCGTACTTGTTGCCTCATGTTGAGAATTTAGTGGTTTTTTCAGAAGAGCTCACCCTTTCTTCAGGAGCTAGGATCCTTTGGACCCCTGGTCCAACACCTGGCAGTTGCGTTTTACATGTGCCACCCCCTTGGAATGTTCTGTTCTGTGGACGTTTGTTAACACCAGGCTCAAATCATCAAATTGCTCCAATACGCACTCGAAGCACTTTTCATTGGACTATGTACCAGGAAAGTTTGTTAAAATTGCGTAATTGGCTTCCCCGAGAACACTATCCCCTACTAGCTTCTGGGCAAAAGCTTTATCTTCTGGGTGATGAAAAGCTTCTGCCGTGGATTGCTTGGAAGCCTAGTGAAGAATAGTGAATGATCCTTAAGTTTTGGGTATAAAGCTTTGCACCAACTTACTTTTCTATTGCCTGAATTGCTTTAGCTCCATACGATTAGCGGGATCGAGTGTTTGTTTGATTGGCTTTTTCAAAGTCTTTTTTCATTCACTCTCTGCTACAACACACTTTTCCAATGAACAAAGCAGATTTAGTTAATTTGGTTGCAGCTCGTACAGAGCTAACTAAGACAGACGTGGCACTTGTTGTCGATGCTGCCATAGAAACAATTGTTGACTCAGTTGTGGATGATAAGAAAGTCTCCATACTTGGGTTTGGTTCTTTTGAACCTCGTGACCGTTCAGCACGTCAGGGACTCAACCCAAAAACTGGTGAAAAAATTGCTATTCCAGCGAAACGAGTCCCTGCTTTTACAGCCGGTAAGCTTTTCAAGGATCGCGTTCAGAGCGGCAAGTAATTAGTCATTAAGGAATTAGTTCCTTTTAATTCATAATCTTTTTAGGGACTCAGTTTTTCTGAGCCCCTAATTTTTAATGAAATACCTTCCAGCTTTTCCTGAAAAACTTATTCAATCTTTTGAGTATGGAGAGCACCTTAGCAAAGATGGCTATAGAGGGCGTTTTGCACCTACCCCCTCAGGTGATCTTCACCTTGGTAATCTAAGAACGGCCTTAATCGCTTGGTTAAGAGCCAGAGTTTTTTCGGGCCAATTTATTTTACGAATAGATGATCTTGACACACCAAGAAATAAATCAGGCTCCGTCGAAAAGATTAAAAATGACTTGCTTTGGTTAGGCCTAAATTGGGACGAACCAATTATCTTTCAGAGCAAAAGAAACCATATCTATGAAGATGTAATTGCTGCTCTTAGAAACAGGAAAGTGCTATATCCCTGCTCATGTAGTAGGAAGATGCTTCAAAAAGAAAGGCTGTCTTCTAATAGGCCTTTAATCTATTCAGGGAAATGTAGAAAACTGAATCAACCTTTCCCTGATGAAATTGGCAATGGGTCTAGCTTGAGACTAAAGGTTGGAACCAACTTTGCCTCTCTTTGCGGAGATATAATTTTGAGAAGATCAGATGGTATCGTTTCCTATGCTTTGGCGACTGTTGTAGATGAATTGATGCTAGGGATAAATGAAGTAGTAAGAGGAGATGATTTAGTTGGAGAGATGTACTCCCAAAATGCAATCTTTGATGCTTTAGGCCAGAAGCCTGTGTCTTATCGCTACGTTCCTATTTTGTTAAATCCATTAGGAATAAAGCTTTCAAAGAGAAATCATGATGATTCATTATCTTTCTATCAATCTCAAGGTCTTAACCCTTCACAAGTAATCGGGAAATTAGCAGCAGGCCTTAACCTTGTTAGTCAAAATTCAGATTTATCTTTATTGGAGTTGCTATCCGAATTAAAAAATAACAAAAGCAAGTTGTTAAATGTATTTAATAATGTAAAAGGATAATATTGTTATATTTGCTCTATGAGCTGCAAATTGATTAAGGATAATTCAAAGAAGTTTTTTAGCTCAGACTTTTCTTTTATCTCTGCTGCTTTACTTTGTTTAATGCAGTTGCTTTTCTCTCATGTTCAAGCTGGTGATTTTCAATTATTGCTTTCTTTGTCTAAAGAATGTTTCAACTCTAGAGAAAGACAGACCTGCTTAAATGCAATAGAGGGAATTGAGGAATTTCAATTAATGAGTGCTTCTCAAGAAAATTACTCATGCCAAACACGACTGCTTGGCTTAGAATCAAAGTTAATAATGGTTATTCTCAATAAACACAAAAATCGGTCTCATCTGACTACTTTGAAGGAAGTACATAATTTTTGTGAGTAATTGCATTGATTTAAATTCAAGGTTGAATGGCCTAGCGATAATATTTAATTATTGAGTTTTACCCTTCTGTATGAATTTCAATACCTTTTGCTGCTAATTCTGATAGTAGAAAACTACATTAACCAAATGGGAAAGGGAAAGACACCTCCGGAAGATTCAAGCAAATCAAAAAATACTGAAATCTTCTTGAAGAGCTCTAAATCTAAAAAAAGAAATTCGACTGACAATTCCACCTCAAGCTCTTCAGGTCGTGAGGTGCTTATTAAGGTTGGTGGGTTTGAATATAAAACTCCTACAAAGAGAACGCGTGTTTTACTGGGGGCTCTTGTGATAGGACTGAATGTATTACTTGTTTTGGCAACTGCTCTTTATTTTTATGTTCCCGCGTTTAAGGATTTTATTTATAATATTGGTAGAAGTTGAACTGGTTAGGGTATATAGATAAATAAGATCTACTCATTTTATAAGATATTATTTTTTATCTCTTAAGTACTTTTTAAAAATAAATGAAAGCATAAATTCTTGATCAATGCTTTATAATTGTACTAATATTAAATTAGCAGTGTTAAGTATTCATTATGAAGATATTTACAGTTATAAGCTGCTTGTTTTTGGTCCTGATTTCAATCTTTACTACCGCTTATTTTAAGCCTGAATATGAATCAGCTTTTGAGGCAGATCAACAGTGCCACTTTGATATGTCAACTTTAAAAATTGATAAGCCTAATTTAGGATGCGATCATGATACTGAAACTAGACAGTGGTTGCTCTTTGATGCTGAGAGGGGCAATCAACCTGCGGAAGTAGTAAAAAGATATAAATATTGAAGGCGTACCTTTATTCAATAAAGCGTTTAGGAATTCTTCTAAATAAAACTACTGCAATTAAAAGAGTAAGTAAGCCGACTGCTAGAAAAGTGATTAATTGCCCCAATGACCCAGGCTCATAAATTTCTTTTTCTAAAAGTGGGTAATCAACAAAAGATCCGATGGTTCCCCAGATCAGGATACAGATAGAAACATAAATGAAACCTATCGAGAATTTCTTATTCATGCTAATAGTCAGAAAATAATTCTCTATAGTACCTGAAAAGAAAAAATGTTCTCCTTTGATCAATTAGTTGATGCCAAAAATTGCAAGGGTCACGGGCTTTCCACCAAAAACTAATTCCGTTAATACAAGCATTAGGAATCCAACCATAGCTGCCCTTGAATTTACTAATTCTGCATTTTTGTTAAATCCAAAAACGTTCTCTACAGCTTTATCTTCGTTGTCTAACCACTTAGCATTAGCATAGTCTGGTACTTGGATGCTTGACTCGCTTGACTTGAACTCCTCTACGCTTTCTTGATTTTCAACCATTTGTATCTACTAGGAATGATGTCTATGAATCCTATTGTTTTTTTTACTTTTCAGCAATTTCTTTTTTCTTTTCTTGACCAGTTTTTTGACCTGACCCAAGTAATTATGTTTTTCTCTCATGTAGAGCCTAAAGCTTAAGATTGAAAATGCCGCTACAATTAGAAAGATCAATAGATAGTATTTATTCACTTCTTATAAAACTTCTTTTCCTATCTTATTTCGCAAAAGAATTAAATTTCAGTGATTTGACACCTCTTTAAATATTTTTAAAAGTGACTTCTTCTTTACCCTATACCTATATAGATTAATCCTAAGGACTGATCTTTCTCAATTTCCGAAGGGAAGCCATAGCTAAGCCAATATTTTTCTAAAAAATCTATCTTGCAATTGTTTTGTTTTATTCTTAATTACTATTGAGTTACTCTTGATCAGGTTAGTGTCAAGAGAGATAAGCAAAGCATGCAATGTCTAAAATCATCAACTCCTCATTTCTTATACCTCTACTACCACTATCATTTTCGTTGTTAATCGCTATTTTAGTTTTTAGCTTTAACAGAACAATGAATAGGCTTACAAAGCCAGTATCCTTTTTGCTTATAAATAGTATGCTAGCTTCAACACTTTATTCTAGTTTTTTATTATATAGACATGTTAATGGTAAATTTGATATGCAGCCTTTTTTATTTTTTAAATCTAACTTCATAATTAACTTTAGATTAGACGAATCATCAGAAATATTGCTAATAATTAGTGGATTAATAGCATTAGGAATAATGCTATTGTCCTATATTAAGTTGCCTAGAAAAAAAGGCTATGTAATGTACTTGACTTCTGTATCTGCTTTCTTTGGGCTTTTATTTCTTTATGTTCTTAGTAGTTATTCAACTAACTTTACTCCTTTTAGCTTTTAAAAAAGACTTGAGCTGATTTTGCAAGAAGAAGAATTCCTTCTTGCAAAATCAGCTCTTGGAGATTATTCACATTCTTGTTTTTAGTTATGAATCAAATCCCTAAAAAAATAGCATTAGTTCATGAATGGTTTTCTCCTAGCTCTTTAGGTGGTGCGGAACAAGTTGTAAGAATTATTGATGGCCTTATCTCATCTTTAGGCAGTTCTGCAGAACTTTCTGCACTAGTAGATGGTGAAAGCTTAAATAGAAAGAGTTGGTTGTTTGGTAGATCCGTTAAAACAAGTTTCATTCAAGGATTGCCCTTTGGGATTAGTCATGTTCAAAGTTTTCTGCCATTGCTCCCATATGCAATTGAACAACTTGATTTAAGTGCTTATCCCTTGGTTATTAGTAGTAGCCATCTTGTGGCAAAGGGAGTTCTTACTTCACCAGATCAATTGCACCTTAGTTATATACACACTCCTGTGAGATATGCTTGGGATCAAATGAATATATATTTAGCCAGATCTACTTTAAGTAGATCTGGACTTGGGCCACTTATTCGTTGGCAATTACATCAGCTGAGACAGTGGGATCAACATAGTGCTGCAAGAGTGGATTGTTTATTGGCGAATTCTAGATTTACAGCAAGAAGGATTTCGAAATATTGGGGAAGACAATCAATAGTTGTTCATCCTCCAGTTGATGTTGATCGATTTAAATATAGTGAAGAAAGAAGTGATTATTACTTATGCCTTTGTCGCCTTGTCCCTAATAAGAAAGTTGATCTAGTTATTAGGGCATTTAATGCCTTGGGACTCCCTTTAATAGTTGTTGGAGATGGACCTGAGCGTAGCCACCTAGAGCGGATTGCGGGTCCAACTATCAGACTTTTGGGATATCAAGAAAAGCATATGGTTGAGAAACTGATGCAGGAATGTCGAGCTTATGTCTATGCTGGAGTTGAGGATTTTGGAATAGCCCCTGTAGAAGCAATGGCGGCAGGGGCTCCCATTATTGCTCTTGGTCAAGGCGGACTTTTGGATACGGTTAAATGTGCTACTAAGGGAATAGATTCAGCTACAGGTGTTCTTTTTAGAGATCAGAAAGTTAAGTCGCTGTTGGAGGCCGTAATTTGGTTTGAAGAGAATGAATTATGGAAAAAAATAAGTTCTGAATCATTAAACAAATGGGCTCAAAAATTCAGCCTTAAATCTTTTTCTAGACATTTTGAGTTAGTTTTAATGGAAGCTTGGCAAATGCATTTAAATAAGTTAGATATTGCATCAAGCGACCCTATGGTATTTAAAAAATGACTATTTTTGACTAGAGTCTGATTGGTAAGAACATGTGTGAGTTAAACATTTAATGAAAAGCAAGTCCCCCCAGGAAAGTAATAAGAAGACAGATTTTAAGAAAGAAGCCTATATTGACCTACCTTTATTTCCAGACCAACTTGCAACTGAGGAATTACTTAAGAATCAAAATCTCTACGATAGAACTATAAAGAGAGCAGGAGATATTATTTTTTCTGCTTTTGTTCTGATATGTGGAGCACCTTTCTTCCTTTTAATAGCTGTTCTTGTTAAACTAAGTTCTCAAGGGCCAGTTTTCTATCTTCAACAAAGAGTAGGACGTAACTATATTTATTTTGGGTGTATTAAATTTCGTACTATGCATTCAGAGGCAGATAGTATGCTAGAAAAACTTCTTGAAAGAGATCTATCTTTAAAAACAGAGTTTGAGAAAGATTTTAAATTGCGTAATGATCCTAGAATTACTCCTTTTGGTAGATTCCTAAGGTTATCGAGTTTAGATGAGCTTCCGCAATTCTTTAATGTCCTCAGGGGACATATGAGCATTGTAGGTCCTAGACCTATTGTTCAAGATGAGTTGAAACGTTATGGTGCTCATATGAAGGAAGTTGCATCTGTTCGACCTGGTATTACAGGCTTATGGCAAGTTAGTGGACGTAATAATTTAACTTATAAAAGAAGAGTTATTCTTGACGTGCTTTACGTAAGGAAGAGAAGCTTTCTTATTGATTTAAAGATAATTTTAAGAACTTTTGGTGTCCTGATCTTTCCCAGAGATAGAGGAGCTTATTGAATTATCATGTGAATTAAAATCATTATGGAGATCCAAAATATCTCTAATCTTGGGTATAATCTTAGAATTTTTTTTATACTTTCTTTGCTTGCTGGAGGTGCTTTTATAGCTAATATTGGTTTTGAAATGTATTGACTTTTGTATTTGTTTATGCCTCCCATCCTAATATCAACACAATAGGCAAATATTGCTTCTGAAAGTCCAGAGTTTGGAGAAATATCTTTCACTCCGTCTTCCCAGGCTGATCTTATTATTGAAGGAGCTTTAATCCAGTTTTTACTTATTAAAGGCAGAGTAAGAAGCACTAACCTACATGGAATAAAAGTAAGAACATCATCAAGTTTGGCCCCTGACTCTCCTAACCATCTAAGTTTTCCAATCTTATAACCTAGCATTGAATCAATAGTGCTACTTGCTTTAAAGAGCCATGCCATTGCTAGGGGACCAGGCAAAGTTGACGAATTGCTCCATAAGAATGTACCAATGATCATCCAAAATAAAGGCGCGAAAATTCCATCAATAGCATTCTCACTTGCAGATTCAGCAGTTGCTCGAAGTATTTCTTCTTTGCTGAGATTCTCAACATCTCTTCCAACAATATGACTTAATTCTTTCCTTGCAAAGGCAAGATTTTTATAAGTGAGATTATCATTTAATGAGGTAAGTACATTTTTAACACCTTGAGAAAGACTTCTTGCTGCAAGAGTGCTTGCTAAAGCTAAAACTAAAATAATATATCTTATCTGATTTGGTATTGATAAATAATGTCCTTTAAAAAAGAATTGTTCTATTATCCAACCACTTCCACAACTTAAACTAATAACAAAGATTGTAATAAATGTACCTCCAAGTCTTAGAGAAAAAGTGTTCTCACCAGCAAAAAATTCAATCTTTCTTCGGAGAAATTGAATTAATTGTCCAATAGCTTCTACTGGATGAGGGAGAAATCTGGGGTCCCCAACCACTAGATCGACTAATGTTGCTGCAATAATTAGCGAAAAATATAGTTTCAGTCTGTTTTAAGCCAGCTAAACATTGCTCTAAGTCCTTTCCCAACTTTTTCTATTTCTAATGAGGCATCTTTAGAACGAATCCTTTTCATCTCAGGTTTTCCTGCTTCACATTCATCAACAAAGTTTTTAGCAAAAGTTCCATCTTGTATATCAGACAAGATCTGCTTCATTTCCTTTTTGGTTTCTGATGTAATCAACCTTGGACCACTTACGTAATCACCATATTCAGCTGTATTGGAGATTGAATCTCTCATTGCTGTCAGACCACCTTTGACCATCAGATCTACGATTAGCTTGACTTCATGAAGACATTCGAAGTAAGCCAACTCAGGCTGATAACCGGCTTCGACAAGAGTTTCAAAGCCAGCTTTTACAAGTGCAGAAAGTCCTCCGCAAAGTACAGCCTGTTCTCCGAATAGATCTGTCTCAGTTTCTTCTTTGAAATTGGTTTCAAGTATTCCTGCTCTGGTCCCTCCAATCCCCTTAGCGTATGCCATCGCAAGGTCACGTGCTTTGCCGGAAGCATCTTGTTCTATTGCAAAAAGTGCTGGTACTCCTTGACCATTTTGAAACTCCCAACGCACAGTATGACCTGGGCCTTTAGGTGCAATCATTACGACATCAACAAAGGCTGGAGGCTCTATTAAGCCAAATCGAATGTTGAAACCATGAGCAAAGCTAAGAATTTTGCCAGGTTTAAGATGACTAGATATTTCTTTGCTATAGATATCTTTCTGAAATTCATCTGGGACTAAGACCATTATCCAGTCTGCTTTGGCAGATGCCTCTGAAACGCTTAAGACTTCTAATCCATCAGCAATAGCCTTGCTTGCAGATCGACTCTCTTCATGTAGTCCTACAACAACGTCAATTCCGCTGTCTTTAAGGTTCAAAGCATGAGCATGGCCTTGAGAGCCATAACCAATAATCGCAACTGTCTTGTTTTTAAGAAGATTGAGGTCTGCGTCTGAGTCGTAAAAAAGTTGAGCCATCCGGATGTTGTTCAGGGCTTTCTTAGGGCCAAGCTTACAAAGCATAAATTATAAATAAGAAAGCTTTGCTAAAAGGACTTTTTTAAAATTAGGTAGGTTTTGTGTTGAACCTTATGAAAAGCTCTTCAAATTTCCCTTGGAACTGATTTTTTAGTTGTCGGCCTCGTTGGGATGAGAAATAACCCTGTCAATAAGACCATATTGCTTTGCCTCTTCTGCACTTAGGAAATAATCTCTATCAGTATCTTTTTCAATTTTTTCAAATGGTTGTCCTGTCATTTCAGACATTGCTCGGTTAAGCATTTCTTTGATTCTTAGAATTTCTTTCGCTTCAATTTCAATGTCACTAGCTTGTCTTTGAGAAGTCCCGCCAAGAGGCTGGTGAATCATAATTCGACTGTGGGGTAAGGCAAGACGTTTATTTTTAGTACCTGCTGATAAAAGAAATGCTCCCATTGAAGCTGCAAGACCAACACAAATAGTTACAACGTCACTTTTGACATATTTCATAGTGTCATATATAGCTAAGCCAGCAGTGACGGATCCTCCAGGACTATTGATGTACAAATAAATAGGCTTAGTACTGTCTTCTGAATCTAGGTATAGCATTTGAGCAACTAGACTATTTGCAACTCCATCAGTTACTTCTTGTCCAAGAAATAAGATTCTTTCAGCACCTAGCCTTGTATAAATGTCTACCCAGCGTTCAAATTGACTGCCAGGAAGTCTATATGGGACACTTGGAGTACCTATTGGCATGATTGATTAGAAATAAGGTGAGTTAAAAGAATGAATGACAAGTAAATTAGCTTGTAGTTTCAGTGGCTGGTAGATCTTTTCGGCTTTTCAGGACTCTGTCAATTAGGCCATATTCAACAGCTTCATGTGGGTTCAAGTAACTCATTCTGTCAGAATCCTTTGATAGCTGGTCTACGCTTTTACCAGTGTTCGCAGAAAGAATTTTCAGCATGGCTTGTTTATTGTGAATTACTTCTTTGGCACGTATTTGGATATCTGTTGCTTGCCCACTAGCACCACTCCTTGGTTGATGAAGAACTATTGAGGAATGAGGTAGCGCAGCCCTATGACCTTTGGAGCCAGCAGAGAGTATTACTGCAGCAGTCCCCATAGCTTGGCCTATGCAAATAGTATGAATAGGTGGTTTGATGTAGCTGATTGTGTCACAAATAGCAAAGGCTTCAGTTTCAAAACCTATTGCATCTCCTGTATGCCAGCTTGTTCCTGTGGAATTTATATAGAAGTAAATTGGTTTCTCAGGATTATCAAATTCTAGGAATAATAGTTGAGCAATAATCAGCTCGGTAACATCCATCCCTAGTTGTCTTTTGGCATCATCGTCAGAAAACAAAGGAAGCCCAAGATAGACAATCCTTTCCTTAAGTAATAATGATGGTAAATCTGGAGGTGGAGTGCGCATTACGGCTGAATCGCCGTAGTAAGGAGCAGAAACCGTCATATTGACCAAAAATGTCCAGGCCTAAATCTTAGCGAGATATCTAGTTAGAAGAGACATTCTTATTGTCAGATTTGTTGGTAGGAGGATTTTTCTCAAGTTTTCCAAAAACCATTCTTCCTGTCGAAGTCTGCAATGCACCTGTGATAATTACATCGAGTCTTTGACCTAATGAATTCTTTGCACCCTCTACCACAACCATAGTCCCATCGTCTAAATAACCAACTCCTTGACTGTTCTCTTTTCCTTCTCTAACTATTTTTAATAATAATTTCTCGCCTGGTTGTACTTCTGGTCTAAGCGCTATTACTAATTCACTTAAATTTAATACCTTTAATTCTTTTACTTGTCCAACTTGGGCAAGATTATAGTCAGCAGTGATTAGCATTCCACCAGTATCAGCAGTGAGTTTTAGAAGCTTTTCATCTGTTCCAGGACCTTGATATTTCGTGCTGTTTATAACAAGCCTTTTTTTTAAACTTTCACGTAAAGCGGTAAGTATCTTTAAACCTCTTCTTCCTTTTGCCCTCTTATCATTATTACTTGAATCAGCTAATTTTTGTAGTTCTTCTATAACTGTTTCTGCGACTATTATTTTCCCTTCAATTAACCCGAAAATAAGAAGATCTTTAATGCGACCATCAATAATTACACTTGTGTCCAAGATTTTTGCGCATGCAGGAGTAAGGACGCCTTCCGCTACAAGTAAGGCTTCTGTACTATTTGGATTTAAAAGCCGAAGAAATGTTCTCCCATGGATTTCGGCAAGATTGTACCCAAGAAGACCAAAGAACACATTACTAATTACTGCCGAAATTGGTTTGGCAAGAAATATTTCTTTTGGAAGAGGAATCAGAAGTATAGGCGCTAATACTAGGTTTGCTACAAGCAAACCTAGTATTAAACCTACTGATCTACTGACTAGAAGATCAGTAGGGGTGGTTCTATTTTGTTGAGTTAGCTTTTTTCTTAATTGCTGAAAGAAAACTCCGATGAGTAAAGCTATAAAACTACTCACTACTGTTGCAAATATTTTTGCTTCATTTGGCGATTCGAATTTTTCTAATATGTTTGGGGGAAATAAGTTCACTCCAATCCAACCACTAGCACCTCCAGCAACACAAAATAAAATCAGTATTAGGATCTCCAGCATGGCATTAATTTTGGGACCTTCTCTTTAATTTATGGAGCATTGTTCTTATTTAATCTATTGCTTTAGTGGTAGATGGATACCTTTGTGTATTGATTTATAAGTCAACTTGTGAATTACCCTCAAAGTGCTTATTTGCATATTCCTTTTTGTTATAGACGATGTTTTTATTGTGACTTTCCTGTTGTGCCTTTAGGAGACAGTGCTAGAGGGGAGTATGGCCCAGGGAGCAATTCAATTAAGTCATATTTAGACCTTCTCTATAGAGATATTTCTTTGTCCTCAAAAGGAATTCCATTGGCAACTATTTACATAGGTGGTGGAACACCATCGCTGTTAAGTGCTTCTCAAGTGGCCAATTTATTAGACCATTTACGGTCTCATTTTGGATTTCAATATGGAGCAGAAATTACACTAGAAGTGGATCCTGCAAGTTTTGATCAGCGCTCACTCGAAGGTTTTTTAGATGCTGGAATTAATCGCTTAAGTTTAGGTGCACAAAGTTTTGATAATAATGTCTTAAGAGAATTAGGCAGAAGCCATTCTTCTATAGATCTTTTAGAAGCATGTGATTGGATTCAAGATAATTTTAAAAGAGGTAGACTTACTAGTTGGAGTCTTGACCTTATAAAAAATTTACCCGGACAAAATTTAATTTCATGGAAGAGACAATTATTAAAAGCGATTTCTATTGCGCCCCCTCATTTGTCTATATATGACTTGACTATAGAAAAAGGGACTGTTTTTGCTTGGAAAATTAATAGAGGCGAATTATCTTTGCCGAATGATGAGGTTTCTTTTGATATTTCGAAGATTACTAGTCTAATCCTAAAAGGAGCAGGCTTTTCCCGTTATGAAATTTCTAATTATGCTTTGCCAGGGCACGCATCTCGTCACAATAGAGTTTATTGGAGTGGAGCCAGTTGGTGGGGCTTTGGACAAGGTGCTACAGCCTGCCCTTCGGGCAATAGGTTCTCACGTCCAAGAACTAGAAAATTATATAAAGAATGGCTTGAGAAGGAAGAAAGAACTGCAAAACTAGGCTTACTTCACTCAACAAATCAAAGCCAATCTATACCTGTTGAAGATCTTTTAATTGTTGGATTACGCCGTAGAGAGGGTGTGAATCTTCAGGAGCTTTCTAGAGGTTTGGGTTGGACTCATGATCAGTTAGAAACAAATACAAATGCATTGAAAAAGTGCTGGGAATATCCTTTAGGAAAACGATGGATTAAGCAGAAAGGTTGGAGGTTTTACTTGACTGATCCAGAGGGAATGGAAATCAGTAATCAGATACTTGTCCAGATGTTGGAGTGGTGGGAGTCTTTGAACGGCTGTTCTTATGATTAACCCATTCTTTAAGGGCTTTTATGCAAAGTTCCCTTGTGTGGATTAATGGCTGTGCAAAAGGGGGCTGCTTGTCAGTTAGCCCAAGCAAGTCTGCAGTTACTCGAACTTGTCCATCACATTGATCACCTGCACCAATACCTATTACTGGGATTTTCAAGATCTGGCTTAAACTGCCTGCAACTTTTGAAGGAATATGTTCTAGGACTAAAGCAAAACATCCAACCTTTTCTAGTTGAAGTGCTTGGCTAATTAGCTTTTCTTGTTCTATTTCAGTTTCTGCTTGCTTCTGGTAGCCAAGATTATGTACTGATTGTGGTGTTAGCCCAAGATGTCCCATAACCGGGATCCCCATGCGAATTAATCTTTCAATTACTGTTATTACTTCAGGTTCTGCTCCTTCAATCTTGACAGCCGCCGCACAAGATTCTTTTAGAAGACTCCCTGCTGCCTCTACAGCTTTGTCTTCCCCGCATTGGTAGCTTAGGAAAGGCAGGTCGCATACAACTAGAGGTTGTTTTTGTTTAGAGTTAGAGAAACCCCTCCCTACTGCTTGAGTGTGATGGAGCATTTGTTGCAATGTGACAGGCAATGTAGTGCTATGCCCATGAACAAACATTGCCAGTGAGTCTCCTACAAGGACTACGTCTGCCCCTGCAGCCTCAACAATTGCAGATGAAAGACTGTCCCACGCGGTAAGGATTGTGATGTGACGTCCCTGCTCTTTAAATTGAATTAATTCCTTAGGAAGCATTTAGCTTGTTGGCTAAGAGATTTGAATTGCTAGACTTTAGGAGACTCGGACCTATGCGGCCTCGACGCCTAAATCTGGTCAGGACCGGAAGGTAGCAGCCAAAAGGGATGCTCGAAGCAGGCGTAGATTCCGGGTCACCTAAATCAAACGATGAGAATTAGTTCTCAGGATCACGCTTTAGTTGCCTAAGTCTTAAAAACTCAGGAATACTAGCTCCAGCTTCTTTGTTTTTTGCTTGTCGATAAAGTGATTGAGAAGATAATTGTGCGCCTGGTTTTTGATTCCTATATGGTTGATTACCCTCGAAACCTGTTGCTATTACAGTAACTTGAACTTCTCCTTCAAGAGCTTCGTCGACAACAGCTCCTACAATAATATTTGCTTCTGGATCAACTACATCATAAATAACTTCAGAGGCAGAAGTCATGTCCTCTAAGGTCATGTCTTTCCCTCCTGTAATGTTAACCACGCATCCTTTTGCTCCATTTATGCGGCCAGCTTCTAACAAAGGGCTACTTATGGCTGTTTGAGCTGCTTCTGCTGCTCTGGAACGACCAGAGCCAATACCTATGCCTAATAATGAAGTACCTGCTTCAGTCATTACAGAACGAACATCAGCAAAATCAACATTAACAAGACCTGGACAAGTGATTATGTCAGTTATACCTTTTACTCCCATTCTTAAAACGTCATCAGCGTTTTTAAAAGCTTCTTGAAGTGGTGCGCCAGCAATTGCTTCTTTAAGTCGATCATTTGGTATGACAATTAGTGTGTCTACACTTTCAGATAGCTTTGCTATACCTTCATCGGCTTGACGCATTCTTCTTCTACCCTCAAACCCAAAGGGCTTTGTAACTATTGCTACTGTCAAGGCACCACTTTGTTTAGCTACTTCCGCAACTACTGGTGCAGCTCCTGTCCCTGTCCCACCTCCCATTCCTGCAGCTATAAATACTAAATCTGATCCTTCTAATGCCTGCTGAAGGTCTGCTCTTGATTCTTCAGCAGCTTTCTCTCCAATATTAGGATTTCCTCCTGCACCTAAACCTCTCGTTAGAGTTTGTCCAAGTTGAACTCTGTTCTCAGCAGAAGATTGTAATAAGGCTTGAGCATCTGTATTAAGAACTCTGTAGGAAACTCCTTGGAGATCGCTAAGAATCATTCGATTTACAGCATTGCTGCCACCTCCTCCAACGCCGATTACTTCAATTCGGGCGTTCTGGCTTGGTTGAATGCCTTCGTTCCTTGAAGGAGAGTTTGAATTGTTTCCCATACCCATATTGAAGATTTAAATAATGATTTTTGCTACTTTATGAACTTGTTATAGATCATATTTGCTTTTTCAAGAAAGTCTCTTCTTTTCTTTAAGGAAATAAATCAGAATTCACTGACTTTTGCCAAATGCAGGAGTCAATATTCTTTTCCTTTGGCGGAATTTATTTTGATATATCTATTTCCTTAGGGAGGAACAATTTTGGTTTTAAGTGGTTTTTCAAGTCAAGAATGGTCGATGAGCTTTGAATTAATTCATGCGGAAGAGACTTCGAGAGTTGTTTTATTGACTTGATCTGCTGTTTTAGAACAGCAGGGTTGTTTCCTAGATATATAAATAAAAAATCTTCAGTTTGTAGGACAATGTTCCCATTAGGTTTGAAGATGATTCGTTTTAACTGGCTCCCAAGTTTCTGTTCATTTCTCAAAATGATTGAGATCAATTTTTGATTCTGTTGTGACCAACCGTCGACAATTAGTTCAAGTGAATGAGCCTTGTTCTGTGAAGATTTGAAGATGGGAATCCAATATCCTTTTTCATCAATCATTCCTTTTTCTTGGCCATTTTTGCCTCTTCTTAAGGCGAATGCTTTTGGTATTCTCTCAACAATCTTTACTTCAATACTTAAAGGTGTAAGCCTTCTATTTACTGAAACTGCCTGAACTGATAGATCTCTATTTATGTTTTCTTCAATTTGTTTTGGATTTATTTCTAATATCGCCTTGGGTAAATTAAGTTTCATTGCGCCAAGGATTTCTTCTCTTGGCGTATTCATGGCACCCTTTATATAGATTTGCTCCTTATCAATTGCCTCCCATCCTTTAGACACAAGGAATACACCGAGACTTGTGGACATTGATATAAAACAAATGATTCTCCAGATTTGTGCAATTTTAAATACAGAGGGATTATTTGAAGGCTTTTTCAATTTGGAACCTTTCATAGGTCACAGCGTGCTTTCCTCATCAGTTGATTCATCCACTCACGAGCTCTTTCAGCATCTGAAAATGGAACGTCTAGCTCTTCCCCACAGCCAATCAATCGTAAACGACATTGGCCTTGAGACTCATTTGTTAGAGGTGCTTCTCCGGAACTGAGAGCCATTAGTTCAATTAGTTCTAAGGATTTAATCTCAAACTTGTCTTTTTCTTGAAAGCTGCCTGCTTCAAAGCTGCTCCAACTGATAAAACCTCCTTTGACCCTAGCAGCCCCGCATCCATCTAATTTGGCTAATTCTGAGCCTTCTGCCCATATTCGATAAAGATTCTGTCGTCTTCTCTCAAGCCATCCTAGTGAGGTTAACAGTACGAATACTAAGAGTAATGGGAACCAAAGCAATCCATGAATCATATTTTTTCAAAGGCTATTTAAGAACCATTTCTACGAAACTAATTTATTCTTTAGCGCTTTCTACCAACCTTGCCACAAGTTGTGAAAGATTGATTCCTGATGCGGCCCAAAGTAAGGGATACATACTCTTGGATGTGAAGCCAGGAAGAGTATTTATTTCATTGATTAAAATAGAATCTTTGTCTTCTTGATAGAAGAAATCTACTCTTGCAATTCCTTCAACTGAAATTGCCTTACATGCAAGTAGAGATAAATCGCGCACTTTTTTAGCAATATGTTCTTTTATTGGAGCAGGAATTATTATTTTTGCTGAGTTTTCAGAGTATTTTGAGTCATAGTCATACCAATCAGAGTTACAGACTATCTCCCCAACGCAAGATGCAGAAATATATTTTGTGCCAAGCACGGCGCATTCGAGTTCTCTAGCTTTAATACTTTTTTCAATAATTATGCGTTGATCTAATTGGGCGGCAAGTGTCAATCCAGCTATTAACTCTATTTGAGTCTGAGCCTTAGTGATCCCAACCGATGAGCCAAGGTTGGCTGGTTTTACAAAACATGGATACCCCAATTCAGATTCAATCTGTTGAATTAAATTGGATTTTTTTTCTTTGCTTAGCAAATCTTTTGCATAAGCTTTGCAATAAGTCACTTGAGGTAAGTTTTCTTTAGCAAATGCTGCTTTCATCGCCAGCTTATCCATGCCTAAGGCAGATCCCAAAATACCGCTTCCTACAAAAGGCTTCCTCGTAAGCTTGAATAGTCCTTGAATTGTTCCATCTTCACCATTGGGACCATGAAGAACCGGAAACCATACATCTACCGCTTCAGCTCCTGCTGGTAAACCAGTGAACCCTCTTGAGTGTGAAGATGTGACAATCTGGTTGCTTAGGAAACTAGAACCTTCTTTTAAAATTTCTTCTGAAATATCGCTAGACCACCAAATTCCTTTTGAGTCGATATAAATGCTAACTACATCAAATTTTTTCTTGTTCGAGTTATCTCGTAATGCATTGATAACAGTTGCTGCAGATTTTATTGAAACATTATGCTCTCCTGAGACTCCACCAAAAATAATCCCGACTGTAGTGATCTTATCTCTCATGACTTGACCCGATGTTATTCATTTTAGTGAATAGCAATATTTATTCAATAGGTAACCCTGTTAATGAAAAAGGTCTAATCTGATTGATTTTTACTTTTACTAAATCACCTGGCTTATATAAATAATCGCTTGCACTTTGTTTTTGGAAAAAGGTTAGCCTGTTTGTTCTGGTTCGTCCCATTAGTTGATTGGAATCCTTGGGGTTAATTTTCTCTGCAAGAACCTCTTCAACTTTGTTTTTATACCTTGAATTTCTTTCCTTAGCTGTTGTCTCAACAAGTAAGTTAAGTTCTCTTAGACGAGCTACTTTTATTTCTTCAGGTATTTGTTTAGACCATTCTGCTGAAGGGGTATTAGGTCTTGCTGAATAAGCAGCAGTATTAACTTGGTCAAACCCAAT
>QCPK01000002.1 GCA_003212555.1 Prochlorococcus sp. AG-436-K22 | reverse complement strand
CTCTTGACTTAGATCTGCTTAACAGGCCATTGTCCTGCATGAACATTCCAATCCTTTATTTTTCGTAAGGCATATGGCTACCGAAACTATGGGCATCGCACTCGGCATGATCGAGACACGCGGCCTTGTACCAGCTATTGAAGCTGCTGACGCAATGACTAAGGCTGCTGAAGTACGCCTAATAGGTCGTGAATTTGTTGGTGGTGGTTACGTAACAGTTTTAGTTCGTGGTGAAACGGGTGCAGTTAATGCTGCTGTTCGTGCTGGCGCTGACGCTTGTGAGCGTGTAGGTGACGGACTTGTTGCAGCTCACATCATTGCTCGCCCTCATAGAGAAGTTGAGCCTGCTTTGGGTAACGGCAACTTTCTTGGTCAAAAGGACTGAATTCTAAGACGCTTTGTATAACAGAAAGCGTGATTTCATTTCCATAAATCGATCTAAAGGAGTTATCCCATGAGTAAGAAGTATGACGCTGGGGTTAAGGAGTACAGAGACACCTACTGGACTCCCGACTATGTACCCCTAGACACAGACCTTTTGGCTTGTTTTAAATGCACAGGCCAAGAAGGAGTCCCAAGAGAAGAAGTTGCAGCTGCTGTGGCTGCAGAATCATCTACAGGTACTTGGTCAACTGTTTGGTCTGAATTGCTAACTGACCTTGAGTTTTACAAGGGACGTTGCTACCGAATAGAAGATGTTCCTGGAGATAAGGAATCTTTTTATGCATTTATTGCTTATCCTCTAGACCTTTTTGAAGAAGGTTCTATTACTAACGTTCTGACTTCTTTAGTCGGTAATGTTTTTGGATTTAAAGCTTTACGCCATTTGCGTTTAGAAGATATCCGCTTCCCTATGGCTTTTATTAAGACATGTGGTGGACCTCCTAACGGAATTGTTGTAGAGCGTGATCGCTTAAATAAGTATGGCCGTCCTCTTCTTGGTTGTACCATTAAGCCAAAGCTTGGCTTGTCTGGTAAAAACTATGGACGAGTTGTCTATGAATGCTTACGTGGCGGATTAGACCTTACTAAGGACGATGAGAACATAAACTCACAACCCTTCCAGCGTTGGAGAGAGCGTTTTGAGTTTGTTGCTGAAGCTGTAAAGCTTGCTCAGCAAGAGACTGGTGAAGTTAAGGGGCACTATCTAAATTGCACAGCTACTACACCTGAAGAGATGTATGAGCGTGCAGAGTTCGCTAAAGAACTTGATATGCCTATCATCATGCACGATTACATAACTGGTGGCTTTACTGCTAACACAGGATTAGCCAACTGGTGCCGTAAGAATGGCATGTTGCTTCATATCCATAGAGCAATGCATGCGGTTATTGACCGTCATCCTAAACATGGTATTCATTTCCGTGTTCTAGCTAAGTGCTTACGTCTTTCAGGTGGTGACCAACTTCATACCGGAACAGTTGTAGGTAAGTTAGAAGGTGATCGTCAAACTACCCTTGGATATATAGACAATCTTCGCGAATCTTTCGTTCCAGAAGATCGTACACGCGGTAATTTCTTCGATCAGGACTGGGGGTCAATGCCTGGTGTTTTCGCTGTGGCTTCAGGTGGTATTCATGTATGGCATATGCCAGCATTGCTAGCAATCTTCGGTGACGATTCTTGTCTGCAATTTGGTGGTGGTACTCATGGACATCCTTGGGGTTCTGCCGCTGGTGCAGCTGCTAACCGTGTAGCTCTAGAAGCATGCGTGAAAGCACGTAATGCGGGAAGAGAGATTGAAAAAGAAAGTCGTGACATCCTTATGGAAGCGGCTAAGCACAGCCCAGAGTTGGCTATTGCTCTAGAAACTTGGAAGGAGATCAAGTTTGAGTTTGATACTGTAGACAAACTTGACGTTCAGTAATGGTGAATAGAAGGAGACAACTTTGTCTCCTTCATCACTTTCCTTAAAAACTCTTTGCCGATAAATCCGGCTTTTATTCATTCACTCACAGGTTCACATGCCTTTCCAGAGTACAGTTGGTGACTATCAAACAGTTGCCACCCTGGAGACTTTCGGCTTCTTGCCTCCAATGTCCCAGGAAGAAATTTACGATCAAATTGCTTACATCATTGCTCAGGGTTGGAGCCCTGTTATCGAGCATGTTCATCCAAGTGGTTCCATGCAGTCCTATTGGTCTTATTGGAAACTACCTTTCTTCGGAGAGAAGGATCTAAACGTGGTTGTTAACGAGCTTGAGGCTTGCCATCGCGCATACCCTGATCACCATGTTCGAATGGTTGGCTATGACGCTTATACCCAAAGTCAAGGTACAGCTTTCGTAGTTTTTCAAGGTCGCTGATTTTTCAGTTACCAATTTTAAATAGCCTCGATTCCTCGAGGCTATCTCTTTATTAAAGAGGGGATCTAATCTTCTCTAATTACAAAGTTTTCAAAGGGCGGACATGGCATCACAATCTAGTAGAGAACTTGCACTTGAGCGTCGTAAGGCTCTTAGTACTGGAGGTAAAAAGGCCTCTGGACTAAGCTCATCAAGTCCTAATCGCGTTAGGTCTGCATCAGATGTAGGCGTTACAAGGACTGATAAATCCTTTGTTAAATCAAGTGAAAACCAGATAAGTGCTGCCCAAAAAGTGCATTCACAAACATCTATTTCTGTGCCATCAACAAACAGTCATTCCAAAATAAGGAATCCTAGGCCAATAAGTAATCCTAGTAGAGAGTTGGTTCTTGCTCGTCGTGAAGCTCTCTCTCAGCGTGGTAAGACAGCAGATAAAAGTCAAGACAGAACAAGAGTAGATGTTGCGAAAAATGCTTCCAAAGAATCTTCGAAAGTAGTTTCAGCCGATACTCAAGTTGAAGCTTGCTGTGAACCTTGCGCACAAGAAAAAGCACGTCAGTCAGCATCTGAAAATTCTAGTAATTTGTCGCTTAATATTTCTAAAGCTACGCCTCGTCGCAATTCTACTCCTAAACGAAGAGCAATAGAAAATCCTAGTAGAGCGCTTGTTCTAGCAAGAAGAGAAGCATTGTCTAAACATGGCAAATCTGCTTCTGTTCAACCAACAACTCCTGCTGCAGTAGCTCGTCAAGGTAATCCTGATTTATCCAGTCGTGAAATATCTCAGCGTGTTAGAGAACTTAGAAGTAAAAGTGGTGCTACAGGTAAAAAGCGTTCTTGTGGAACGAGACCTTGTGGTCCAAATAAGAATGGATCAAAGGAGTCAGCACTAGCTGCTGATGCTCATTGGAAAGTCGGAGTTAGTGAAACTTCTTCTGGACAGATTGTTACTGGTACACAAGCTAATAGATCTATCAAAACCACTGGTAATGAAGCAAGTACTTGTCGTTCTGTGACTGGTACACAATATTTAGGTGCAGATACAATTAATACTTTCTGTCAGGCTCCACCCTCTCCATCATCTCAACCTCCTAAAGTTGCCGTTACAAATACATCACACGGAAATCTGGTTACTGGAAATGAAGTAGGTCGCTCCGAAAAAGTCACTGGAGATGAGCCTGGTACTTGTAAGAATCTGACAGGTACAGAATATATATCTGCTAACCAATCAACTTCTTATTGCGGAGGAGTGAATCCTTCTCCATTAAAAGTTGGGCAAAGTCTTACTCAAGATGGGAGAAAAGTAAGTGGTGCTATGGTCGGCCGCTCAGGCAGTGTCACTGGAGATGAAGCTGGTTCTAACAAGAATCTTACTGGCGATCAATATCTGGGAGCTGATCCTTTGCCAGATGGAAGACCAGCAAGAAAAGTAGGTGTTTTTAATACACTCAATGGCACAGCTGTAACAGGTACCGGAGTAGGAAGAGCTTCTAGTGTCACTGGAGATGAAGCTGGTAGCTGCAAGAATGTCACTGGAGATGAATATGTAGGGTTTCAACAATATGACTCCTTTTGTGGAGGTACCCCTTCGCCAGAAGCTCAAAAGGTTGGATTAAGCTTGACTAATAAAGCCCAGTCAGTGAGCGGAACAATGACAGGTAGATCATCTTTGGTTACTGGAGATGAACCTGGAACTTGCAAATCAGTTACTGGAACTCCTTACACAGGATTGGAAGAAGCTGCTCAACTTTGTGAAAGTCGTGCACTTGATGAAATCCAACATAGAACGCCTAGAAGAATTGGCACCCCTGCGGCTCCTATGACAGGACTGCAGCCAGGCGTTGGTGGTGTAATGACTGGAGCAGATAAAGGAGCTTGTGAGACTCTTACTGGAACTCCATATGTTGGAGCAGATCAACTTGTTCAAGCTTGTGGAGCAACTGCTCCTGCTGGAAGTAGTGATTATCAAGACGCTGGATCATCAAGCTTTGGTAATAGATTTACAGTTACATCCCCTGCAAAATCTGCTCAAGCAGATCGTGAACCTGTTTCAGCTGTAACAGGCACTAGTTATGAAAAATCTACCAATATAACTGGTCCTTTTGACATGGCTCCTAATAAGGTTACTGGCACGGAGCAATTTAGGTTTGGCAATAAAAAACCTTTAATAGCAACTTCTCAAGAGCAATCTAAAGTTGATTTACCTCAATCAAATGAATCATCTGCGCGTCCAATATCAAGAATTACTGGTGAAGGTCAATCTGCTGGTTTAAATATTACCGGAGATGATTGGGCAAGAGGTGAAAGCGTTACAGGTACTGAGGGTGCATCTGCAAGAAGACGTAATCCTTCTAGACTTGGCGGTCAAAGTGCGATGCCTGCATTTGATAAGAAAAGAAATGAAGAACTAGCTAAACCAGATCTTTTGATAACTGGCTCAAGTGGAAATACCGGAGAAGGCCAATTGGTTACTTTCTCGGGTGGAGCAAGAGGTTGATTGACTAATGGCCTATAGACGTTTGGCCAATAATAGAAAGACTTTTCTAGGACCGACTGCACCTAGAAAACATTTTCCTTCTGCCACGGAAAATAAAATTGAGCAAAAGTCTGTTAATAGGCCAAGTGGATTAAGTTCTACAAGCTCTCATCCTCTAACTGATTTAGTTGAGAATAAAAAACTTCAGTGTTATGAATCTGAGACCAAGGAAAGTTTTGATCGTATTGTCCCTTTTCTTAAGAGAATCTCTGCTCTCCAGCATGAGGAAGATTTTGTTGAAAAGTCTCAATTACTTGCAAAAGCAGAATTAGGAATAGAACTTCCTATTCATATTCTTGAAAAAGCTTGGGTGCAACCTTTAGATATGCGAGCTTTGTTTGCGGCATGTGTTTTTAAAGCTCATGAACATTCAAGTGAAAAGTTTTTCCATTCAGACCCTTTAAATGCTTCTTCTGATAGTCAGTCAGCAAAATCATTTCAATCATTTCTTTACGAATGTGGATTTCACTTGTTAGATGTAACTCCTTGTGCAGATGGTCGTTTGGCTCATTCCATTGCTTATGCATTAAGAATTCCATTTAGTTCAGTTCGCAGAAGATCTCATGCAGGTGCGATGTTTGATGTTGAGAATACTGTTAATAGATGGGTGAAAACAGAGCATAAGCGTTATAGAGAAAGTTCCCCAAATTCACCTAATGAACAAACTTGTTACTTAAAAGTAGTTCTTTATCACTTCAGCTCACTAGATCCTTCTCATCAAGGTTGTGCAGCTCATGGTAGTAATGACAAGCTTGCAGCTGCTTCAGGGTACCAGCGTTTGCTTGATTTCCAAGAATCTATTGAAAATAGCTTTTGTTGCGGAGCTTCTGTTGATCTTTTGCTTATTGGTCTTGATACAGATACTGATGCAATTAGGGTGCATATACCAGACTCTAAAAATAATGTAAGTCTTGAGGATTGGGTTTGTGCTTCTGAGATTTATGAAGAGACAAAGCACCTCTCTGTGGATCAAGCGATGACTAAAATCTCTGAAAGAATAAATCTAGGTGCTTCTGGTCAAGTTAACCCTGGAATGGTTGAATTTATCCGCAAATTGATAGTGAAAAATATCTCTCAAATTGACTATGTACGTCACTTTCACAATGGTTCGTATCCAGACGCAGGACATGCCGAACGCTTTATAGGTGTAGGAATTGGATTTAAAGAAGTTCACTTAAGGAATCTTACTTACTTCGCTCATTTAGATACTGTTGAAGAAGGTGCTCCTGACTTAGATGTAGGAATAAAGATTTTTAAGGGTTTAAATGTTTCTAGAGATTTACCGATACCCATTGTTATTAGATTTGATTATTCAGGAAAAGTTCCTGGTGCTAGAGAAAGGGCATTGTCAGATTGTAAGAGAGTAAATAGCGCTATCTTTTCACGTTATCGATATTTGGTAGATGATGGACTTTTGCATACATGCCTTACTGTTCGAGATCGAGATACAAAATTCCCTGCAGAAGTTGTAGGGTCTTCACTCGATCCTGTCCTTCAGGAGGAACATTGACATGTTGATTTGCAAGGTGGTTAAACCACTTGTTTCCACAAATCGTATACCTGGTTTTGAGCACAAGCATCTTCAGGTTGTTTTGGATGGCAGTTCTAAAAAAGTTGCTGTAGATGCAGTTGGGTGTAAACCCGATGATTGGGTCATTTGTGTTGGAAGCTCTGCTGCTAGAGAAGCAGCTGGGAGCAAGTCTTATCCAAGTGATTTGACCATAGTTGGAATCATTGATCATTGGAATCCAGAGGGCTCAGATGGTGTATCTGGTGGAAAACAATAATGGAAATTATGCAGGTTATGGGCCGTTTAGTTTGCACCCAACGAGTTGATGGCTTAGGTCATATGCATTTACGTATTCTTCGTAATAATAAAGGAAAGGATCTGGTGGCTGTAGATCCTGTCGGTGCTCGTGAAGGTAACTGGGTCTTTACTGCAAGTGGTTCTGCAGCAAGATTTGCATGCCCAAATCCATCTATTCAAACTGATTTAACTATTGGTGGAATTATTGATTATTGGACTCCAGATGGATAGCCCTTGAGATACGAACAGACTCTTTCTACTTTTATTTTCTTATCACATGACTTCCTCTAATCCTCCCCTTCGTCCAAAAGCAAAGGCAAATACACAAAGTGATGATCCTTCTAAACAAATAGTTGATGTGGTTTCAGAATCTTCAGTATCTAAAAAAGTTGTATCTCCTACAAAGACTTCTAAAAGTACCTCTGGGAGTGGAGGAGGTTCAAAAAAAGGTGTTCCAAATTCTTCTAATTTTTCACCTTCAGAATCAATAACTGGGATTGCTTTAGGAATGATAGAAACACGTGGAATGGTTCCAGCAATCGAAGCAGCTGATGCAATGACCAAAGCAGCAGAGGTTAGGCTAGTAGCAAGAGAATATGTTGGAGGTGGTTATGTATCCGTTTTAGTACGGGGGGAGACTGGTGCTGTTAATGCTTCTGTACGTGCAGGTGCAGATGCCTGTGAGCGGGTTGGGGACGGATTGGTTGCTGCCCATATTATTGCAAGACCTCATTCGGAAGTTGAACCTGTCCTAAAGGTAAGTGGAGCAAAACGTCGCCTTTGATGGAGGGTTGGTAAGATTTGAGATACACAAACTTTTCATCAGTAAATCTTCTTCTCTAGCAATTTTTAAATATGCATAAATGGAATGAAAGGTCTAGACCTATAAGATTAGAACGAAGATTCGAATTCTCAACCTTTGAGTTGACTAGAGATTTCCTGGATCGCCTTGGTGAGCTTTCTGAAAAACGTAACAGATTTCCAGATATCAGTTTTGGGAAAACTTACGTGAATTTAACTTTGCAGCCAGAAAGTGAGGAAAAAGATGCCACTCTGTCAGAAGATGACATCAAGTTTGCTTCAGAGATAGATGGTTTGACAGAGAATTAATAGGCCTTCTCTATGATTGAGTTAAATATTACTTGCCTTCTGAAATGTCTCTTTTGATAAGAGCCATTAAATATGCTGGCGCCTTATACCTTCCTGGCAGGCACCTATTAAGTGTTTCTAGATGGCTCCAACAGACGGTTCGCTCAATTTCTTGGCGAGTTCGCCCTAATTGAAGGAGACGCCTTAGTGCTTTGCAATAGAGGGGATAGCCAGCCTCTAGTTCGCCAATTGTCAGCTTTGCTGCGGACATATTTTGTCGCAGGTCAAGACTTAATCTAGACAATCATGTGACCGGCATGCAAATTAAAAGTAAGATATCCATTGATTTCTGACTTTATTAACCAAGCCAAGCGACACAATCAATCTCTACAAGTCCCCCTTTTGGTAGTGCAGAAACCTCGACGCAGGCTCTGGCAGGACTAACTTTATCTTTGAAAATCTCAGAATAAATTTTGTTTACTTTATTGAAGTCATTTAAATTTGCTAAAAAAATTGTAGTTCGAACAATATTTGAAGCATCAGCGTCTGCCGCCTTGAGTACTGCTAAAAGATTTTTAAGAACTTGATGAGTTTCTTCTTCAACATCTCCATCCCCAACCATCTCCCCAGTAGATGGATTAAGTGCGATCTGCCCAGAGCAATAAAGCCATCCTGCTGCCAGAATCGCTTGGTTGTAAGGGCCAACAGGAGAAGGCGCTGCTCCTGATTCAATTGCTTTTATTGACAAGGAACTCATAAGGGCAACTATTAAATTACAAATAAATTTATCTCTTATACTTACTTAATTAGTCCAGTTGTCTTTATGTAAACGTAATTTTGCAAATTCCGAGGAGCTTTTAGAAAGAAAAAATAAATTACTTTTTCTTTCTTCTAGAATAGTACTCGGTAGGCTTTGCAAGCCTTTTGACCTTTGTTTTATAACTTTCTTTAATCTTGAGATTATTTTAGGATCATCCGGATAAATTGACTTTGCCCATTTCAAGTTGTCTTCTGTATATTCATGAGCACAGTAAATTTTGGTTTCACTCGGTAAAGCCTTTAATCGATTTAATGAATTAAACATTTGATTGGGAGTCCCTTCGAACAATCGACCACATCCACCCCCGAACAATGTATCCCCTGAAAAAAGAACAGGGTTCATTGTGCTTATTTTGGAACCTCCTAAATAGTAAGAGACATGATTTTTTGTATGCCCAGGCACCTCTAAGACTTTGATTTCTTCTTCTAAGAGAACAAAAACATCATTATCTAGGACAGAGATAGTTTGAAAGGGGATTCGATCGAGATCGCTTTTAGAAGCGATTACTGAGGAAGATGGCCAGATTTTTAGAAGATCTTCCGTTCCCCCTATATGATCTTGGTGGTGATGGGTTTGTAATACTGAGGTAAGTGTCAGCTCATTTTCTTCCAACCAACTGATAACAGGTTGTGAAATTGCAGGATCCACAACTACAGCTTGATTCCCTTTTACCCAGATCCATATGATGTTGTCTTTTAGTACAGGGATAGGATGAATTATGAAATCTTTTTTTTCTAGTTCCATAGCTTTAAAAGTAGCTCGAATAGTTAAAATAAACGTTGATTAATTGACTCATGATTACTGTTGCCTTAGCAAAAGGGGCTTTACTAAAAGACTCTGTTACAACATTTGCCAAAGCGGGTTTAGATTTTTCAGCAGTGTTGGAACCTTCTAATCGTCTTTTAATGGTTCCTTCCGTATGTGGTCGAGCCAAGGCTCTTCTAGTAAGGAATGGGGATGTACCTGTGTATGTTGCTTATGGGCAGGCTCACTTGGGAATTGTAGGCTTCGATGTCCTTAGAGAAAAGCAAATGCAAGTTGGGAACTTGGTTGACCTTGGTTTTGGGGGCTGCCGTATGTCGGTGGCAGTAAAATCAACAAGTGGCTATAAGAGTGCAGTAGAACTGCCGCCTCACTGTCGAGTAGCAAGTAAGTTTACTAATTGTGCAAGACGTTTTTTTGAAGGAATTGATCTACCAGTTGAATTAGTTCATTTGACAGGTTCAGTTGAACTTGGACCGTTAACTGGAATTGCAGAGGCGATTGTTGACCTTGTCGCTACTGGACGCACACTTCGTGAAAATGGATTGGTTGAGATTGATCAACTTTTCTATTCAACCGCTCGATTAATTGCTCACCCACTTTCTTTAAGATTAGACAATGGAAAGCTTCAGCAAATTGTTGATACTATTCAATCTCAGTCTGATAGTTCCTGCTTATAAATAAATGGCATTTCAGGATTTACAACGAGTCAGACGACTTGGTCGTTACCTTCAGAAGGACAGAAAACGACTATTAGTAATTTTATTCTTACTCCTTCCGCTTTCTTTTGCTGGTGCGATTCAGCCTTTGTTAGTTGGACAAGCTATTAGCGTTTTAAAGGGTGAAATTGCTTTTTCATGGCTGAGTGCGCTCCCTACGCAATATGCAATTAGAATTCTGATAACTCTGTTATTAATTTCTGTACTTATTCGTCTAGCACTCCAGGGATTTCAGTCATATAACATTCAATCAGTTGGTCAAAGCTTAACTGCTCGAATCAGGAAGGATTTATTTTCTCATGCAATTAATCTCTCATTGAGGTATCACGATTCAATGCCTGTAGGTAAATTGCTTACAAGGCTAACAAGTGATGTGGATGCACTTTCAGAAGTCTTTGGAAGTGGAGCCGTTGGAGTCCTGGCAGATGTTGTAACTTTGATTGTAATTTCAATTACAATGCTTTTAATTGATTGGAAATTAGGATTATTACTTTTAACTACACAAGTACCAGTAACTCTTTTTATTCTTTGGTTACAGAAGAGGTATAGAAGATCTAATTATCGAGTTCGAGAAGAGCTCTCTGAACTTAATGCTGATTTTCAAGAAAATCTACAAGGCATTGAGGTTGTTCAGATGTTTAGAAGACAAGGTGTAAATGCCAGGCGTTTTAATCAAACTGGTATTGCCTATCGAAATGCCGTGAATAGTATTATCTTCTATGACAGCAGCATATCTGCTTTTATTGAATGGGTTTCTTTGGCAGTAGTTGCATTAGTAATTGCTTTGGGTGGATGGTTGGTTACAGCTGGTTCTATGGGGCTGGGGACATTGACAGCATTTATTCTTTATTCTCAGAGACTTTTTGAGCCTTTGCGACAGTTAGCAGAAAGATTTACTCAAATACAAGGTGGTTTGACTGCAGTTGAAAGAATTGGTGAATTATTAGAAGAAGATATAGAGATATTAGATATCAAGGGAGTTCAGGAAAATATAAGCTTAAAAAATTCAAAAAAATCTTCTCTTGGTGAAGTGGTTTTTGAAAATGTTAGCTTTCATTATAGACCCGATGATCAGATTATTAGTGATCTTAGTTTTAGGATTTCCCCCGGAGAACATATCGCACTTGTCGGTCCAACCGGTTCTGGAAAAACAACATTAATAAGATTATTGTGTAGGTTATACGAGCCTCAAGAGGGAAGGATACTTATTGATGGAGTTGATATAAAGGACATACCTTTGTCTGATTTAAGAAAACAAATAGGCGTAGTTTTGCAAGATACTTTTTTATTTAGTGGAAACGTAGCAGATAATCTTAGATTGGATTCGTCTATTACAGATGAGCGATTGGCTCAAATATGTAATAATTTAGGTTTAGGAGCATTGTTGAATAGGTTCCCAAATGGTTTAAAAACTACGTTAAGAGAAAGAGGTAGCAATATTTCTTCTGGAGAGAGACAGTTGCTCTCTGTTGCTCGAGTAGCTATTCGTAGCCCAAAAATCTTGATAATGGATGAAGCAACAGCATTTATGGATCCTTCTACTGAGGCAACCTTGCAACGAGATTTGGATAGATTACTTGAGAAAAGAACAGCTTTGGTTATTGCTCACCGCCTTGCGACAATTGAATCATCAGATCGTATTTTAGTAATGAAGAAAGGAAAGCTTATTGAACAAGGGAATCATCAAGACCTTGTTTCTCAAGGGGGATTGTATGCCCAGTTGGCAAAGTTGCAGGAACAAGGACTTGCCAAATTTTGATTGGAGAGGCTACTAATCAATGATTAGAAAAGTGGTACAAGGGAAAATAGACCTCATGGGTTGGACGAATAATCGTCAACCTTTTAATGATTTTAAAGAGATCTATGGAGCAGAATCCCGTGAATGTCTTTCTAAGTCGGACAAGTTTAAGTTTGTCTTTAGTCAGTCTAAACCTCTTGATTTGATTGAACTTGAACAGTTGCTGCAATCTGTGGGTTGGAGTAGAAGACCAATGAGGAGAGTGCAAAAAGCCTTGGATAATAGCTTGCTTAAAGTTGGTCTATGGCAACATGATTCAAGATTTCCTCGTTTAGTAGGCTTTGCCAGATGTACAGGCGATGGTGTTCTTCATGCAACAGTCTGGGATGTTGCTATTCATCCGGTTTATCAAGGTTTTGGTTTAGGTAAAGAATTGATGGCCTATGTCCTTCAAAGTCTTAAAGAAATGAATATTCAAAGAGTAGTCCTTTTTGCTGATCCAGGAGTTGTAAGTTTTTATAAGAGTCAGGGATGGGTTCTTGAGCCGAAGGGGTATAGGTGTGCATTTTGGTATGCCAATTAGTTTTAGTTATTGCTAACTTTTTTGATCTGAATAATATCTTTCTACTAATACAGTTGGATTTTCCCCTTGCTTCCAGCTGGTTATTAAATTGGTATTCTTGATTGCATTTTTAATTATATTGCTTCTTGAATATCTTCTACTACTTGTTTCCATGCCTGATCCTATTCTCTTCATTTTTGTTTTTTGACTGAGGCGAATGCTTAGATCAATGTCTTCCATAATAGGGATTTGTTTATAGCCTCCCATCTGGAAATATAAACTTTTGCTGATTAGAAGACCCTGGTCTCCATAAGGCCTTTGCAAAATATAACTTCTAATAAATACAGCTAACTCAAGTAAAAACCAGCTGAAACCGTCTTTGTCAATTTTAAAATCAAAGAACCATGCATATGATTTGTTGCAATCCTCTTTGATTATTTGATTTACCTTCCAACCCCAATGAGCATCTAGCCTGGAGTCTGCATGTAAGAATAGGAGCCATTCTCCTAATGCCTTATTGGCTCCGTTGTGCAGTTGGTGCCCCCTGCCCTTTGTTTCATTATGAATTATTTTTGCACCTCCTATTTTTGCAATTAATTCAGTTAGATCTGAACTTTCGAAATCACTAATTATTAACTCGAGTTGATTGGGGTAGTAATTAATATCTGCTAATAGAAGAGGAAGTCTTTCTGCTTCGTTTATTGTAGGTATAATAACACTAAGCATTTTATTGTTAAGCTTTACTAGCACCAGGATCCTAAATCTGACAACCTATCTATATCAGATTTTTTGTGTATTAATTCATATTTAACTCTTTCTACTTTAGCCTTCCTAAGAGTCTCCTTTAAGACCGAGTTTGAACCCCATTTTATGCCCGCAAAAGGCCAAGAAACAACTGGGCAGAGAATATTTTTCGAAAAGCCTATTAGCCAATACCCCCCATCCACTGCAGGACCAATTACTATTTCGTTTCTAGTTAGATAACTTATGGCAGAGATAATGTCATCTTTGCATAGATCTGGAACATCTGTTCCTATAAAAATAATTTCTCTATTGTTTTTCGTGCTTAAGTTTCTTTTTCGTTGAGCTAAAACGAGCTGTCGCTTCATTTTTACTCCAAGGCTTCCTTTGCCTTGATACTCGACCTGGGTTATTCCATAAGAGCGTGCCCACCGTGAAATTTTTTTACTCCCAATTCCTTCTACAGCCAATCGTATTTCAAGGTAGCCCTTCTCCCGAAGACTTTTTGCTACAGCTATTGTGTGCAAAATTAACTTTCTTTGTATTGCAGCAGCTCTAGATGCACCTATATCTTGAGAAAGACGTTTTTTGCATCTAGTTGGTGCTGGCCAACGAGTCATTAAGATTAGTAGAGGCTTGCTCATGACATAGTTTTACTTGATCTTTTTTAGAGATTGGCTGTTTGGACGTGGACCTGTCGCAAAAACTGTGATTGGTTTTGTGATTATTTAGGTTACTTAGAGTATTTTTGGTTGCATCCTGCATCGCTTTAATAAGCTTCTTTAACAGGTCTTCTTGTCTCGTTTGTTCTCATTCCTTTGCTAGCTCTTGTCTTAAGGACATTATTTGTGTCAAGAAAAACCTGGTTTTCTGATTTTTCAATGCCTAATTTGATAACCACGTTTAGATTCAGCCTCTAATTAGGAGAATCTGGACTAATGCGTGAAGAGTCATGGGGAAAAGTACAGAGTTCGTTAAAGAAGAATTTAAGCAAGCCTTCATATGAAACATGGATACGCCCAACTCAATTCAGTAGCTTCGAAAATGGTGAGCTCACTTTAATTGCGCCTAATAGTTTTTCCAGTGCTTGGTTGAGAAATAATTACTCACAAACAATTCAAGAAACAGCTGAAGAGATTTTTGGAGAACCTGTAACTGTAAATGTAAAAGTAAAAGAAGAATCAGAAGTCTCTGATTCTTCTTCTACTTCTTCTAGTTCGAAAAGTTCCTCTACTGCTCCTTCTGATTCTCCTGTAAAGAGATTAGGTAATGAATCTTTGAATCTTTCTAAGAAATCAAGCCCATTACTGAACTTGAGGTATGTTTTCAATAGATTTGTTGTTGGCCCTAATAGTCGTATGGCCCATGCCGCTGCGATGGCTGTAGCAGAGTCCCCAGGACGTGAATTTAACCCTTTGTTTATATGTGGCGGAGTAGGGCTTGGTAAAACCCATTTAATGCAGGCAATAGGCCATTACCGAATGGAGATTGATCCTGCTGCGAAAGTCTCTTATGTTTCAACCGAAACTTTTACGAATGATTTGATTCTTGCTATTAGGCAAGACCGCATGCAATCTTTTCGAGATAAATACAGAGCTGCAGATTTAATACTTGTAGATGATATTCAGTTCCTTGAAGGTAAAGAGTATACCCAGGAAGAATTTTTTCATACTTTTAATGCTTTGCATGATGCAGGTAGTCAAATTGTTCTTGCTAGCGATCGTCCGCCTAGTCAGATACCTCGTCTTCAGGAACGTTTGATGTCTAGATTCTCAATGGGATTGATTGCGGACATCCAAGCTCCTGATTTGGAAACTAGAATGGCTATCTTACAGAAGAAGGCTGAGCAAGAAAGAGTTGGGCTACCTCGAGATCTAATCCATTTCATCGCCGGACGATTCACCTCAAATATTCGTGAGTTAGAAGGAGCCCTAACTAGGGCCATTGCCTTTGCTTCTATTACCGGGCTTCCTATGACAGTTGAGTCCATAGCTCCAATGTTAGACCCGAATGGCCAGGGGGTTGAAGTTACCCCTAGACAAGTATTAGAGAAAGTTTCTGAGGTTTTTCAGGTAACTTCAGATGAGATGAAGAGTGCAAGTAGACGTAGGCCTGTTAGTCAAGCAAGACAGGTAGGTATGTATCTAATGCGTCAAGGAACTAATCTTAGCTTGCCTCGAATAGGCGATGCTTTTGGGGGAAAAGATCATACGACTGTGATGTATGCTATCGAACAGATCGAGAAGAAGTTATCTAGTGATCCTCAATTGGCTAGTCAGGTACAGAAAATAAGAGATTTATTGCAGATAGATTCCCGAAGCAAGCTTTGATTAAGTTGGACATCCTTATTGACTTTGCCTTGAAAAATTAATAGGATTTTGATCGAAACGGTTTTTAATTGGAATTGATGGTCCCTGAGTAGGCCCATCAATTTGAGCAGTCTCTTCTAATGCTTTCCTAAACGCTCTTGCAGCAAGTAGGGGCATGTCTCTTGGGACTGACACTCTATCTTTCAAATATCTTAGCCCCATCGCACTTCCTTTGGTTGGAGTGAAATCTTGCTTATAAATCATTTTGCTAAGAGCTGCTCTTAAGGGTTGATCAAATAATTCATCATCTAAAGGATTAACCTTTTTAATTTGATCACGATGTTTCAAAACCCTCTTTAATGCAATTCTGGAGGGGTTATCAGCTTTGCTTGATTGGTAGGTTGTTTCTTTTTCGCCGAGCCCATACCCGATGTCGATTTGATGCGATAGTAATTTTTGATTTTTATTGTTATCTGGCCAGCACCCTCCCATCTGAGGCGGTAAGTCATGAGCATGAGTATGAAAATCTCCTTGTGTACCTCGATATTCATCAAGTAGTTCAAGTGCTTTAAACCAGTTGTCAATATTTGAGAATTCTTTTCTTAACTCAAAACCTTTGTAGTATGACAAAGAAGCATTCATCCTTTCTAAATATGGGATGAAAACGACATCGACACTACCTGGAAATGATTTTGGTGAATTTTTAATGGAAGGGTCGAGCCATTTGGAAGTTGTTTTTGATAGCCGATCATCTACTTCTTGCGCTATTAATTTGAATTGTTCTTCTTTTCTTACTGCCTGCCCTTTGCTGAAAGATGGACTACATAACCAGATGCACCAAGCTCTAAATAACTGTCTTTCTAAATTACGCAAGTCAAGAATCTCTGGCTTCTCAAGTGGCATTCCTAAAGTACCGAAAACCTTTTCAAGTTTTAAAAGAATTTGATCACTCTCAGTTATAAGTTTGTTGTCTATCTCTATTGCAGGAAAAATACCAGAAGGCACTTTTTGTAAGTACCAAGGTTCTTTTTTCCCATAGCATCTCATCGTTGCTTTTTTTACTTCATAAGGGATTCTCTTCCATTCAAGCCATAGCCATATCTTTTGACAGTATGGACACCAAGCATGCTTATCTCTATAAAAGGTTACCCTTATCGAAGAGATGTCTTGACCAAATAGTCTTAATAATGCATATGAGTTGTTTGGACCATTAATTAAGTCTTCATCTTTGTCTGTAAGATTTTCAAGTTCTTCCCAGCTCATTGCTTGTGTGGCTTCTTTCATGGATTAGTAGGAGAATGATTAAAAGGCTCAGTAGGAGGTTTATTTTGAAGAACCATTCTTTTGATTTGATTGTATTAGGTGCTGGCTCGGGAGGGCTTGCTGCAGCTAAAAGAGCCGCAAGATATGGAGCTAGAGTTGCCATTATAGAAGGTGATCGTGTAGGAGGCACATGTGTTATTAGAGGCTGTGTCCCTAAGAAATTGTTGGTGTATGGATCTAAGCATGTTGAAAATGTTAGAAATGCCTCAAGGTTTGGAATAGAGCTAAATGCGATAAGAATAAATCCAGGGACTTTATTTGAGAATGTTCGAAAGGAAGTTAATCGATTAAATAAATTACATATGGACTTGCTTGAGAAAGCGAATGTCGAACTTATAAGAGGTTGGGGATACTTTGCTGGTTTAAATTCAGTAGGAGTTAGAACTTCTGACTTCAGCTCACCCATCAAACTTGAGGCTAAAAATATTTTGATTGCTGTTGGAGGGCGCCCCTTTAGACCCAATATTCCAGGAGCTTCTTTAGGTTGGGTAAGTGATGATGTATTTTTGCAGAAAAGTTTTCCTGAAAAGGTTGTTGTGATTGGGGCCGGTTTTATTGCTTGCGAATTTTCATGTATTTTGAATGGATTGGGTATTGCTGTAACACAACTGGTTAGAGGTAGCAGCTTATTAAAAGGCTTTGATAAAGAGCTTTCCTCGGAATTAAAAAAATCTATGATTTCTAGAGGAATAGATCTTCAATTTTCTAAACAAATCGTTTCTGTAGAAGGTCAAATTGGAGATCTGGTCTTAACCGACAAGCATGGTTTTGACTATAATTGCGGAGCCGTTATTTTTGCGACTGGAAGAGAGCCATTCCTTAAGGGACTTAATCTTGATTCAATTGGCTTACAAACTATTCAGAATCGGATTGTAGTAGATACAAGAAATCAGACAAATATTTCTAATATTTTTGCAGTCGGTGATGTTACTGACAGGGTGAACCTTACACCTGTAGCCATTGAAGAAGGTAGAGTCTTTGCTGATAATCTTTTTAATAATAAGAATAGATTTGTTGATTATGAATTTATCCCTAAGGCAGTGTTCTCTCAACCTGAGATTGCTTGCGTTGGGCTTGCAGAAGAAGAAGCTTTAGATAAGTACGGTGAGGGCAATATTTCTATCTATAAAGCAAGATTTAGACCTATGTCGAAAATGCTAACTAGCTCAGAAGAAAAATGTCTATTGAAATTAGTTGTTCAACGTAAATCAGGATTAGTTCTTGGCTGCCACATGCTAGGAGATGATTCTTCTGAGATTATTCAGATGGCATCAATTGCTATTAAAATGGGTGCAAAGAAATCAGACTTTGACAAAACAATGGCCTTACACCCAACAATTGCAGAAGAATTTGTTACTATGTAGCGATGATTAACAAAGGTTTAAAATAAATTACTAGTTAGGTTAATTTGTGCCAGTAACGATATGCTTTAAAAGAAACCAATAGTAGAACAACTGGTAAAATTAGATATATAGCTATTATACGCAATTCTTCATGAAATGTTGGTATGGTATATGGAATGATTTGATCAGCTAAATACAATAAATAGAGTAGTAAAAGGATTGCCCCTTCTGAGCGACTGATTATTCCTTTTGTCCAGAAGATTGGCATGCAAGCTAAAACTGAAAGAATCATAATGGGAATGTCTCTTTGAATTAATATCTCTTCAACTGCAAGTCCTTTACTTCCTGAGAAGAAAGCGCAGCTTCCTAGTACTAATAGTTGATTAAGTAGACTGCTCCCTATTACATTGCCAATGGCCAAGTCTGTCTTGCCACGTAGAGATGCCACTAAGGAAGTGATTAATTCAGGCATTGAGGTCCCTGCTGATACAAGCGTTAGCCCGATCACAGTTTCACTCCAGCCGTATGCACCGGCTAAAGATTTAGCACCACTAATTAATAGGTTTGAGCCAAATCCTAGGATCAATATTCCAGCAATGATTTTCCCGATAGCCCTTATCCACTTTTTAGAATATGAATTGAACTTTATTTCAGGCTCAGCATCTTTAATTCCTTGAGGTTCTTCTCTTGCGGTTCGAATTTCCCAGATTGTATTAATTCCAAGAGCAATTAATAGTGCAAAGCCTGATTGCCAACTAAAGCTTCCTGAAGATGCCATCCCCCACACAGCTGCAGAAACAGCTAGTAATAAAGGTACATCTCTTCTGACTAGACGACTTTCTACTCTCAAAGGCATAACAAGAGCACTGCTTCCTAAAACAACCAAGACGTTGAAGATATTGCTCCCAACTATATTCCCAACAGCAATTGCATCTGACCCTCTAAGAAAAGATCCTATGCTGACAAATAGTTCTGGTGCACTAGTACCGAGTGATACAACAGTTAGACCAATAACAAGTTGTGGTATTCCTAAGATAAGAGATAGTGATGCAGCCCCTTGAACAAAGAATTCACCCCCAGCGAAAAGGGTAAAAATTCCGATAATGATTTCTAGTAAGGATTGTATTAGCAGTGTTGACATTAGTAGAGAGACAAGAAAAAAATAGCTTTAGTTTGACTAGATATTTAATCAAATTTGATTGAGTATTCTCTTACATAGTAATTCAGTGTATTTTAAAGGTAATGGTATTTAGTCCATAGATTAATTTAAGTCTGATTCCTTTGCATTTGACCCAAGACCAAATAATAATACGTCAACCTGATGATTGGCATCTTCATCTTAGAGATGGAGATGCCCTGAAAACTTTTGTTGCACCTACTTCGCGAGTGTTTCGGCGTGCGATAGTAATGCCCAATCTTGATCCCCCAATTACGAGCATTCAATCTGCTATTGATTATCGAGAAAGAATCTTGGCTGCGGTTCCTGAAGGGGATTTGTTTACTCCTCTCATGACTGCCTATCTTACGGATCACCTTTCTGTAGAAGTTTTAAGAGAGGGCTTTGAAAGAGGCGTTTTCTTTGCTGCAAAACTATATCCTGCAAATTCAACTACTAATTCAGCGGCAGGAGTTACCACTGTTGAAAATATCTACTCTATTGCTGAGACAATGGAAGAGATCGGAATGCCATTGTTAATTCATGGAGAAGTGGCAGACGATTCTATTGATATTTTTGATAGAGAAGCCGTTTTTCTTGAATCTCACCTTCAGCCTTTACTAAAGAGATTTCCTGCTCTCAGAGTAGTTTTAGAACACATTACGACTGAGGAGGCTGTTGAATATGTTCAGAACAGTTCAGCATCATTGGCGGCAACAATAACCCCTCATCATTTGCATATTAATAGAAATGCTCTTTTTAACGGTGGCTTAAGGAGTGACTTCTTTTGCCTCCCTGTTGCTAAAAGAGAGCGTCATCGAATTGCTCTTAGGCAGGCTGCTACAAGTGGGGAGCCTTGTTTCTTTCTCGGTACTGATTCGGCGCCGCATCTTCGTGAATTTAAGGAAAGTTCATGTGGCTGTGCTGGTATATTCAATGCACCAAATGCTATTGAAAGTTATGCGCAAGTTTTTGAAGAGGAAGGAGCTTTGGATCAGCTAGAAGCCTTCTCAAGTGTTTTTGGGCCTAATTTCTATGGATTGCCGATGAATGAAAAAAGAATTTCTTTGGTTAAAAATCCTCATATTATCTCTTCAAGATTTGAACTTGTGAAAGCCGATAATCCCTTTGAGTATTTAGTTCCTTTTCACGCAGGAGAAACTTTGAATTGGTCTTTTGATCCTAATTTTATTTAGCATGAGATTTTGAAATATGAAAGTGAGCAAAGCTGTTTTGAATTGAAGGGAGATTCTTTGAGAGGTTTCTTAAAGACTCTCTTTAAAATTTATCAACGTCAGCAAAATGATGTTAGAAAAAGTTGTTAATTCGCAGAATTTTGTTTGGAGTGGATCTATGCTAGCTATAGATACCTAGGATAGCTAGGGTCAGTTAGTGCGAGTGTGGTGGAATTGGTAGACACACAGGACTTAAAATCCTGAGACCAGCAATGGTCGTGAGGGTTCAAGTCCCTCCACTCGCATAAGTTATTTGAGTTAAGCTTCGATAGGAAATTATTTTTTGTTTCACGTTTAATAGACTTTCTCTAGAAGAACAAAGGAATTGATAGATAGCTTTTCTGTTCTTGGCATAAAAAATAATATTGAAACAAATACGAGCTGAAATTAATAGAACCTTTGAATTTAGATTGACTCTTCTGTGTGGCTTTCTCATATTAAAAAAATTAGAAATCGTAATGGATATCTTTCATTTCAAAGGGTCATGCCTTTAATTATTAGCATTGGTAGAATTCTGAGATAAGCGTGCTTAGTTTAAGAAAAGTCTTTACTTTAAAATCTTTAGCCAATCAGATTAATCTGATATTACAATGAGAGAAATGACTGATTAAGGAGCCTTCCTTTTGATAACCAACGAAGTGTTTAATAATTCTTTCTTCGTAATAGGAACTTATTTATTCCTTGGTGGGCTTTATTTAGTGGCTATTCCACTTTTCCTTTACTTTTGGATGAATGCCAGGTGGAATTTTATGGGCAAATATGAGAGGTTGTTTGTTTACGGTCTAGTGTTCCTTTTCTTCCCTGGAATGCTCTTGTTCGCTCCTTTTCTAAATCTTCGCATGTATGGTCAAGGAGATAGATGAAGATTGACTAAGGCAAATGTTCTTCAATTAGGCCTACTCCTTTTTCTGTTAGGAGGATTAGCTTATGGTGTCTTTTTGTTCTATGGCTTTGACTTGACTAAAGCAGGAATTGCCTCTGAATTGGTTTTGGTACTGCTTTTGCTGATATGGGTTTTTTCTTATTTTCTTAGAGTTATAACTGGCAAGATGACTTTTATGGAGCAACGTAAACGTTACCGTAGTGAATATCAACAGATTACAGATAGAGAGCTGGAAGAAAAATTTGATTCAATGTCTAACGAAGATAAGATTAGATTTTTTAAAGAGCTTGAAAAAGATAACAATAAGAACAAAGAAACTAATTAATTAGAGTCTTTTCTTCGTTCTCAGTTATTCCTTAATGAATTTTAAGCAAGAAATTCTTAGTAGTGATTCGATTCAATCCTCAAAATTAGAAACCTGTTTTGCTCAAATAAAAAAAGAAGAGAAAATTGCATTAATGCCTTTTATAATGGCAGGAGACCCAGATCTTAATACATCAGCTCAAATATTATTAAGACTTCAGGCTGAAGGTGCAGATATTATCGAATTGGGAATCCCCTATAGCGATCCTCTTGCAGATGGACCGATAATACAGTTGGCTGCTGCTAGAGCACTTTCTTCTGGGACTTCTCCAAAAGCAGTTTTAGAAATGCTGTCTAATTTGAAAGGAAAACTAACCATTCCGATCGTACTTTTTACATATAGCAATCCTTTGCTTAATTGTGGCATGGAGAACTTTTGTTGTCAGGCTGCTAAGGCCGGAGCCTCTGGTTTAGTTGTTCCAGACTTACCCTTAGAAGAAGCGGATAAATTATCCTCAATTGCAGCAGAGAAAAAACTTGATTTAGTTCTGTTAGTTGCACCTACAACTCCTTTAGAACGTATGAAAAAAATTTGTTTAAGAAGTAAAGGGTTTACTTATCTTGTAAGCGTCACTGGAGTTACTGGTGAACGTTCAAATCTTGAAGATCGTGTTAACTTGCTAGTGCAAAAAATTAAGCAATTTAGTTCTAATCCTGTTGCTGTCGGGTTTGGTATTTCTGATGCTAAACATGTACGTCAAGTTAGAGAATGGGGGGCAGATGGTGCGATAGTTGGCAGTGCTCTTGTTAAGAGGATTGCTAATGCATCTGATAAGAATGCAGTAGATGAAGCAGGTGATTTTTGTAGAGAACTTCGTAAAGCAGCTGGTTAGAGATTTTTAGAAAAAATGATAAAGATAAAGTGCTATACGAAAATAAAAAAGCCTCAGATTTATTCTGAGGCTTAGATTTAAAGCTTTTAAGAGATTATGTATTCTTGAAAAATCAAGTTACATATTTATTTTCCTAATCGTCAGAATCTTCTGCGCCAGCAGGAACAAGTCTGATTTGTTTACGACCTAGTTTGATTTCAAATTCATCCCCAGCTTTGAGGTCTAGTAAAGCAGTATATGCTTTACCAATTAATAGATTGCCGTTGCCTTGAACAGTTGCAACATAGCTAAGCTTTCTACCACCTTTTCCAATACCTGCAACACCAGTTGCTCCTAGGCTTACGCCTTTCGCTTCTAGTAGAGCTTCATAAAAGGCAGTGAAGTTTAGTCTTTCACCACCATCCTTCTTGTTGGATACATATCCACATGCACGAACAAGATCTGATTTACTGACATCACCAAGTTCTTTGACTTTAGTGAGCAGGTCGCTACCTGTGAGCATAGTTAAGTAATAAATTGATCTACATAAATAACATAGCAATTAGTATGCCAATTGTGCAATCATTTAATTGTAATTTTCATTCAATTAATTAAACTCTGATGGCAATGGAGCGATTTGTTCTTTTCGGTACTTATTGTGAAAATGCTATTTCAAAGCGAACACCTTTTCGTGATGAGCATTTATCTAGGCTTAGTAAACTCAAGGAAGAAGGTATACTCATAACTTTGGGACCTACGAAATGTAATAGATATGTATTTGGAGTTTTTGAAGCTTCAACTATTGATGATGTAAAGAAACTTTTAGAAGATGACGTTTACTGGAAAGAGCAAATATGGACTTCATTAGATATTTATTCTTGGACCCAGGCTTTCTGAGCTTGTTCCCATATCCAATTTGCAACTAGCTGATCTCCTTTTTCACCTAGAACTTCTTCATAACCATCCATAATCCCTATCCCTTCTCTGGCGATCTTTGCAATTTTCTCTTTTGTATCTACTCCATTTCGCTTTAAGTCTTTCTCCTTTAAGGTTTTATTTCTTCTTATGATATTCCTACCATTTATGTGACATCCTGAACAATTTTCAATGAAGAGATGTTCCCCTATATTTTCATTAAGAGCAAAGACTTTGTTTGGTTGACTTGCAAATGATGCAATAAACAGTGTAATTAAGAAAAATACCTTAATCTGATTTAAAAATTTAACCAAACAATTTTTAAATACATATTTGAATTTCATTCAATTGACCATAGATGATTTATCTTGGATTAAGTATTACAGTCTTCTTTGAGTTCTTCTAGAAGAAGATCAAGTTGCCCAAATGGGTCTGAAAAAAATTCCTCACTTTGCTTGATCTGATTGTCTTGTTCCCAGTATTCTTCTGCTGAGCAGAGAACCTTTAAAAGTTGAGCTAATCCTCCTGCAGAATACTCTAATTTCAGCATTTCTATTAATACAGGCATTCGCTCTGAGCTTGCATTTAGAATTCTTTTAAGATCTTTTTGAGTTTTCTTTTTTTGTTTAAGCCAATCTTTGACTAGAAGAGTAATTTCTTCTTCTATTTCCTTATTCCATTTAGTCATTGTTTTAAAGTGGAAACCATTTGTCAAGTTTTTGACGAGCTCTATTACGTATAGCAGGGCTCATATGTTTGTTCCATAGACTTAGTACAGCGGTAAGAGCAACAAGATCATCGCTAAATCCTGCGACGGGAATAAAATCTGGCATTAAATCAATAGGCATAATTAAGTATGTAAGGGCTGCAATTAAAGAAACTCTTGCTTGAGGGGGGGTTAATGGATCTAAAATCATTTCAAATGCTTCTAATGCTGGTTTAGCAAGAGTTCTCCCAGCTTTTAGTAAAACCTTCTTAAAAATATTCTCATCAATAACTGAACTATCAATCACTTCTGCTTCGAAAATCTTTTGTTCATTGCTTGCTTCTTCTGACATGTTGATAGGTGATTATTATTTAATTAAAGGTAGAAACTGGGAATGTCTATGTTCTCTATTCATTCTGAAGACTTGACTCAACCAAGCCACTTTGCATCCCTGTTTTCCTAAGTTTTCTTAAGGCTCTTTGCACCACTTGTCTGCAATATTCTCTACTGCAGTTCATATGCTCCGCAACTTTAGCCAGAGTCCTCCATTCATTAGTGCCATCAAGACCAAAACGAAGGCTAACAATTGTTCTTTCTTTAGATGTGAGATTGGCTTTGTTCAGCAAGGACCATGCGGAATCATTTCTTTCTGCTAATTCTGCAAGTTCCATAGGGGGAACTTCATCGCTTGGTAAAAGATCACCCAGTTCAGAAGGCTCTGACTTTGATTGAATAACTCCTTGAAGACTGACTGTGATACTTCTCATTTCGCACTCAAGGAGTTCTTCAACATCTTCAGCAGAGATAGTCATCTTTTGAGCTAGCTGAGCTACAGTTGGATGAGTGCCATTTTTTTGCATCAATTGAGACTTTGCAGCTCGGAGCTTTGTTAGTTTCTCGTTAATATTTACTGGGATTCTTATAGTCCTGCTCTGAGTTGACAAAGCTCGGTTTAATCCTTGCCTAATCCACCAATATGCATAGGTAGAGAAACGATGACCTCTTTTGGGATCATATTTTTCGACTGCACGAGTTAATCCAATAGTACCTTCTTGAATTAGATCTAGTAGCTCTAGCCCTTTCCCTTGATATTTTTTAGCCAAGTTAACCACTAGCCTTAGGTTTGCCGTGATCATTTCATTTTTGGCTTTCTCTCCTACTTTGATGGCTTTCTTTTCAAGATCTGAGTAATTACATTGTTTATCTTTGTTGTCAGTTGAGTTGCATCGCTCTATAAGAGCAACCATAGTTTGAACCTTTCTTCCCATAGTGAGTTCTTCTTCAGGTGTCAGTAGTGGATGTCTTCCTATCTCTCCAAGAAAGTCACTTAAAGAACTCACGATTTCAAACTCCTTTTATTATAAGTAAAATCAAGATAAAAATATTAACTTTCGCTTAATGCAGGCGAGAGTTTTAAGTTCATCTTAGGTTCTTAATCAAGTCTTTTTTTATTCTGAATATTTCTCACTAACTAGCCACTTTTTGGCCCAAGTTATTACGGAAATGACATCTTTTAGCTAGGCTCATATCGCATTGTTTTTTGCTGATGCTCTTAGCCACCTTCTTTGATCAGCCAGTTTTTCAAAGCGCATTCATTGCATACTTACATTATTTGTGCATAGTTCTTTGTTTTGGAGCACTACTTTTTGAAAGGTTACGTTTAAAAATCGATTTAAATAGAGATGATGCCATCGCGATAATCTTGGCAGATATTGTTTATGGCTTGGCAGGTTTAATCATAATAGTTACTGGAATTTTAAGAGTTATATATTTTGGACAAGGTCCAGATTTCTATACTCATAATCCATTGTTTTGGTTTAAAGTAGGGTCTTATATTGCTATTGGACTACTTTCGCTTTATCCAACCATTACATATATTCTTTGGGCTATACCTATAAGTAAAAATAAGTTGCCTTCTCTTACCTCAAATTTAGTATCAAGGTTTAGGATAATAATTAATATAGAATTAATTGGTTTTTCATTGATTCCATTAATGGCTACTTCTATGTCACGTGGCATAGGGCTGCCAGGGGCTTAAGATTTAAAGAGAATAGGGAATTAATGATTTAAGATTTTTTTAGGATCGTCTTTTTTTTAGAACTTCTAATACATCTCTCCAGTCGACATTATGATATTTAAGAGCAACTTGTAAGTGGTAAATTAAATCCGCGGCTTCATTTGAAATGGACTCAGGCTCATTGTCTTTGCATGCCATTACAAATTCAGCAGATTCCTCTCCTATTTTCTTGAGGATGCTATTGTCTCCTCCTTTTAGAAGGCTATTGGTGTAACTTTTAGTCTTTGGGTTTATTGATCTATCTTTTATTGTTTCAAAGAGTTCACTACAAGAATCTGCGATTGGAGGTAGGAAGTTTGATCTCGCTTCCTGTGAAGTAGTTTCTTTAATGTCATTAAAGAAACAGCTTCTTGAACCTTTATGGCATGCTATTGAACCAACTTGTTCAATAGAAAGAATTATTGCATCTGAATCACAATCGTATCGAATATCTTTAAGTCGTTGAGTGTGACCGCTTGTTTCACCTTTGTGCCAGAGCTGTTCTCTTGATCTGCTCCAGTAATGTACTTCGCCTGTTTGTAAGGTTTTCTTTAGTGAATCTTTGTTGGCCCAAGCCATCATTAATATAGCTCCATCTAACCAATCCTGAGCAATTGCCGGGATCAGACCTTTTTCGTTAAAACGAAGTTTTTCTATGAATTCTTGGTTCATTGGCGTCATATTCTTAATAAAGAAAGAAAACTTTGATTTCGACCATCTTTTTATTGAGTTCCCTCAACCATGAGTTAGATGTCTAATCAAATTACTAGCTTTAGCTGCAGTAAGCATTTTGAGGGTTACCCATGTTGCCATAGACAATGGAAGCATTCTGGCCATTGTAGCTTTGTGCATGGATACAGTCGAAGTTTTACTTTTTGGTTTAAAGCCAAGTCATTAGACCAGCATGGCTTTGTTGTTGACTTCTCTAGCTTTAAACAGTTAAGAGAAAAGTTGAAAGAACAATTTGACCATACCTTTTTAGTTAATCAAGATGATCCTCTTATTCCTCAATGGAGGGAGTTGCATTCTCAGAAGGCTTTAGATCTACGTATAATGGAGAACGTAGGGATGGAATCTACCGCCAAGCTTGTTTGGGAGTGGGCAAACAACATCTTGTTGATAAATCATTCTGGGAGAACTTGTTGTTTTCGGGCAAAAGCAAGCGAGAATAATTTCAATTCTGGTTATTTTGAGTCAATTCCTGATTGGTTTAGCTCTATTGACGACAATTCTCTATAAGATCGTTATCAATAAAGATATCTTAATGCAAAGCACAGAAAATATGATTAATGAAACCATATCAAAAAAAATTTTTTCAACTATTGGTTTAACCCTTCTTTCTTTTTCCTTTATTTCCTTTCCAGCTGAAGCTCATCATCCATGGGAATCTCAAATGGGGGATTTTAATTTTCTCCAGGGATTTGCAAGTGGTTTAGCTCATCCGATACTTGGCTTTGATCATTTGCTTTTTCTTATATCTGTTGGTTTGGTTGGAGGTGTTTCTCTATTTACAAGAGTTCCACTATTATTATTTGTTGGTTTATTGGGGACAGCACTTTCTCAATTCTTACCTATTTTTTCAGGAGCAGAGACAGTAATGGGCTTTAGTGTTGCTTGTGCTTCCTTAGTTGCTTTTGGAAGACTACCTCTCGTCCTTATCCCAATATTTGTTTTTAGCCATGGTTTTGTCTTGGGAAACGCAATGATTGGAGTTGAACAAACACCCTTAATTGCATACTGCTTAGGACTTTTAGTTATTGAAACGCTCCTTGTTTATCTTGGTCGGTTTGCTCTTAGGCGCTTTTGGGATAATAAGAACATTATTCTATGGTCTATTTTTGGTGCGGGGGTGACTATCACAATCAGTTCCATCTTATAATCGTTTTTTTGATTAATCTGGGAGAGCCCAAGGGTTAATGCCGAGCTTGGCTCCTACCTTATGAGCACATGCAAAGCCGCTGAAAGCTACAGCATTCAAACCTTGTCCAGGGAAGCAAGAATCGCCTACACAGTAGAGGTCCTCGATAGCTGTACTGTTAAAAGGCATTGGCAGCAGTCCTGGGAGCCTCATCCTAGGTATTGGACCATAGCTACCATTGTGTCGACCTAGAAACCTTCGATGACTTTTGGGAGTTCCAATTTCTTGATGAACAATATTATCTTTCAACTGAGGGAAGACCTCCTGAATTTTTGAAATCAGAAGGTTGCCGTCAAGTTCTTTCTTCTTTGCATAGCTCGATGGATCTAATCCTTTCCATTCTGAAAGGGAAGATGGCGTGAATGCATGGACAATGTGGCGATCTTCTGGTGCTAGGGATTTATCTAATAATGTTGGGATAGAAATGAAAGCTACTCCTTGTTCAGTTTCCATTTCTTCCCATTCATTAAGGATTAAGTGATGGCAGTGTGATCCCTTTGGAATGCAATTTTGCTTAACACCAAGGTGAATTGATAAGAAAGATGGAGAGGGTTGATAACGATTTCTCCATTTGATTTCAGTGCTGGGAGTATTTTCTGCTCCTATTAGTGGTTCTTTCACCCCTTCACCTCCAAACGTATCCCAACGAGTAGTGTTTGAAACTATTGTTCGTGCATAGAATTCTTTTCCATTGGCTAGTTTGACTCCAACGGCTTTTTTGCCCTTCAGAATGATCTTTGTAACCCTTGACCTATATTTTATCTCTCCACCATTTGTCTTTAGACCTTTGACTAATTTCTCGGCTATAATTCCAACACCTCCTTTAGGATAGTTAATGCCACCAGCATGGCGATCTGAAAAAACCATGCCAGCATTTATCATTGGAGTTCTCTCAGCTGGCATTACAGACCAGCAAAAACATTCGATGTCTATAAAATTAAGGAGCTCCTTGTCTTTTATATATCGACGTGCTATGTCTCCAACGTTGAAAGGTAACCATCGTGCAAGTCCTAAGCATGCTAATGGTGCTTTGAAAAAGACCTTGGCTAGATACATGGGGTCTTCAATGGATAGGAGAGGCATTGAATCAAGACATTTGAAAACTTTCCAACATGTCTGATAGAAAGCTTTTATTCCTAGCTCTTCATGAGGAAAGAGAGTAGTTAGGTTTGATATGAATTGATCATAATTTTTACTTACGACAACTTCGTCACCATTTGGAAGATGATATGCAAGTTGAACTGGATCTGGAATAGTTTCACATTTCTCTCCTACTTCGGAGAGTGCTCTTGTTAAAAGATTTGTGTAGCCTTTTTCTCCAAACCCAAAGATCATTGAGGCTCCAACATCAAAAGTATAACCTTCTCGGTGAAAGCCCCCGCTGCTCCCGCCTGGGATGGTGTAGCGCTCAAGAACTAATACTTTTGCTCCTTTTGCAGCTAGTTGAGTTGCAGTAACCAACCCTCCAATCCCTGAGCCAATAACTATTGAATCCCACAAGTTGTCATTGTTATTTTCAAGAATATCTTTATCTAAGTTCATTGCTTCTTAGGATCAATAGGGTTAGACATTGCCATTCCTTTCTTAATAGTTTTAATCTCTTCTAATGCTCTATCACGATAGGCACCATAGCGACAACGTTTGTCACGTATTCGTTGATTTAGCTCAGGTAAAAGAGCAAAATTAGGTGGCATTGGTTGAAACATATTTTTGTGACTTGGCTTTTCTTCTTGTTGAAGACCACTTATGAAATTAATTAAGGCCCCTATCATTGTTGTTCTCGGAAGTGTTATTGGTGCACGGTTCATTGCCAATAAGGCTGCATTTGTTCCAGCGAGCCACCCTCCAGCTACTGCAGCGGCATATCCTTCAGTGCCAGTAATTTGACCTGCAGCAAGAAGTTTGGATCTTTTTCTAAATTGCAGAGTTGGATCTAAAAGTTTTGGTGACTCAAGGAATGTGTTTCTATGCATTACACCAAAACGTATGAAATCTGCATTTTGCAATCCAGGAATTAATCGAAGAATCCTTTTTTGTTCTCCCCATTTTAAGTTCGTCTGAAATCCAACTAAGTTCCAAAGCTTACCATTGCTATCTTCTTTTCTAAGTTGGACTATTGCATACGCTCTTTTTGCTTGCCTTAGTTCCTTGTTTTTCAAATCACCCCACCTAGGATCCCAAAGCCCAATAGGTTTAAGGGGACCGTATCTCATCGTATCTTCGCCTCTTCTTGCTAATTCTTCTATTGGTAGACAACCTTCAAAAAAAGTAGCAGATTCTTTGTCAAAGTCTTTCACTTCTGCTTGCTCAGCATTAAGTAATGCAGCTCTAAAATTTAGATATTGCTCCTTATTCATTGGACAATTTATGTAATCAGCATCTCCTTTGTCATACCGGCTTGCTTTAAATGCTAAAGATAGATCAATACTTTCACCTTCAATAATTGGACTTGCAGCATCGAAGAAATGGCATTCTTCAAGGCCTGTAAAAGCTCTAATATTTATCGCTAAGTCATTACTAGTAAGAGGACCTGATGCTATGACAGCAATTTGATCTTCATGTGGAAGAAACTTGCTTTCCTGCCTTTTTATTTTTATTAATGGATGTTTGGATATTGTTTCAGTGATGAATTTGCTGAATTTAGTTCTGTCAACAGCAAGTGCTCCTCCAGCTGGTACAGAATACTTATCTGCTGTATTGATAATAAATGAACCTAACTGTCTTAGCTCTTCTTTGAGTAGTCCAGATGCTCGGTCACTGCTATGAGCACCGAAACTGTTGCTACATACAAGTTCTGCAAAATCATTTGAATGATGAGCTGGAGACCTCATATGAGGCTTCATTTCAATCAGGCTGACAGGTAAACCTGCTTTGGCAATTTGCCAAGCAGCTTCAGATCCTGCCAGACCTGCACCAATTACTGACAAATGGGGAGATGGCCTCAAAAATAAATTTTTAGAAAATATTCAGGTTTTTAAGAGAAAGCTTAGAAAGGGCTGTTGTCATCAAACTGACGATTCCATTGTTCTCTAGCAGGGCCTTGAATGTTGAATACCACCCAGGCAACTGCAGCAAGGATTGGAAGAGTGATAACTATAAGGTTTAGCATGAAGATGAGTTGTTTCGTCGTGATTTTACAGTCAAGAGTGGCATATTTGTCATTTCTAAGTGAATTCATTTAACTAAGCGTTGGGATAATGCTTCTTTTGATGAACTTTCATTTATTTATCCAGGACCTACTTTGTTGTTTGCAAATAATCTTTTTTCATATCAAGATTGTCACGTGACAACTTCTTGGTGGACCTTTAAGGTTCAAAAGTGTGGGTCGCTAGCTCAGCGGTAGAGCATCCGGCTTTTAACCGGCTGGTCCTGAGTTCGAATCTCAGGCGACCCATTTTTTTAAGTTTGCATGAGCATGCAAAATTTCTTTGCAAGGTTTTTTGCAATTTACTTGCTCTCATCCTTCACTGGTGAGATCCCTTTTGCTCAGGCAGGTTTTGATCATTTTACTGTGATTGATTCATTAGGGAAGTGGAGAATTGAACAAAAATTTGACGCTAAAACAAAACAAATTTTTTGTAGAGCATTTTTAAAAGGGAATGGAACGTGGTTTGCAGAAAAAGTTCGAATAAATCGGAATGATGAATTTATTGTTCCTGAAGGGGTCTCATTGAGAGAAATACCTAGCTTGAATGATGTGAGAGAAGTTATAAGCATGCTTCAAGAATGCCGCAAGGGGCTTCTTTATCTGCCTAGCTAAGTCAGCTTTTTACTTTGACATCTGTTTGGGAATAGACATAAAGACTCCCCAGACAGGCAATTTCTTTGCTGCATTAGGAGTGCAGCCCTCTACAAAATAGAAAATGAAGCTCGTTGCTATTGCGTTTGCTATCTCAGCCAATATTTCTCTTTACCTTTGGCTTTTGCTGAACAACCCTCTCCCTTAAATGGCTAATTGGATATATATATCTTTTTGATATTGATGGTTGAAATTTCAAAATCTAATACTTTGCCATGCGTAACTGCTTATTTCTTCTAGTAATTTTTCTTTAAGTATTACTAAATGAAATTTCAGAGAGCAACTTTTTAGCTAGATATGGCCCTTTAAGAATCATTCTGAGAAGGGTGAACATAGTAATAGAACAAATGCCTAAGAAATCTTCCACTCTTTCAAAGACAACTCGTCCTTGGCTATTACGCTGGGCTGAGGATGAGAGCGTTTTAACTGTAATACCAAAATCAAAGACCCAACGCCTCGCAAAACAAGCTCAGTTGGCAAATGTTGATGCAGAGAGAGCTGTTAACAGAGCTTTTCAGCAAGAACTTTTAAGAGCAAAAGCGATTAGTGAGGCAATGTTCAAATCCGGAAAGGCAGTTAGATATACTCTCGTCAGCTCAGGGAGACAAGCCCTTTTAAGAATTTCAGCAGCTCAGCGAAAACTAAAGAGTTGGTTTAAAGGATGATTTAGTAAGTAAATATTGAAAATACTTGGTCTTTATTTTATTTATTGGCTTGGTATTTAGTTAGACTCTTAACTATATTAAAAAGGAATCATCCTAAGACCTACTTCAAATATGCAACTTTACGTAGTAACTTGGAGGTTCCAGTCTGCTGAATATCAAACCTTTGCTGCTCAGGCTTTAAGGGAATATGTTGATAGCGGAAAGCTGGATGATTCATTTGAGGGATATGAGAGGATTGCATGGGTACACACCCCACAAGATGGAACAGGTACAGTTATATGTAGGGCGGAAAGTGCAGCTGTTTTGTATAGAGTTTTCAGTCCTTGGCGCAATAAATTCGGAATGAGTTGGGATTATAAGCTTGGTTTGTCAACAGAAGAGCTTGTTGATTTAATAAAGGAATCTGCATAAGTTAACTTTCTTCTTTCTAGCTGAAAGTATAATGAATACATTTTAACTAATAATCATTTCTCATTATATTTTAGACCTGTCAATCCTATTACAAAGTTAAATCTTCTTCTTTTTATTTCTTGTTAAAATTTTAATTTAATAAAAATTGATAAGGTATGACCTATAAATACAACTTTGTTGATTTCTCCTTCTGAGCTTGATCTAGAGTTGAAAAAATTAAAAAAAAGCTTATTTACGACGCTTTGTTCTATTCTTAAGCCTTTGCTTACGCTTGTATTTCTCTACCGGCGTCTCGTGGTGACGAATACGCTTTAGTTCATTAAATACACCAGCTTTTGAAACCTCTCGTTTAAATCTACGCAGTGCAGATTCAACGCCTTCGTTCTCGCCAACTATAACTTGAGTCAAAAGAAATTTTATGAATATTCTACATTAACAGGTATAGATCAAATATGACCATCGATTACAAAATCCTTAGAAATAGAGGGACTAAAGAAAATTCTTAATTCCAAGGCTCTTCCCTTCCAGGACAGCATTTTTTAGCCATCGTAATTTTTTTTGTTCTTTTTGTGAAGAAAGGTTGATTTCAATGAGACTTTAGAAAGGGGCGTTTGCCATCTTTTGAGCATTGATGTGAAGTTGAGATTTAACATTTAATTGGTATCAAACTGGGTTATAAGGAGCTTTCTTGTAGTCCTATTTAAAGTGTCACACTTCCTAAATGAAATGATTTCAAATACTTTAGGTCTAGCTTCAGATGACTTAGATATCAAATATTCATAGCCTTATATACTCCTCACACTATTTTACTTTGCTCTGATATCAGTGAGTCTTTATGACCTACAAGACTCACTGGAAAATTCACTCAACGAAAAGACCGCCTAAAAGGCGGTCTTTTCGTTGAGCTTCACTAGAAAGTGTTACCTAGTTTCCACCTTCTAGTGAAGCTAACTCCTCACAATCATAATGATTACTTGACTATTCATTTTTTGCAAGCCGCTCTTAACAATAAGGCTTGAATTTACGCTTGTTCATTCAAGCTCTACGAGATATTTTTCCAGTATTAATTCTATGTAATCTTGTGTTATGAAGAAAAATTTAAGGAGTTATAGAATGGGTTCCTCTCCCTTCCAGCTTTTTAATCTTGAGTTTGCCTAATTCTTTGATTGGGAAAAATATTGCTAATAGTCTAAGCATACAATCAGAAAACAAAAAAGATATGCTTGATTTTATCTCAATGAAAAGAAATAAGATTAATAGGGGGGACACCTTTCTTCTCTAGTACTTAGATTTGAGTGGTTTCTTAAAAAAAGCTAATTAAATTTAGCCACATCAGGCAGTAAGGAGTCTATTCAATCGGTTAATGTAATTGTGTTAATTGAGAGTTTATAGACTTGGCTCAGCAGAAGCTGAAACTCCTTGTCACCTGTTCCCTCTTACCATTTATTTGTAGATATTAAAAAAAGAATCTCATGAATTACCAAGATAAAATTATGATTGGCGCCTTGCTTTTTCTTGCTTTCTCTGGTCTCTATTATATTTGGCTTTGGCTTGATGGTTTTATGAAAGAAAGCAATTCAGATGATGTTAAGCAACCATGGGAATAGTTAATTTGTTCATAAAGCTTTGAATTGATGAATCTACTCGCATTGATTTTAAGTTTTTTACTTACTATTACTCCCTCAGCACAGTTTGATTGTGATGGAGAAAAGCTTTTAGTAACCATTAGGAATAATGTGAATGGTGACTTTGCTCATGTAACTGATCTTGAAGAAATAGACGAGGGAGCTTTTGTTGTTCTCGATTGGAATGATTTAAGCTTAATGCTTCCTGTTTCTTTTCAGAAAGGTGAAATAAGCTTTACAGATAAAAAATGGTTATGGAGTTATCAAGATAATGAAATTGGTCTTCATGAAGAAACTCCTAGATTTGCTCAAAAGCTTGCAAATGGTTATGTTGTAGAACATGAATGTAAATTGCCTGAGATAGATTAATGGATCTATGTTATTTGCTTTTTAAAGCATTTATAGTCTTTTAGAGCTTTGTCTTGAATAGTCTCAAAATATCTTTTTCATAGATCATTCCTATCTTTCCTATTTCAGCTTATAGATCATTTGCTTCTTTGAAGAGTGCATCTTTCTCTTCTGACAACTCTTGGAGTCTCTTTTGCTCAATTGGGTCATAGTGTCGAATAAGAGATTGGCTAAAGTTAAAAATCACTTCGTCAGGTACACCTTGATCCCTTAATTCGGCCAATACACTTGAGATGATTTTATAAGCATCATTCATCAATTCTTTTTGTTCATCAGTTTCTTTGAAATCAGTCATTTGTTTCTTAGGACACTTATAAATAATAAATGAGTTATGAATAATTCTCTGTAAAAATTGTCAAAACAAATTTTTTGAATAAAATCTTAATTTTGGATTAAATGATTTTGATTTCAATACTATTTTGAATAATAGTTTCTTTCCTAGCATATGAGAAAGGATTTTTTTAATTTTGAAGATATTTAGGAAATATTTTAGGGATATATTTTTCTTATGGAAAATATAAAAAACGTTTAAATGGGCAATTAATCCCAACGCAGTTCTGCTATTGATAGTAGCCTAAATGTAGATTTAATATTAATAATTCCTATTAGGTGGTAGTAATATGTAGTGCTTAAGTTTAATTTGTGTTAAACAATTAATTAATTAGAAGGCCAGAGTGTATCTTTTTGATTGCTAAGAAGATCTAGAGTCACTCTAAATGTTGCCAAGACATAGATCTAGAGGTGATCTTATTGTTTCCTAGGCTGATTTTTTTGTAGGTCTTTGGAAGAAATAATTAATTCACTGTTTCAAGTTTTAGCCCATCTAAATCACCTTTAGTAAGTTCAAAGTAGTAACAGGTGCTCGCTATATCTGCCAAGATTTGATCTTTAAGATTTTCTAGGTCTACGTTGCTAATGAGTTGATTTCTTGCAAATTCACCTTTGGTTTCCCCTAAGGCAAACTTTAAAGCACCATCATATGAAATGCCAAAGCCAGTACTATTGCAAAATGTCTTTGAGAATTTCTTCGATATTTTCTGCTCTAGTTTTATCGTCTGCTTCTCGATGTCTTGGGCTGCCATTGCTGCTGGACTTGCCATGCCTGCACTAAGTACAGTTATTAACAAGGCAATTAGGAAACATCTCATTTTTACCTATGCGTTGCATAACTATTTTGCTACAGAAAGATCATTCTTTATGAGTTTTGGTCGCAAAAATATTTCATGACATGTTCTTAGGCGATGTGATTATTGTTGAGACAGAATCTAATGACTTTTCGCTTAAATGAACAAATGGCAAATTGAAATTTATTTTACGGGGTTTAGCGCACTTTAGGGCGCGGGTGCTTTGTGAATATTACTTGAAATAAGAGTTACTCTTTTATAGGAGTGCTTTGTAAATGTAAAATTATCCATGCGAGTGAAGGCGGGTGGCAAAAGCAATATAGACACAGGTGTTAACAGAAGTAATTGTGCATACAAGACACTCGTCCTATTTTAGATAGACCCAGAGGTTTGTTTCTTTGCTATAACTCAATATATTTATTCTCTGATATTTTGATTAATACCTTTTTAAGTATTTTTGGAAGCTAAAGAATCCTTTCTTTTTGTGGAATTAACTTAAAGCTTTTATTAATATAGGGAAAATATTTAATCAGTAAAGAATGCATTGTTTAAGTAAAATTAGAGAAGGATTATTTGAATTTTGGAATTTATTATTCTTTTTTTCATCATTGATTTTTATAGCTCATCACTTTTATTTTGGTTTATATCATTTCCATGAATGTGATTCCTCAAATGTATATGAATGGATGAAATATTCATCAACTGAGTTGATGAATTCACATATAAATTCAGTTACTCCAGGTTTTCTTCTTGATATACGTTACAAGGTAGCAGAGTTTAGTCAGAATATATCATCAAAACCAATGCAGAAATTCTTTCAACTTCCTTACCTTTCTACATATACTCCTCTAATGGGTATGATATATGGGCAAATAAGTATTAACTCTTTTGAGAATTTTTATAGATTTGCAAGTTTTGCAAATGGTTTAGCCTTACAAGCTAGCTCTTTGCTTTTATATATCACATGCCTAAAGTTAAATTATTCAAAGCCAGTTAGTGTTCTTAGCTCAACTCTACTGCTAACTTTCTATGCGACGAACTCATATTCTTATCATTTGGGCAGTACTGTTTGGTTCATACTATCTATAAGTATTGGAATATTTTTACTTACAGTAAATAATAGTTTTACTAAAGACAGTATTTCATTCCTCATGCTCTTTCTTAGCTACCCATATCTTTTATGGACGGCTAGCCTGGGACTAGTTAGAAGCCTATATTTTTACAGAATGAAAGGTATTAATTCTCAGTCTCTATTAGATTTAGTACGGTATATATTCAAGAATAGGTCTTTAACCATAATTGGAATAATAATAAATCTTGTTTTATTTTTTCCTTTTGGATCAGGCGATAGAGCTGGACCTGATTTAAGAGGTTTTTATTCTATTTATAGTTTTACTCCTCTGAATAATATTGATAATACCTTTGCTATAATCTTCTCATTCTGTTTGCATTCTTTGCTTTTAATTGCTATCTTTAATACCTTCAATTATTTTAAAAGTATAGAAGTTAATGCGTTTACTTATCATTGTATAGATAGAAAAATTGACCTCAAGCGAATTTCCTATATAAATAGATACAATGTCAATATTCATTGTATTTGCTTCTTGATAATATTTTCAATATTTGTATTACTATTTCAACTTACTCTAGCAACTACAAGACATTCAATCTTTATTATCCCTGCTATCCTGACAATTGCTTCTTTTGGATTAGAAGAATTAATTAAATCTATTAAATCTCGCAATATACTTACTGTTAATAAAATTATTTCTCCAGCAATAGCATTCTTAATTTCACTTTCCTTAATTTCTTCAAGCAAAGCTAATTTTGAGCGAGTAGATGTACTTAAGAGAGATTACTTGCCAGATAGCATTACAAGCTTTATTAAAAATTCAAAAGATATAGATTACTCAATTGTTGAGTGCTCTCCTCATTATTTATATGCTAACTTCACAGAGAAGAAGTTCAGATATAATTTAAAATATCCACACAGCTCTAGCAATTTATATGAACCTGGTCTTAAACTATTCATCAGCCAAAGGCCGAGTCAATTTCAAGATGAATTCTCGCAATATTTATTCGCCGGTAAACCTAGCAAAGGAGATATTATAAATGTTTACTCTAAAGATGTTCAAATAGAAATTGTTTCTACTCCTTTTATTGTAAAGTCAAATATATACTTTGATTCCTTGAATAAAAATTCAACGATTTATAATTTAAGCCACAGTTACCGGAAATTATTTGCCAAGCTTATTAATTCATATGCTCCTGACAAAATTAGAACTAATATTGCTAATGATAACCTTAACTTTAAAGAGGACTATGATTTCTATTCTAAAGCAACAGGAGAGGAGTATAGATACCCTCGTCCTAATAATATTTGGTTAATTCCAATTAAGGTTGAAAGCTTAAAGTAATACTGGAGCATCTAATTTGTATTTAGCATAAGTTTTAGTTTATACAACTTTGTTATGAGTTAGCTGGAAGCCAAGCTATAACAAGAGTTGTGTAATGTCTTGTTCCGTTATCATAACTAACATACAATTTTGTTTTGCCACGACGCTCCCCAACCCGATAGGCTGGAAATACGCTTAAGCGGTCCTGGTCTCTTAGAGCCAGTATTCAACATCAGCGTCTTTTCGTAAGGGGCATAGTCAGTGAGCTTCACTGGTGGTAAAGATGCCCGAATGATCGAATCTGAGGCTTGTTGATGCAAGCAGCAAAAGCATTGGACGCTTATTGATTCGAGATTCAATATCCCGACTAAGTTGAGACATTAAAATGACAGGAACATTTAACGTTTTGGCTCAGAGAAATTATTTGGAAGTATTCGAGATACATTCTTATTTGATGCTGTCAATAGCCTACATAGAGCAAATTTCGGTAACGGTAACGTACAATGATATTTACTAATTTTACTTGTTCAAAAAGTTATCTTCGAAACACCCCAAAGAATAAATACAAAAATATGAACATCTAATAGGGAAAAATCCTTCAGTAGCTTTTAAGAGTAAATAATGCGCTGAAAGATTAGAGATTTAAAGATTCGAAGAATGATAAAATTAATAGAATAGGTTCTGCCCTTGTACGTTAGCCTTAAAAACATATTTACGCATTAGAAAGAAATTGGATGGTGCCAGTAATACGATATTGGTTAATTGTATTACTTGATGCGGGAATCCTAATAGATCTGAAAATAGAAAAAGCATTGTTAAACTAAAAGTTAAACATGACAATTGTATAAAAAGATATTTTATAAATGACCTTGATGAAATTAAATAATCTTTAAATGTAAAATTATTATGACCTATGTAGCTAGCTGTTAAAGCTATAAGAAAAAGAGTACAACTTGTTATCTTTGGTTCCAGTCCAATAAAAGTCAAAGTTAAATATAATAAATAAAAAATCAGGTTTAAAATTATTCCCACAGCTAAATATCTAGTAAAGCGTAATTGGAACTTATTCATCGTTGATTGCTTTTGAAATGGTAAGGCTCCCATTCCCGTACTTTAGCCTCAAAAGGGAAGTGCAGTACTTAGTTTCAGTCACGATCTGTGACCTAATGACGACTTGCACTCTCTCATTCTTTTATTGGCTACTTCTCTTTCAACCAGACTTATAGGAAGATCTGCAGAGACTCGAATTGTCTTTTCTGAGCTGTTATTAGATTGATTCATTATTCATAAGGTCTACAGACCTTGCTTTTTAAATCTACTGGGGTTGTTATCCCTAATTCGATAGCTTTCGCTCTGTCGTTACAAGCACCTTCAATTTCACCTAGCTTATATTTTGCATTGGAACGTGCATTGTAGAGCTTGGAATGAAAAGGATTTAGACGAATACCTTTGTTATATAGATTGATAGCTTCAATGTATTGCTTTTTGGAAAATGCATTTCTTCCATATGAGTAATAAGTTGCACTATCTGAGTTACCGCTGCATTCTTTTTTAGGCCAAAATCCATCTTTAAGCTGATAGCCTAACTTGGAGGCCTTTCGGTAATCTGCACAGCCATTTACTTGTTCTATAAATGAATTTGAATAGTAATATTTTGCCGTTGCACTGTCATAGTAACCCTGAGCATCTAGCTTATTCTTTTTTTCCTGCTCCATCTTTTTTTCTTCTGCTTCCCTTTCTTTCTTATCTGTAGGAGTTAACTGGTTTTTTGCATCTTTAAGATTTTCTAATTTAGTTTTACATTCTTTAAGCTTAGTAGCTACCTCTGCCTTGGATACACCTTTTATATCTCTTACCATAAAGAATTCTGTTGTCTTCTTGTTCAATACTTTATTTAGTCTTTCCCAACTATTGCAAGAAGTTTCAAGATTGTCTAATTTTATTGTTAGATTTTCAAATGCTTCATAAGAACGATAAGCGTCTATATCTCTCTCTATAGCTTTTATATAATCATCTACTGCTCCCTGCGTGTTATTCAATCTTATTTTGGCCTGAGCTCTTTGGATATAAGGAGGCTCTGAATTCCAATCAGACCATGTTGAATTAACACATCGAGTTACATTCTTTTCATTGATTTTACAAATGTCGATGGCTTTCGAGTAATTATCTATAGCTTCTCCAATTCTTTCTTGTATAATTAATATGTTAGCTATTTCTATATACATTGCTGCTTTCTTACTATTAGAGCTGAATTTGTTTCTTGGTATATATTTTATACTGTTACTATAATCCTCTAATGCACCATCGTAATCTAATATCTTTACTTTAGTCTCTCCTCTTAATTTAAATGACCGTAATATTAATGATTTACTGCGTTTAGGGGCTTTTGTAATAGCTTTAGTAAGGTCTTGAATCGCTCCATTGTAATCATTAATTTTAGTTTTTAAATCTCCTCTTCTATAGTAAAGAGAACTAACACGATCAGGATTATGATAAGGAGTTTTAGATATAAGATTGGTAATGTCATTAATGGCTCCTCCGTAATCTCCTCTGAACTCCCTTTTATCTGACCTCAACGAATAATTTTTATAGCTAGGGCTAATCTCTATAGCCTTTGTATAATCTTCCATTTCCCCTTTAATATCATTTAACTTACCTTTTAGGTCACCTCTAATATGATAATTGCTTGGAACAGGGTCAATTTCTATAGCTTTTGAATAGTCCTTCAATTGGCCTTTAATATCATTTAAATAGCTTTTCGAGTCACCTCTAGAATGATAATAACTTGCTTTAGGGTTAACTCTGATAGCCTTGGAAAAATACTTAATTGCTGATTTTCTGTCACCTTCATCGATTTTCTCATTAGCGAGCTTATTATATTTTTCTGCTTTATATTCTTTGTAGTCTAATCGTAATTGCTTCATGCAATCTGAATATGCTTTTTTTGCAGTGAATTCATTTAAATAGTTGGCTGATTTATTTTGACAGCCCTTTTTATTTTTAGAGAGATATTCATTTTCTGCTTTGGATATTAGAAAGTAACTGACTGGAATAATTATTATAATTAAAGTGATTAAGAAGCCCCTTTTTTTATTGAACCAATTAGAAAATAAATTATTTTTGGTTACTGTTGAATGGTTGAGATCATCTTTTATATAGTTTTTAGTTCCACAGAATTCGCAGTTAATTGATGAAGAGCCTTCATGCCATTTGATTGGTGCTCCACATCTACTGCAACTGTCTGGTATGCCTTTCATTCAGTATTAACTTTAATTATCATTTAAACTTCATTCTAGCGAATACCAATGAAGCACTGCGGGAGCTTAATTACGCTGCTAAATTTCTAAACCTTGTGAATTCGGGCTCAAATAGGAGTTTCACTGTCCCAACAGGACCATTGCGATGTTTGCAAGTGATGAGTTCTGTAATCCCTCGGTCTGCCGTGTCAGCGTCATAATATTCATCTCGATAGATCATCACGACTAAGTCAGCATGACTTTCTAATGCTTGTGTTTCTCTTAAATCAGAAAGCATTGGACGTTTATTGATTCGAGACTCAATATCCCTACTAAGTTGAGACATTAAAATGACAGGTACATTTAACGCTTTTGCCATTTCTTTAAAATCAAGAATGATCTTTGAGAGCTCATCATCTCTGGATTGTTTATTCGGTCCATCCATCATTTGCACATAATCGACGGCGATTAACCCAAGTTCACCATTACCCCATTCTTCTTTGATCTTTTGGCTCTTATCCAATATCTCTTTGACTGTGATTGAACCCTTGTCGCAGATGAAGACCGGTAATTTACCCAGTCCTTCAATACCTTTACCAAGGGTTGGCCATTCATCTTTATGTATACGACCAGTGCGTAACCTCCCTGATTCAATTCCAATTTCCATTGAAAGTAATCGATAAGTTATTTGCTCCTTACTCAGCTCCAAGCTGAAATAGCAAACTGGGAGGTTATGTACTTGAGCTACATTTTTAGAGATATTCAGTACGAAAGAAGATTTCCCCATCGCTGGCCTACCAGCAACAACAGTCAAAGAGCCTCTCTGCAGTCCTTGTGTTAATGCATCAAAGTCGTAGAAATTGACTGGGACACTATTTAGAGATTCGCCTAATGAACGGTTTTCAATTTCATTGAAGGTTGTGGTCAGGATGCTTGCTACAGCTTTTAGTTCTTCTGAGTCCTTGAGTTGTTCAGTCCCTTTGATCTCGAGCTGCGTCTTCTTCTCTTGCTGATTACTCATCAATTATTTTTGGCTGGACCATCATCTAAACCATGAAATTTTGACTTCGCTAGGGGGTAGAAATACTGAAGCCTAGATTCCACGTTAACTCTTTGGATTATCTTTATCTTCTTCGAAGAGAGTCTCGAGAAGCCTTTCCAGCACTGCTCCTCTGTGCTGGAGACCCCATTGCTCTTTGAGCTCATCGAACCTCTCAATCAAACTTTCAGGAAGATCTACACAGACCCGTATTGTCTTTTCTGTGCTGTTCTTAGATTGATTCATTACTCATAAGGTCGACAGACCTTACTCTTAAACTTAACTGGAGTACTTGATGGGAATGACATTGCCTTATTTCTGTCGCTACATGCAGCTTCTATTTCACCAAGCTTATATTTTGCATTAGCACGATTGGTGTAGGCAATTCCTTCTGAATAATTTGGGCTTAATTCAATAGCTTTTGTCTGATCAGAAACTGCTCCTTTGTAGTCTTTAATCAAATACTTAGAAAATCCACGAGCTACGTAGAGTCGAATATTAAAAGGGTTTAACTGAAGACCTTTGTTGTATTCAGAGATTGCATTTCTATAATCGTCCTTAAAATAGAAGCTCACTCCAGATTTGTAGTAGCTTGATTCTTTAGAGCTTCCGTAGCATTCTAGCTTTGGCCAAGATCCTTCTTTGAGTTGATAACCTAATTGCATTGCTTTTCTATAATCAGCACAACCATTAACTTTATCTTTAAATGACTTGCCAAAGTAATATTTACTCATAGCACTGTCATAGTAACCCTTAGCACTTTGCCTATTTCTTTTTTCCTGCTCCATCTTTTTTTCTTCTGCTTCCCTCTCTTTTTTATCTTTTGGAGTTAACTGGTTTTCTGCTTCTTTAAGATTTTCTAGAAAAGTTGAATTATCTTCTGGTTTAAGTTCAATGGCTGTTTTGTAATCTTTTATGGCGTTCCAGTAATTACCTAGAGTGTAATATATATTGCCTCTGCTATTGTAATAGCTGGCATTACTTTTGCTAAGTTTTATAGCTACATTATAATCATTCAAGGATTCCTTATATTGACCAATTTTGTACCTTGCATTTCCACGATTGCTAAAATAAACTGGCTTCTTAGAAGCTAATTCGATTGCTTTTGTGAAGTGCTTAATTGATGTTTGGTATTCCTCTAAACTATACCTAATTACTCCTAGCATATTATGGTAAAGATCTCTTCTAGGGTATAATTCTATTGCTTTTTCATAATGAGGAATTGCTAATTTATATTGTTTTAATTCAAACCTTGATTTACCTGAATTGGCATGATAAGCAGCTACAAAATTATTTATTTTAATTGCTTTTGTGAAATCAGTGAGCGCTCTTCTGTATTTCTTTAGGGCAAAATTAGCTAAGCCTCTTCTATTGTATGTTGAAGCATTCTTAGGTTCCATCTTTATGGCTTTGCTATAATTCTTTATAGCTAATTGATAATTTTCTTCCCCATAAGCCTTTCGTCCTTCTGTTATAAAACTATTTATTTTCAGACTTCTAGCTTTTTCTTTTGATCTTTTAATATTTTCTTTTCTCTGTTTCTTCTCTCGCTTTATATCATCTCTTATCCCTTCTTTATAATCTTTAATGCAATCAGAATATTCCTTCCTTGCAAAAAATGTATTGCTCATACCTGCAGCTTGACGTCTACAGTAACTTTCCATATAAGATCTTTTCTCACTCAACTCTTTTCTGAATGGGTCATTAATGATTGTAAAAGCAAATAGACTTATTGGAACTCCAATTAAAATAGCTATATTTCTTCTCTTACTTAAAACTCTTATTCTATTTCTGTTAAGGGAATTAATTTGTTGTTTAGATAATATGGTTTGTTTCTTAAGTAACTCTTGACTTATTTCTTTTATCTTACCTGGGATTGGTTGGACAAATTTAGATATAGCAGATGTTGATCTATCAAAGAGGTTTTTTATTGCATTTGATGGAATTATCTCAGCTGTTTTGTTAAAGGATGATCCACAAAAATCACATTTAGAAAATAGTACCGACTGTTCCAGTCGGATAGGAGCCCCACAGTATAAGCATTTAGCAGATCGACCTTTCATTGATTCCAGTTCATGCCAAATAATTTAGACTCTTTCTTGTCTAAATAAAGGATAGGAATGAAATCAACTTATACTTTAAAAAACCCAGAGAAGCCCCAAGGTGTTTAGAAAAATATTCTCATCTTCTTTACTCTGTGCATTGCTATCAGTTCCAGTGTTGCAATCCCCAGCTAAGGCAGCCTTGGATGGAACAAAAGATATGGAGTCATTGATTGAAGTTGTCCTGGCTGGTGCCTCCAAGACAATGGGGAAGAAATCTAAAGCCAAGCGTGTGAAGTGGGACTGGTGTGATGACACCTATTACGACTCAAGATCTCAACTGATCTGCCTTGAGAAAGAGTTCATGGAGCAGTTAGCAAAATTAGGAGATGCTGCAGTTGCTTTTGTCGTTGCTCATGAATATGCACATCACGTTCAATTTGCTCAGTCTCAATTAATCGCAAGAGCTCAAAACAACACGATGAGGATTGAGCTTCAAGCGGACTGCTTCGCTGGAGTCATCCTTGCAAGTATTCCTAACCTGACATTTAATCAATCCGATATTGAAAGTATGATCACTGCTGCTGCCTTGCTAGGAGATAAGGAATTTGATAGTCAGTCCCATCATGGTGCTGGGGAGAATCGAGCGTTAGCTCTTAGATCAGGATTGAGGTTTGGAAACTCTAAAGGGAAAATCAAAGATGCCTACTACAAAATGTTCTGTTTGCAGAAATAATAATTACCTCTAGCAAGCTGGCTATAAAAAAAATTACTTACAATACTTTTTATACAAACTATATATTGTTGAGCCATTATGTTTTACCGAGTTTAATTTATCAGGATCTGCTATATATTTAACTTTGTAACTTAAAAAACCTGTCACTTTTCTCTTCTTCGAGTAGTAATACCAATCTGAGCAGGCAGAGTCAAGATCTTGCAATTCATATTTTGCTATTCCTCGGTATAGACGTGATTCCATCGACCCTGAATTATCGAATGACGAAATTGCTTGAACATAATCTTTTAACTTAATTCTAATTTTTCCAATTTCATCATTGAGTTCAGATTCATAAGAGCTTTTGTAAAATGTTCTTCCTTCTTTTGTTAGTTTGCAACTTCTATTAGAATAATATCCAGAAGACTTGCAATTTTCTCTAAATGTAGTTTTAGATGTTTGGAAATCTGATATTGCACCTAAGTAATCTCCTAATTGATTTTTGATCATGCCTCTATCTCTATAATAAATAGAATCCTTTGAGGCTAATTTTATCGATAAGTCATAAGCCTCAAGAGCTCCTTTGAAATCTTTAAGCTTGCTTTTACTCTTAGCAAGGTTGCTATAATAAAGCGAATCTTCACTGTTTATTTCAATAGCACTTTTATAGTCTTTGATAGATTCTGTAAAGTTAGAACATAGCTGTTGAGCCTTTCCTCTATAGGAGTAGATGACATCAGTTTCATATAGTGGAAGCAAAAGATTAATAAGCCTAATCGTTTCCTTACATTTGCTTTTTTTTAGATAGATAGGTCTTATCCTATCTAAATAATATTTTGCGTTTTCTGAAAGAGTCACATTTTTAGATTGCTTTTTGGCTAGAATTTCTAGTCGTTGACAATATTGCTTGACTTGCTCTTTATTGATATTTCTTGCACCTAGAGACAAAGCTTTTTTTATATCTTTGCAATAACCATTTTCATCTTTTAAGTTAAGTTTAATAAGCCCTCTTTCTCGATAAGCAATTACATTATCTTGTTCTAATTCTAAGACTTTATTGTAATCTAAAAGAGCTTTATCGTAACTCTTAACTTGAATTCTCAGATCTCCTCTTAACAGGTAATAAGTAACTTTAGATGGTTTGATCTTAATTCCTTTTGTATAATCTTCTTCAGCTCCATCATAGTCCTTTAACTTTAATTTTGTATAAGCTCTGGAAATATAATAATTGTGCTCGGAAGGTTTGATTTCTATGGCCTCAGTATAGTCATTCATCGCTCCTTTATAGTCCTTTAACTTTAATTTTGTATTAGCTCTGGAAATATAATAATTGTGCTCGGAAGGTTTGATTTCTATGGCCTCAGTATAGTCATTAATCGCTCCTTTATAGTCATTTAATTTTAACCGTGTGCTTGCACGCTCTTCTAAAATAGAATCAGTTTTGGGCCAAATGCTTAGAATCTTTGTGAATTCTTTAATAGCCATTTGATAATTATTTTTGTCTAATTGTTCAATTGCAGCTCTTCTATATTTAGAAAAACAGCTTTGAGATAGCCATTCCTTAACTTCTTTATCTCCTAGAGAAAAGGCTTTGGCCCAATCATTACATGCTCCTATAACGTCAGAGCTGGCTTCCTTCGTAAGACCTCGATTAATATATGCATCTATATAGTCAGGTCTGAGTTTTATGGCTGTGGTGTAATCATTTATAGCCAACTGTCTGTAACCATCTCCTTCGCTATTTTTCCCTAAGGTAATATTTGCCTTAGCAATCTCATCTCTTTTATCTGCACGTTCTTTATATTGGATATATATATTATCCTTGTTTTTTGATATTTGAATTGTCAACTTTTTCTCTAATTTTAGATTAACTCTTAGATCTTTTTTAGCTAACCTTTTCTCTTGCTCTGCTATCTTTTTTCTCTGAGCTATCCACCTATCATTTGCTGCTTTAGCCTTCCTGGATTTTTCTATTCTTTTTCTCTCTTGCTCCCTTTGCTCTTTAACTCTTATTTTTTCTTGCCTCCTTTGCTCTTTATTTCTTATTCTTTCTTTTTGTTTCCTCATCTTTTCTTTTTCTATTTCAGCTTTTACATCTTCTTTAACTTCTTGCCTGAACTCTTTGAAACAATCTGAATATAATTTGCGAGCTAAAAACTCACTTCCAGCTTCCATAGATTCATTTCTACATCTCCTTTCATACCATTCCTTATTCTCAGACCACTGTTGATTATATTTTTTTCTATATGGATCATTTATTGTAGCTATAATATACAAACCTAAGGGAACACCAATTAGCAACAATCTATTTCTTCTACTAGAAGAAATTTTATCAATATATTTAAATATAGTTTCTATCTGCGACTGGGATAATATGGTTTGTTTTTTCGCTAATACTAGAGTCTTATCCTTTAAACTAGTTGTTATCTTTATCGCAAAAGATTCTAGTGAGAGAAATCCTCTAGATATAAAATTATTTGAGTTGCCTAAATTTATGAAATTAAATCTTGTATTAATTGGCTGACCACAAAAATTGCAATTTTCTAATAAGACTGAATTCTTTAGGCTTACTGGAGCTCCGCAGTAATTACATTTTTGAAATGTTCTTCCCATAGCTACTGCTTCTTCTCTTATGGATCTCCATAATTAATACATTTACTTGTTAGTTTTTTCATTACTTATTCTTTTATTTGATAGTTTTAAGTACTAAAAGAAGCTGACTCTCATCTACCCCTCTCTCAAGCATCTTTAAAGTTGCTGATGATTCGCCAGTTCTAAAATAAGAGCTGAAGGGAACAATATCTTTGACTCTTGTTATCTCATCTAAGATCTCACTATTACCCAAATGATCGATTGATGCTTGTTGAAGATATCTCTTCCAATCCTCTCTAGTTCTCAGGCTGATATTTCTCTCTTTAGAAATGTCTTCTAGGGATCTGCTCTGACTTTCTTCAATCTCTTTGTTGGTATTCATCCAAGCATCTCTCTTCTTACCTATTTGTTTGTTGGATACTGAGAAGAGTTCGGCGATGATTGTGTTAATGATTAACGGTGCAACGATTAGAGCAATCGATAGTTCATTCTCTGCAGCTTGAACGAGATTTAAAAAGACTGAAATACTCGAAACAAGTAGGCATGATAACAAGACATTCGTTGTCCCAAATTTAACGATTGCTCCTTCCCTTTTATTGCCTAAAACCAACTGCAACTGCAGTACAAGCAGGAATGAAACCAGTAAATAAGAGATTAATGGAACAACCCCTTCTAGGTCAGTAGAAGGAGTATTGAGCTGTATAGCAAAGAGGAATGTCCAGAAACCTATTAAAGGAAGCCAAAGGATTGGTAGTGCTCTTTTTATTCTCATGACTCTCTCGTGATGGTTTTAATCATAAGGATTTAAATTTGTCCTAATAAATCCTGTTTCTTCTTTTCATATTCCGCTTCTGAGATCAGACCTGAATCAAATAGATCTTTCAAGGAAGAGAGCTTTTGTTTTATGTCACCACCTGAATCCTTATTGCCAGAGCTGCCAATGTTGATACCTCCAAGTCCTTTAGAAAGAAGATTGCCTGCCATTCCTGTATCTTTCTCAGCAGCCTTATTAAGAGCATCAAGTGTTCTTTCCTGTTGGTAGAAACCTTGTGTATCAGAAGCAGCTTTTGCTCTAATTCTTAAACTTGCAGCATCTGCAAGACTTTCTTTGATCTTGATGTATTCAGGGTTATCACCAATAACCTCAATCCCTTGAATGAAGAAATCAATCAGCTTTAAACCAAATCTTTCAAAGGAGCGCTCAATAGATTTCTTTGTTGCAGTTGAGGCTTCTTCTAAAATTGATTCGATGCTAAAGATATCAAGTGTTCCTCTTTTAATCTTGTCAGCGATGTAGTCCTTGAGGCTTCTCTCAATATTGGGAACAAGAAATTCCTTGAGCTCATCTTTGCTCATAGACATCTTCTTCCCAACAACCTGTATCACTAGTGATGCTGGGTCTTCAATTCTTAGGAGCATGGAGCCATAGGATCCAACAGGAACAATCAGTTGATGTGTGGAATCTTTAGCTTGTAATTGAACGCCCCATTTGTAGTCAGTAGAGGAGGTCTTAGTAACGAACCAAATATCAATTTTAATCGCTGAATTATTACCAATAGATCTTCTAATCAGTCCATCGAGACCTGGAATATTACCTGCTTCAACTAAGTGTTTACCGGCTTTAAGAATATGTAGGAGCTGTCCGTTCTCAAAGAGTAAAGCCTCTTCACTTTCATTCACAAGAATTTGCGAACCAACTGAGATATCTCTATTCGGATGTCTCCAAACTAAGTAGTCCTTCCGGGGATTACTTTCTATCGTGGCTATTGCCAATTTCTGCTAAACAATTTGATTCAGTTTATCAGTAGGGTCAATAATTATCAGATGCTTAAACTAATTTTTATATTATTAGAACCTATTCATCATCATCTTTGCCATTGTATTTAATTACAAGAGAAATAATGACAATAAGGAAGATGGGCACGAGCAATATGTATTTAATTAATAGCTCATAGGACTTATTCATCAGTTGCTCAAAGTCATAATTGCCTTTATTCTTTTGGATCTTTTCATCACTTGAATCTTCACAAGCATCAACCAATGTTTTGTCTTGGTCAAACAATTCATCAAGGAACGAATCAGAATCAGCTCTCTCTTTAATTAAGTTGCTACTTGTATCAGAAGCCCCAAGAGTCATGCCTTGCAGAATATCTGAACAGGCTGAATCTCTATCAGACCAATAATTCTCTAATCCTTTTTGGAAATAAGCTTGACCATGAAGTGGATTGTTCTCAATCGCCTGGTCAAAATCTTTTACAGCACCACGTTGGTCACCGGCTTCACTTTTAGACAAAGCACGTCGGTAATAGAACTTGTCAAAGACTGGGTTGATTTCTTTAATCTCAAGCTCTGATCTCTCGCTCTCATCAAGCTTTTCCCATAGGACGATGAGCTTGTTTAAATCTTTAATAGCCCCTTTATGATCATTTATTTGGTACTTGGCCATACTCCTTAAGTTGTATGCCTTGATGTTGTTCTTATCAGATTTCAGATGTGTATTGGCATCTTTAATTGAGCCCAAATAATCCTCAAGCATGAATTTTGCAAAAGCTCTTTGGTAATAGGCATCTTTGTCTTTGCTTAACTCAATCTCAGAAGTGAAGTTCTCTAATGCAGCATTCCACTTCTCATCTTCTATATCTTTCAAACCTTTCTCAAGGTAATATCCGTCTGGTCTCACACCTTTTAAAGACCTCTCACCTGATCCATCACACTCATACTTTGAGCCAACCTTTTTAGCTGTGCATTTGTATTGAACTAACTCATCTTCTTCAATCTTGTACTCAAGCAAACTGGTTGTAGATCCAAAACCTTTTCTTACCTTGTCTTCTAGTGTCTTGTTGAGTTGAGCTTTCTCTTCTACAAGCTCTCCTTCCTCATTGATTTTATTAATGACACCGTTTGATTTGAGGCAGTATTTAAATGTCTTTTCTTTGGGTGTTACAAAGTCAGGGCTATCAATACAATCTGCTTTCTCCTTATAAGCCTCGCTTGGATTCGCCAGACTTGGTGCTGGCAAAAAGCAGTACAGACTGGTTAGTAAGACTAATGATGTATTTTTAGTTATTTCTTTTTTCAAAATAAGTAATCCTCTTCCCTTATTATCTCATGTCTTTTAATAATGACATCTAAAAAATACTATTTCCTTTAGTACTCTTTTTTGTCAGCTCAGTTAAATATCAATAATCTCTGCTTGACCATGCCTTTCTAGTTGATCTAAAGCTTCTCTTATTTTATTTAATTCATTTCTATTGTTCTTATCAATAATCCCTTGCTGCAAGATCTTAAAACACTCTGATATGGCTTGTATTGCTGCATAAGGTCTTACATCAGGAGAAAGTCCCAAATGGATTCCTGTTTCCAAGTTCTTCTGTCTCAACTATTTTTATGTGGTTAGTCCCAACTCTGGTGATTTGAAGTCGTCCATCTTTATTATCTAAACCTAAGAATTTAGCAGCACCTTTCCAAACCTCTTTGGTGTAAGCAAAAGAATCAGTTTCAAAGGCAATTGCTGTATTCATTATTCAATCTGCTTGGAATATCAGCATGCCGCTCTTTCCCTATTTGTGCCAGTAATGATTTAAGAGATAAGAAAGGCATTAAACTGGCAAGGGGAAACGAACCTAATTCATGAGCAATGTCCCAGCAAAATGTAGTCGCTGCGGTGCTCCCATTCAATGGGATAAATTCTCTGTAGGTAAAAACTGTGAGTACTGTGGTCAACCAGTTACAGGAAGAAGTCAATATATAGGTGTAGTTGGTGACATCCTTAATAAAACAAAACTTGCTTTTAGGAGTATCCCAATTCCTTCTAAAGATGCAGTAAGTGAAAAAGGAAGAAATCTTTTAAAAAAACAGAAACTTTTATCTGACTCTCAAGTTGATTTTTTAGGGAAACAGATCACCAGATTGTTTAGTCGAAAAAAGAATGTTGTACTTCTATTTGCAATACCAATAGGTTTAGTTGCTTCTTGGAAAATATATATGCGAGTAAATTACCCACAAACCGCAAAACCATTCTATCCAGACCTACCCTATAGAGCACCACTTCCAGAAGAAACTGGAGAATTTGTTCTTTATGCGACTGAGAAATCTAAAGCATCGATAGCTTATAAAAAAGCTTGGTGTACTAAATATAGGCGTAATAAACCTCTTGCAGAATGCATAGATCAGCACACTCAGCGCAAAGATTACTATGACATTGGTTCAAAAAGAGAAGCAGGAGATTGGAATGTCTATAAGGTAGCAAGTTCAAAGGGCGGGGAAGAGCCTTCTACAGAAAACCTCTTTGATTTAGCTATCAATTGTAGCCAAGTACTAATTGCTTATTACCAAACAGGTGGAATGAATGAGTTCTATGAAAGACAATCAAGGTTCCCTAGCCAATATGGGAAGGAGGAAGAGAAGCAATATTTAAGGGAAAAGCCTGAAATGCTTGCGAGAAGAATGGGAAAGCTGTGGTGGATTACAAACTATTCTTATATGTCCGACATTGAAGATGGCGAATATATAGCATGGCATAAACAGATTCTCAGGAGAGATAAGAAAATACTTTCTGAAAGACTAGCGGATAAAAAAGCCTGTGGTCTTCGTAAGGGCTTTGAGCATAAATGCACTGCTCAGAAGAGAAAAGATATGCTTCAACTTTGGCGTCGTGCAGTAAAGAGGAGTAAGGATGATCTTGCTTATGAAAAGATTCAAAGGAAGCATCTCAGTGTTCAATACGATGCCTTGTTCAAGAAGGTTTGTAAGAGAAGTAATTTATAAGTATGGCAACGTTTCCCACAAAATGTAGTCGCTGCGGTGCTCCAATCAATTGGGACGAATCTGCTTCCTCTGTTAGCTGTGAATTTTGTGGTCAACTTAATACCTTAAACACTAAACCTTTTAGTCTTAACCCTATTAGTAGACAACTCGAAAAGACGTTTGATCCAGTAAAGAGAGTCCTTGCAAAGAATCTACAGACACTAGTCCAATAAATGGCAAGTATCTTCATTGCTAAGACCTTACCCTTGAACACATCAGCCTTTCTCCTCTGGAACTTCCCAAAGAGAAAGTACTTTGCGGCAAGCATCAACATTCCAAAGAACATTTGCTCTAGGAGTTGGCCCAGTAGTTACAAAGTGAGTCCCTAACTTGAAATAGCCTTCCTTTTTTCTGCGAAAAAGAGTTGCCTTAGACAAATTTAATTCGCCTACAACATCCTTAGTTCGGAGCCAAAGCCCCGCTGGTAATTCATAAGACATAAGTGTATTAAGGCCCTCTGGACCTGTCGGTGTTTATATCGTTTGCACCCTCTGGACGTTTAACCAGACAAGTCAGTTATAAAAATAACTGCGAGGATTACGCATCCCCACGCGGCAAAGTCTTGTTGAGACCCATAGTGAACAGGTTGGTCTAACTTGTCAACTCCTTGTATCTTTGGCCTCGAGCTAAAGCCTTATCAATTTCATCCTCATCAGTCCAAGTTCCATAAGATCTAATGTGCGTATCTGTACTGTGTCCTAACAGTGCGGATGCAATCCTTACGCTTAGTCCATATTGTTGGTGACATCTCAGTGCAAAGCCATGTCTGAAGCTGTAGGAAGTCTTGCCAGCCTTAGCTAAAGAATCCCATGACTTTTGTCTCTTAAGATAAGTACGTGCAGCATCAGCAACACCTACTTTGCATAGGGGTAATGGTTCATTATTGGCTATACGTTCTATTAAATTCCATTCAGAAGCCCATGAATTTAGGCATCTAAGTCTTCTAGGTTTTGTCTGACCTGACCCGCTGCGCTTAATGTAATTGCACCATAATTCTCCATTCTCAACTGCTAGATGTTTAATTTCGATTGGACGTAGACCAAAGGCGGCCATTAATTCAAAAGCAAACTTCCAACGCTTTGCCGCCTCTTTGTCTCGGGGATGTTTGGATTCAACAGGCAAGCTTTTTAGGAAAGTAATAATTTCATCATCTTGCAAAGGAACTGCATCTTGCTTGGCTTCAACCTTATCCCCATAAAACCCTTTTAATTCAACTGGGGGAGTCCAACGATTAGCAGCTAAGATCTTTTCTCCCTCTTGAGCATTGCAGAAATGTGTTGAAGTGATATTTGCCTCTGTCTTGATCCTGCTTCCCATTTCTCTCCAGCTCTCTCTAATAGGTCAAAAGCGTCTTTAGCATCAGAAACTTCTTTTAATCGTCTGCCAGTTGTCCCGTAATCCTTATTCCAGGTGGATGCTTTTATTTTATTTTTTCTAATTTTATAAGCCCCAAATAGATCCCATGCTTGAACTAATAGAGCGGATGCTGACTCGTTTGCTTCTGGAACTGGTATAGAAGCTCCAAAAAGGGCTTCATAAGCTTCTTTGACATTTCTTCCCCCTGTTACAAGTCCAGCAACCTTTTCAACACTCTCTTGGATCTTTCTTGAGTTAGCAGGAAGCCAAGCTATGTCTAGAGTTGCGTACTGTCTTGTGCCGTTTTGAAAACGAACATCCAATTTTGTTTTGCCACGACGCTCCCCAACTCGGTAAGCTGAACCTACGCTTAAACGGAGCTGGTCTCTCAGAGCCAGTACCCAATCATCAGCGTGCTTACGCGAGGGCATTGTTCTTAGCTAAAGCGGGCGACAAACGGGCGACAAACGGGCGACAAACGTTGTCTAAATGATCGCATCTGAGGCTTGTTGATGCAAGCAGCAAAAGCATTGCTGGCACTTAACTCTAGTTAGGGTCTAGAATGTCTGTAAACGGGGCGTGGCGCAGTTTGGTAGCGCGGGTGCTTTGGGAGCACTAGGTCGCAGGTTCGAATCCTGTCGCCCCGATTAGTATTTGCAAGGGATCTCAGGGAAGGCCAAAACAGGGTCAAAACTACTTTCGTGCATATTTCGTGCATAACAGAGACTTGAAGGGACTTATGGAAACACTTTTCCCAATGCTGTTGCTAGTTGGATCAACCATTTACTTGGTTTGGATGTTCCAAAAGTTTTTCAAGAAGAAAGATTCATAGCTTTTAAAACTGCCTGAAGTGTTGCCCTTTGACGGATCAAATATGAGATGCTGTTATTCTTATAGAAAATTTTCATGTCTAAGGGGTATTGGATCGTTACAACAACAGTCACTAATCCAGAAGGGTTTGGAGAATATGTACAAGGCTTTGCTACCTGGATTGAATCAATTGGTGGCAAGGTTGCTGCTAAAGATCTAGATGCAAAAACTGTTGAAGGTAAAGGCGGTCACCTTGCTGTGATTATTGAATTTCCATCTAAAGAAGTAGCTTCAGAGGCTTACAACAGAGCCGATTATCAAGAGTTAAGTAAATTACGCTGGGCTAACTCTAGTGATACCAATATCACGATTATGGATGGCTCAGTAACTCACTAAAAGTAAAGGAGAAAAAAGCATGGGTGAGATGCCAACAGTAGAAGCAGCAAATTCAGCAGTTGGTACCTTTAGCTTGATTTTGTTTATAGGCTCAACTATTTATTTAGTGTGGATGTTCCAAAAATTTTTCAAGAAAAAGGATTCATAGCCGTTTGTTCTACCTGAAGAGCTGATCTAGCTATAGTCTTCATAATCTATTCCCTTCTATATCAATCCCTGTCGCCCTACACTGCATAGACCCTTTCCCGTATTAGCTGTAGAAGTTTTGAAATTATATCTCTCGCTATATTGCTGGGTAGTATTTTGTTGGGAATAGATTCCAGTTAATATGCATTATATTCTTTCTTATCTTTTCTATTAGTTGGCTCACATTTTGGAGTATCAGGGTTTTTATTAAGTCTCTCAATTTTTGATATATCCAAATCAGATATCTCAAGTCCATAAAGATCAGCAATTTTTGTCATAGCTAGACCTTCTGCTCCTGCCCAAGATTCTGCTAAAACCGCCCAAGTTTTTTGGCTAAATTCAACTCCAAGGTTTTCATTGTTGTTCCTTTTTTCATCCATCTCTATGACTTTCTTTAACCCCTGTGGACTGAGATGACTTTTGATTCTTAAGAAAATAACCTCCAACATTGAGTAGTAGAACTTTTCCATTGCATTGTTGTAAGCCCATTCAGCATCTTTCTGAGCTTTTTTGGCATACTCCGCTGTGATTTCTTCACTCATTTGCTTTTTACTTGGGAACTTGCATGAATAGATTGCGAGTATTTTACTCGTAAGGGATTCCTTGTATTCTTTCTAATCCATCTCTATGCTTACAGGTTCACTTTTCATTTGCCAGTAGCGTGGTTCAGTCATAGTCTGTAATCTTGGCGATACTCGATGGTTGGAATGGAGTTGGAATGAAACCTCATTCTTCCATCTCTTTTCTTTACTCTATCTAATTAGGATTTGAAGGTAATAGGAATTAGAAGTTGGATTCATCTTTCCCTTAATTCTTCATCCTGCATTGATTTAGCGCGGGTGCATGTGAAGCACTAGGTCATTCGCAATGCTCCTTCAATAACTCTGCAGCATCTTCATCACCTAACTCTGTTGCTTTCTTCCAGTCTTCACAGGCATCTTTAAGGTCTCCGTGTTTTTTTGAAATGCTGCTTAAAAAGCGGCATGATAGTTATATGAAATGCATTAATGAATTCACAAGCACTTTTTACTGGCTTTTATTTGAATTAATCAGCTGAAGTTAAAGCATCATGGAATTTGAAGACGCTTTTAATCGAGCAGTGGCAATTGCATTAAGGACTGGTGAGTTGCGTAGTGCTGAAATAGCTTCGTTATCTTATTCAGAATGGTATGGTTCCGAATTATTTGTTTTGAGAAATATTGATCATAAAATAATCATAGAAGTACCTAAAGGGGCCTTATTAATAGAACCTGCTTGTAACGAACTGCGAACAGAGAGTTCTGTGCCTAAAGGATACGACCCTGGTTTAGCCCGAAGTCGTATGAATCAGAGTTTTAATGATAAGCGCTGGATTCATGGAAAGAAGAAAGCATTTCAAAGGAGGTTAAGAGATGTTGGTTGGGGTTATGCATTTGGACATATCATTCCAGGCGTAGGGATTTATTATGCTTTAAGTAGGTCAACATATACCCCATATCTATTTTGTCTTGGTGGACAGCTAGCAATTGTTCTTCTAGTTTTAATTCTTGGTATACCGTTTGAACCTGATAGTAGATTAGGCGCATTGATCTATCTCATCAGTTTTGCTTCCACCGTATATTGGGCAAAACTAGGCATTGATCAGGCTAGAGTGCATGCAAAAGTGATACTTAGAGAGAGAGAGGATGATAATGGAGAAAATGTAGACGATTTGACTTCAGATGATGATTCCGAGCCAATCACAGGAAAAATAAATAAGTTACTTCGCACAATTCCTTTTAGTTTTGAAAAGAAAGATGAGCTGGATCACATGGAAGTACAGCTAGAGAAATTGAAGAGCATGTTGGACAGAGGGTTGATTTCGGAAGAAGAGTACCAAGCAATTAGAAAAAAGAAGTTGGGCATTTAGCATTTGTGAAATGCTTATTACTTTTGTTCTTTTGAAATGCTGCTTAAAAAGCGGCATACTTCTTACATGAGATCATCAAACATAATTAAAGGGATTGCGATTGTGAGTGTACTGTTACTCTCAATAGTTGGCTGCAAGAGAAATCAATCCGCAAATCATCTTTACTTGGAGTGTTCCAGAACCCTTGCTGATAATGGTAAGCAGTGGATTACTAAATACGACATAAATATTAAAGCTAATACAGTTGATTTTTATAGCCAATTAGATTCCTTCTCTAAACCTGTGAGGTATGGTTCAAGCAAGGTAAGTATTACAGACAGTCAAATCATAATTTTTGCTAACGGAGAACCTCTCACTGGTAATGGGGAAACAATAATAGATCGTTCTACTTGGAGGTATAAGTTTATATATCCTCATGGTGCAAGCCATGGAGCGTCTTGTAAAAAAATTGGCGATTTTAATTAGGCGTAAAGGTAATGACACTAAGAAGAAGGCTATAGTTAATGATTGCTATTGATTCTTGTTCATATGAAGTATGGCAATTGCCTTTGGTGGGTATGCTTTAGGTAATATTTATGTTCTGAATGATTTGCATTAATTGCCGAGCAGAGATTAATTCAAAGGTAAATTATTGTTGGAACTGCGGTATTCCTATTCCTGTCAAGAAGGAAGGTGAAATGTCTAAGTCATTTCAAGGAATCAACAAAGATACACATAGTACTGAAAAAAGAAATGAAAACATTTACGGTTTTGATTCCTATGAGAAGATGGTTTTAATTAAAAAGCAGGAAGAAGCAAAACAAGAAGAAGCAAAATCAAAAAAGGTTTTTTCTATAGTTAATTCAAATGTGAAAAGAACTAAGTGGACACAAAAGAAGAATGAAGAGTTTTGGATGAATTTATTAGTTTCGATTGCTGCTGGAACATTCTTTGTATTACCTTATTTTCTTAGGTCGCTGAATAAGCTTGTTCCCCCAATGGGTGAAAGAGAAAGAACTTCTCAAGTAAACTATATAAATTGAAAATAGCAAAGCTTTTTCAACAATAGGTATAAGTTATTTAGAGGGTTGGGAAGGTGATAGTCAAAAAAACTTGCCAAATAAAGACTTATAGGTAAAAAATACTGCTGTGAGGAGTTGAGATCTTCCAGCAGTGGAAACAAGGAAACACTTGCTTAAGATCTCCAAAAGGGCCTGCCTAACGGCGGTTTTTTTTGGTGTCTAGTCATATCTAATACTTTCTCTTTGCACGTTGCTCTCTTTAATAGCTGCATGAGAGTAATTTTCTTGTTTTTAGTAAGTCTTTTCCCTTTAGCTGTAGGTAGTGTTAGTTCATTAGCGCCAAAGAGACCGGCTCCTCGTTCTAGTGGACTATTAAAACCTTCTTGCACAAAACTTCTAAGACGAGCTTTGATGTCAACGGATTTCTGCGGTTAGACGCTTGCTAGTATTTTGCTAGTATGGCTTTTCAAAAATCGCTGAGATCCCTTGGTAGAGTTGATTGTTCGCTTTTCATTAGCCAGTAGTTGGGTTCAGTCATAGTCTGTAATCTTAGCGATACTCGGTGGTTGGAATGGAGTTGGAATGAAACCTCATTCTTCCATCTCTTTTCTTTACTCTATCTAATTAGGATTTGAAAGGAATAAGAATTACTGGAAGCTACAGATCGCATCTCATAAAAAATTTATCCATTCTCAATTGATCAGTTCTAAATAAGAAAACTAGTAATACCAGTCGATTTAAGGAATTGAGGTTTCGGCTCATTCCAACCTTTTTGTGAATCCATTCCAACTTTGAATCACTATCTAGTTATAGAAAGGTGGTTCGCTTTTCTATGAGGAGTATTCAATGTTTTTAGGGGGGGAGTCAGGGGGTAATTGATGTCCTGCCTACATCGTTAAACCACCTCTTAAATCTTTGAGAATTTTTTTTGGGATTTATCTACGCCTCAGTTTTCCAGTACTCGTTCCACTCATCCAGTAGTTCAGTGCTTGAGAGGGAGTTATAAAAACTCCTCCACTTCTTTTCTGAGTTGGCATCTGTAGCGACTAAGGACACCAGCAGATCGATTGCCTGTTCTTGGTTAAAGGATTTGCCAGCATTTGATTTAAATATCATTTTTGCTTTAATCCATAACCAAAATTTACTGCTTTCTGACTAGAGAGACTGTCCTGACTAGATTAACTAGAAGGAGATTGCGTTTAGTTCGTTCTCTCAAGTCCAACTATTGCATTGGGATTTAGAACAACTGCAATGGGTTTTCACAGAAAAAAAGAATGGGTGAATTTATCTCTTTAGTTTTTATCATTTGGTTTCTATGGTATTTACTAAAAGTGATTACTCAGGGGAATAGTTCTCATTCATCAAAAATTGACTCTGGTTCAGGGAAAATTGATTATAGAAAATACGGACCGATCAAACAAGAAAGTAGAAATTCTGAAGTTATCCCTAGAAGCAAAGAGAAACATCCTGATCTAGTTGCCTACTACAATAATATTAAAGATAAGACATCTGTAACTGAAGTTGCTGCTGCACAATACAATCTAGGTAATGCAAAGTGGAATTCAAAAGATTACTCAGGAGCAATATCTGAGTACACAAAAGCAATAGAAATCAATCCTAATTATGATAAGGCATATAACAACCGAGCAAGTGCAAAGCTAGAATTAAAAGATTATACTGGAGCAATCGCTGATTTCACTAAGGCAATTGAGATAAATCCAAATCATCCTAATGCCTATACCAATCGAGATATTGCTCAGCAATGCCTAAAAGAGTTTCAAGGAGGAATGTCTGACTCTAATAAAACTGCTCAAGATTTGTATGAAAGCGCAAATCTAAAATATGAAAATAAGGATTACGAGGGTGCAATTGATGACTTAAGCAAAGCAATTGGAATTGATCCAGATAATTCACTTTTCTATTTCAAAAGAGGTCTTTCTATAAGCAAGAAGAAGTGGCGTGGAGATAAAGATGCTATTGCCGATTTTAGTAAGGCAATAGAAATCGACTCTAGTAATTCACTGTTCTATTATCAAAGAGGTCTTGCTAAAAGCCTATCTGATGAAGAAGGTTCCATTGCCGATTTTAGTAAGGCAATAGAGATTGACCCTAATAATGCAAAAGCATATTTTGAACGGGGAGCGGTAAAAGATCTAGGAAGTGGAGATACTAATGGGAAGATTGATGATTATAATAAGGCAATAAAAATAGACCCTAATAACTCAGATTATTATGTTGTTCGAGGGGGATACAAGGGATTTTGTGGTGATTACCAAGATGCTATTCAAGATTTCACTAAAGCTATACAATTAAATTCAAAGAACTATAATGCATACAAAGAGAGGGGCGATGCAAAGTCTTCTTTGGGAGACTTAACAGGAGCAATAAATGATTACACAATAGCTATAAAAATAAATCCGGAAGAAGAAGATGGCTATACATTTAGAGGTAAGGCAAAGGATAAACTTGGCGATTTAGAAGGAGCAATTATTGATTATGAGAAGTCACTAGAAATAAATCCTAAGGATTCATATGTAAATCTTTTTCTTGCAACTGCCAAAGAGAAAATTGGAGATGTTAGCCAAACGAAAGAAGAAGACTATGAAGAATCAAATAGCTATTTAGCTAGAGGAATTGAAAACCTAAAAAATGATAACTACAAAGCTGCTATTGTAGATTTTAATAAGGCAATTGATCTTAATACGAGCAATGCCTTTGCCTATTATAATCGCTATGTAGCAAGAAACTTTATAGGAATAAGTGAAGGAGATGGGAAGGAAACAATGGGTGCAATGGATGATTATTCAATAGCACTTGGATTTAGTCCATTTATAACCAATCTTTATACACAAATTGCTTCTAAAAAAATAGAGTCCAGCAATTATGAAGAAGCCATTAGTGATCTTAACCTTGCAATAAAGATAAACCCGAAAGATGACGATGCCTACAGTATCCGTGGTATTGCAAAGAAAGAGCTTGGAGACACTCAAGGTGCTATTGATGATTGCAGTAAAGCTATAGATATAAACCCAAGGAATCCTTTTAATTATTTGCGAAGAGGAGATGTAGGCTTTTCAGAAAGTAATTATCAAAGTTGTTTTGCTGATTACAACAAGAGCATAGAAATTGATCCAACCAATGAAGTTGTATATATTAATCGCGGAGAACTTAAGTCATTCTTGAAGGATTATCAAGGAGCAATTGATGATTACACAAAAGCAATAGAAATTAAACCCGAAGCTGCTAATGATAAAGGTTGCATTGCTTATATAGCCCGCGGCGAATCAAAGAAATGCTTAGGAGATTTAATAGGTGCCCGTGAAGATTGGAATAAAGCAAAAGATTTAGGTTTTGAACTTGCTTCCCTTTTTCTAGATGGCAGTATTCAATACACTGAAACTGAAGATTATAGAAGCCTAGGTAAAGAAGCTTTTTATGAGAAACAAGATTTTAAAGAAGCAATTGAAATGCTAACAAAAGCGATTGAAAAAGACCCTGAAGATGCTTTTTCATTTGATGTGAGAGGTAGATCTAAAATGATGCTTGGAGATACTCAAGGTTCCTTAGAAGACTTCAATAAAGCAGTAGAAATAACACCTGACAATGAAGACTTATATGTTCTTCGGGGACATGCATATAAAGCAATTGGTAATACTGAAAAAGCAATTGCTGATTACACTAAGGCAATTGAAATTAATCCAAAACTTTCTAATGCTTACTATGCTAGAGGTACTACAAAGCAATCAGCAAATGACTTAAATGGTGCATGCTCTGACTGGGCATTAGCAACAAAGCTAGGAGACCCAGATGCAATGAAATTGTTTGAAGAAAATTGTCAGTCAATTCAAGAGGAATATATTCATGAAACAAAAAATCCTAATTTTGTTAATACTAGTAAGAAATCAGTTATAGAACATAGAGATTTCTTCAATGAAATGCTTCTGGGATATTGGGGATACACTCCATTTGCAGAAAACAATCCCATCCCAATGATGGGACAGCAGGAAAATGATGATGGCAGCATATATTTTAGATATTACCCAGGAACAAAAGAAAATGTTGACCGATTAAAAGGTTCTTATGGCTATACGATTAAAGAAGGAGGGATAGTTAAAGTTATGGAATCAGCGGAGATCTTAAACTTAAATGATTTTAATCATCTTATCGCGATCATAAGTACAATAATTACTGATATATATGGTGAATATGATAAAGAAAAAGCATTTACTAATTTCTTTAATTTTCTTAAAAAGAAGACCATGGAAAAGAGGGAGCAGGAAGAGAAGTAATGAAACTAATTTCCATGGCAGGTCTTTTTTTTATTACTATGATTATGGGATTTTACAATTAGGTGATTTCTATTTAAGTGATCCAGATGACCCTTTATTTGTTTCTTACACTGTTTAGGAAGATTAGCTAATTAGTCAGGGAACACTTTGCCTATCTGTGATAACACCAGCCTCTTTGAGAACCTTTAGGTGAAAGGAAATTTTGGATTGCGCTAAATCTGTATACAGGGAATTTTCGAGTTGAAATCTTTCTCTTGTTTCTAGCTCATTAAAAAATGACGACCCAAATATAATTAATAACTAGCTCGGTTTACACCCCAAAGCTCGCCATTCTTTGATGCTTCAAGTACTGCTTCGTAGACCTCTTTTGTCATGGTTCAGACAGGTGGGGTTTGTTTATAGAAAGATAACGAATCAAATAACTAATCGCCAGTAAGTTCCGGAACTCTCATAGGTGCTATAAGTCCAACTTATCGATGCAAGCAAAATTAGAAATAACAGCTAGTGTTCCTTAAATTGCATCGGTTACGTTTTGAACGAATTAGAAATACTTACCCTTTCTGGCTCAATTGCAGTGTTTGCTATTACATGGCTGTTCTTTGGATTTGGAGATGATGATGACGATGGAGGAATGATGAAACCTATCAGGCAGAATCTTGGTTAACGCAAGTTCCTTTTCTAGGCTCTCATGGACACTTCTTGTTAATTAAACGTGGTTTAGGGGTATAAGAGTAATGGTCAGGGAAGCCACTGACTGTCTACAAAATCAAATCCATGCCCTATTCTACCTATTCAGAACGGTCCGCATCCTTGGATACTCCGGCCGATCAACACTGTACAAAGTCAAGCGTGATGTTTGGTTAAAGCCTTACGAAGTCAGTATTGAAGGGAAAACATATCTCGATCTAAATCCAAGAGGGCACTTTCCATTAGATATATGCGTTAAAAGAATCCTTCAATTACGACCAAGTAATCCAATTAAAATAATGAACCATGTGGACGCGTGAGTTAATTGTCTACAAGTTTGAGATATTGACGCTAGGAAGAGTTCGAGCTTTTGACGACCCTCATGGGAAGCTCTAAGAAGGACCCACAATCAAAATATCGCTAAGATCATAGACTATAACTGACATTTCTTACTGGCTAATGAAGAATGAGCATATAGCTGCAGGAAGGGATCTGAAGGATTAAGAAAATCCTGTTCGAACCTTGTTCGAACTTTTATTCCGTTTTTTAAGGATAATAAAGGGGTCTGCAATCCAATTGCAATAACGCGTGAAGGAAACCTGCATACAACACTTCGCTCCCTAAACATTACTTCAAATTTCACCTCTTTAAACCATGGAAAAGATCATTTTCTATATATCTCTACCCTATTGAATAATGTTAATCTATAACTGAAGCTTGGAATTATTGATACTTTCGAGTGTGCTCTTTATTATTCAACCAGCAAAATGAGGCGATAGAATTATCTTTTGTATATACCATATGGAAAATCTAGAAAATAATGTATCTTCTATTTCTCCAGATAAAGATGTAGATACTATTCAAACTAAAGAACTTCAATCATCTGTTGAGAAAGCTTTTCTCGTAAAATCATCTGAAAAGATTGAACAAGAGAATGAAGAACAACTAATTTCAGCAGCCAGACAAATAGAAAAGCCCGAAGAATATAAAGAGATAGTATCTGAAGGAATAAAATTAGATAAATTAAACACAGTTGGAGCTATATATAGTGCTATAGAAGAGGGATTCCCTAAAGAAACTTCTAAAGCTAAGTTAAATTTTCCTCATCCACAATATTGGATTGGGCCAAGATTTCTGGCTACTTGGGTTTTTCCATTAGTTCTAATAAAGAAGACAAGAGACTTACTAAAAGTATTGTATAAAATAACAACTCCTTATCAACAATCTAATTTTTCTATTAACAAAGCAGAGACTATATATACATCAACCCAAAAAGCACTTAGAGGAAACAGCTCTATGAGATTTTTTGGAGCTCGTTTTATGGCAATTTGGGTATTCCCTTTAGGTATTACTGCGATATTTATACAATATCTTTTAATAAATCCTCTTTTAGATTGATTAGGGGAACAATATTGAATACATTTTAAACACCTATTTAGGATCGACTTTACTGATTGATGTATCAATGTTTACAGCAAGCAAAAAAGAACACTACTTAGTAAAAACCATTGCAATCTAATAGGCAATATAAGACATTATTCACTGAATCAGTCATTAAGAATAAGGGGATAGTTTTCTATTCATTAATCAAAACATGCTTATCAAGATTTTGATTGTATTAGCACCTATTCTAATAGCAACAGTTTCAACAATTGCTTGGCTCTCCGTTTGGGGAGTTTTCAAGTTTGACAATGGACTATCACTAGCAAATTATCAAGACTGGGAAGATAGTGGAATAATCCCTGACAACAGACCTAAAGGAGGCTATCCAGTTTTTACTGTTAGGACACTCGCTGTAAATGCTTTAGGTATTCCAGCGGTCTTTTTTCTTGGTGCAATTTTCGCAATGCAATTCATTAGGAGAGGAGTGATGAATGCCTAAACCAAATAATCCAATGTTTTTTAAAGGAACTGATCAGGTATTATTTTTTCTGATCTCAATTACTACATTCATATGGATATCCGTAGAGTTGACAGGTGTCTACTTATATCGATAAATTCTGGGAAAATTATCCTAAGTAATAGAAAAAATAAATAAAGGTAATTCAAGAGCATTTTAAGAGTAGCTATAAGGATTTAACTTTCCTAAGAAAAAGTTTAATTGAACTTGTATGTTATGAATAAATTGTCTGTAAATTAAATCACTTGGAAATGAAATAATCTTCAGGACTTTTAATATAATTCATGCGATGATATTTTTTTATATTTAAATAATGACAAGTACTGAAATTCAGCAAGTAAGTGAGTTAATTGCTTTTCATCCACCTATTGCTATTGGATGTGTTTGCATATTTATGTATATAAGAAGTAGGTTTTTACAATCTAAATCACAAGAAGTTGTATTAACAAAAAAGATCTCTACTTGAAGCTAAATAAATAACTACATTATATATTCTATTCCATGGAACTTTTCAAGACATTACTTTTGGGCTTGACTGGTGCAAGTCTAATTTTTTGGGTAAGTGTAATTGCTTTTTGGCATACTTATATGTTCAGAGATCTCTTTAGAGAAGATTCTTCTAATCCATCTAATTATGATACATATAATAAACTACGTTTTTCTTATCAAAACAAATCAGGCCTTGCTAATAGGGGTAAATATTCAAATAAATCCTTTGTAATAGCCGATTTCACACCAGTTGGGAGCGAATATGGCGTTAACAGGTTATACACATCTATCTTAATCAGCTTAGGAGCCATGTCATTTATAGTTCTTACTTATGGATTGCAAAGTGGATTTAAAGTTTATGGCTTAGCTTAGGGTAACATCTAACAAGAATAACCTCTAAGATAATCGAATGAAAGAAATTATTGATCTTGATATATAAGTCTGCAGAGTCTTTATATTATCTTGTTAAAGTAGAAGAATTTAAGAGCTAATTATCAAATAATTCATGAGGTAATTGGAATAATAGATAACAAGAAAATGCAAGTCTAGTATAAACTTAACATCATTATATTTGTTTAGATACATTTAGATGTGTAAAAAATACATTTGCAATAAAGAATGTAAAATAGATAAAAAAATAAAAGAAGAATTAAATAAATTTGGGAAGCCTTTAAAAATATTTCTCGTGCAAACCTACGGGAACCCAAAAGTTACCTACGACTGGTATGCAGGCAATTCAGGGGTAACAAACCGTTCAGGCAAATTCATCGCCGCTCATGCCGCTCATGCAGGCTTGATGATGTTTTGGGCCGGTGCATTTACTCTCTTTGAACTTGCTCGTTATGACTCATCCCTGCCGATGGGTAATCAACATCTCATTTGTCTACCTCATCTTGCCGGTCTTGGCATTGGAGGAGTAGCAAATGGCGTCATTACTGAACCATATGGCTGCACAGTAATAGGTGTATTACACCTAATATTTTCTGCCGTATTAGGCGCTGGAGGACTTCTTCATTCACTGAGATACGAAGGAGATCTTGGTAACTACCCTGATACATCAAGGGCTAAGAAGTTTGATTTTGAGTGGGATGATCCTGACAGATTGACTTTTATTCTTGGACATCATCTGATTTTTCTTGGACTTGGAAACATTCAGTTCGTTGAATGGGCAAGAATTCATGGGATCTACGATGCTGCTCAAGGTTCTACTAGAACTGTCAATTACAATCTTGACCTAGGAATGATCTGGAACCATCAAGTAGATTTCTTATCAATAAACAGCTTGGAAGATATCATGGGTGGTCATGCATTCTTAGCATTCTTTCTGCTTATTGGAGGCGTATTCCACATAGCCACCAAAAATTTCGGTGAATACACTGAATTCAAAGGCAAAGGTTTACTTTCAGCCGAGTCAGTCCTCTCTTACTCTCTTGCAGGTGCCGCTTACATGGCATTTGTAGCAGCTTTCTGGTGTGCATCAAACACCACTATTTATCCAACTGATCTATATGGTGAGGTTCTTAAACTTCAATTTGAATTTGCACCGTATTTTTCTGACACTGCTACGAATCTTCCTGACAATATTCATACTGCAAGAGCCTGGCTTTCAAACGCTCACTTCTTTATAGGTTTTTTCTTCCTTCAAGGTCATCTTTGGCATGCGCTGCGGGGAATGGGCTTTGACTTTAAGAGAATTGGCCAAGCCTTTGACAATATGGAAGAAGCCAACATCACATCAAGCTAATTCTTAAGTAAATTCCTTCGATCAATACAAAACAGCTTAAGAAATTCTCTTTTCAAAGACCCCATTTTAAGGGGTCTTTTTTTGATTTAAGGGATGATAGAAATAATCAGAGCATTGCGAATGCATCCCTTCCTAGCTCTCATCCTTCCTTTATTAATTCTTGGATTCATCTACATCCTGATCATCGACAACAAAGGGCTTCCTCAATGGATAGACCGACTATCTGATAACAGCGGGACTTATATGGACCTATGGAATTGTTGCGATCACTGTTTTATCAATCCTGAAGCTCTGGAGTAATACATAAATGAAGCCAACTGCTGAATTTGCTGCTTCTACTGTTGGCATTGACGTCCTTGTCCCAATTAAACAAAACATAATTTAAGTGGCTGAACCAGCTCAAGCCTTCAGGCCGTAATCATTAGTAGAGCCATAAAGGTTTGCTTTTCTTCCAGCCTTCATTCAATAATTCAACCCAAAGTGTTATCGCATCCGGTCTAGGAATATTTTTACTTTCAATAATCACTACATCTGGAGTAATGCCATGCAGAAATAAGTTTTTGCAAAAAGCTCGATGAATATAAACATGTGGGAAAGGATGGTGAGGGTTTTGGTAAAACCTCATGGCCCATGCCCTGCTTGGGTTAATTAACCAGCCTTCTCTTATTTTCAAGACCTACTTCTTCTCTGATTCTTCTACTTGCTCAGTTTTTGCCTCTTGATTTGATTTGTCTTTCGAGAAAGGGCAATCGCTTTCTCCACCCCATCCCCAAGCAAGTGCAGGACCAGCACTAATTGAAATAGCAAAGACTAATGGAAGAATTTTTTTCACTGTGAACTTAAAAGTAGAAACATCCTAAGAAACTTTTCAGCAGTCCGTTAGATCCATTTATCTCCATTGATCTTGCTTAGCTTTTACGTGCTTTTTGCGTGCCTTACGCTAGGGCTATTCCCTGAAAACCTAGTCGGGGCGACAGGATTCGAACCTACGACCTAGTGCTCTAAAAGAACTCTTGCCACAACTACTAAGAGGAGTTAGGTCTCATTTCTGATTTTCAATCACTAGAAATTTCAGAAACATCCAATAATTCAACTAGTTTTTTGAATTGTTCCTTTGATCTGGCTCCAGTCCAAAGGGTAACTAGAATGCTTAAACAAAGGGTTTATCCAATCCAGGTGAAAATGAAAACAGCAGAAGAGTTTATTAATGATGGTTTAGAAAAACATAAGGAAGGTAATTTCCTTGATTCAATTGCTAAATTTTCTTGTGCGATTGATGTTGATCCAAAAAATGCCAAAGCATATAACTTGCTTGGATATTCAAAAAATAAAATTGGGTCTTATTTTTATGCTATTCAGGATTTCGATAAAGCACTACACATTGACGACACCTTTATAGAGGCTTATCTCAATAAAGCTTTTGTAAAACAAAAACTGGGTTTGCATCAATTGGCTATTGATACCTATTCAATTGCATTAGAAAAAAACAAAAACAAAGCTTCTCCCTATTCAGTCTTCAAGTCGGAGGACAAGATGCTTATGGCTTCAGCATATGTTGGTCGTGGTATCTCAAAAGAGAAGCTAGATGTTTTTTCAGGATCAATAGAAGACCATACTGAGGCTATTCAACTAAGCCCTAATTATGATGAACCCTATTTGTTTAGAGGTATCAGTAAAGGGAAGAAAGGAGAACATCAAGGTGCAATTCTAGATTTTACAAAAGCTCTAGAGATTAATCCAACATATAAAAGTGCTTATTTCTTTAGAAGTAATTCCAAAAAAGATCTCAATGATTTCTCTGGTGCTTTAGAAGATTTATCCAAATTAATTGAGTTAGAGCCAACAAGGTCAGACTTTTACTCTTTCCGTGCTCATACTAAAAGCCAGTTAGAGGATTTTGTTGGTGCAATTAGTGATTTGGAGAAAGCTACCGAGCTTCAGTCGATATACTTGTACTCTCTTGCTGCAGCAAGATTAAAAGAACAACTTGGAGACCATGAAGGTGCCACTGAATGCTATGCGCAGGGAATTAAATCTAATGTTCAAAGTCGTATGTCATATAGCTCTCGTGGATATTTAAAGAGTCATATAGGTAATCATTTAGGAGATATCGAAGATAATGAGCGAACTATTGGCATAGAACGTCAGTATTCAAAATCAATGTATAATATTGCTTCTACGGACTTTGATGTAGAGGACTTTAAGAATGCAGTTAAATGCTATAACAAGGTTTTAGAATCAGATCCAAATCATGTTCCAATTTACTTTCATAGAGGATTAGCCAAGTATTACCTCAATCAACCAGAAGAAGCGATCATAGATTTTGAAAAAGCAGTGGAACTAGGAGATGAAGAGTCCGCTGAGTTTCTGAAGGACCATGCTTAGGTATAAAAAGTGAGATTGGAGACCTATTAAATGGTGAAAATGGAATCACATAAAAAGAGCTGGAACAAAAAGAGGTTGTATACGTAACCCTATTGACAGGGAAATTAGCCATGAAGAATTTATTCTATCAAGAGCAAGATGGTTCAACTATTACTTGTAAGATGAAGCGACCTTTTTATTTAGCTTCTGCATTTGCTTTTATTGAATGAATCATATGTATTTAGTTCCGAACATTCTTAATTGATTCCAAATCTTGGCAGTTCTCATTTAAGAACCCTTTAGCCTTTTCATATACAAGCTCAGCATCTGCTAGTAATAAGCTTTATTTAGATGGTTTCTGTCGAGTAGGAGGAAGTTGCAAGCCACCAGAGGATTTACTTGGAACTTTATTTGCTAATTGCACCAGATAATCATCAAGTTCTTCTTTAGTGCCTCCAAGGTCGTTTCCACATCCATTAAAAATGTTATTGGATAAAGATGCAGCTAAATCTTCTTTTGGAGCAGACATTATTTCTTTCATAACAGGAGAGAACAATAATCCTTTTGATAGTTGAGCAGTAGCACTCTCTCCAGCTTTTTCAGGAGTGAGTCCATTCTCAATAGATGTACAGAACTTCTCTGAGAAATTCTTACTTACATCTGACACAGCGGGTGATAAATCTGCCGCGGATGCAAATGTCGCGACAGGAGCAAAGAAAAATATTATTGCCGTAAGACAGGCAAGAAGTAAGCGTTTCATTTAGTTGGAATCAAGTACAGCAAATAGATTACCTTGACATTGATTAAGTCTAGGTAATTGGTCAGAACTAACACCAAGATCTATCAGCAACTTTTGTTAATGGATCTCCACTGCATCAATGAATGAACCAGTACAAACTTCTGAATTGAGCATAAATAAATAACCGGATGTTTCATTCCAAGATTCCAGCGGTGCTCACTGCAGATAAAGCCTTATAGAAGATGTTGTTGCTCATGCAGCTGTTCTTAGTCTTGCTACCTTCTTAGTTATTCTATTTCAGCTTTACTGTAGGTAGAAATAATAAGCGTTTTATTTATCCGTTATGGATTAGATGGTACGGATGATCCACGCTATAGAGACGTTTTTTAATGGAGTTAGCCTTTTTGAAAAGATCCATCGTTTCTCTTCTTCCAGAAGCATGTTGAGCTTCTTTCATGGCCTTCGAGTATTCCTCGTGTAATTGTGTTTTTGTCATAGTCGATAAAAGATAAAAGATATTGCT
>QCPK01000001.1 GCA_003212555.1 Prochlorococcus sp. AG-436-K22 | reverse complement strand
TGTTGGTGGAATTGAGCATGCTATTCTACATTTGCTATATTCACGATTCCTTGTCAAAGCTCTAAAAAGCACAAAGTTAATTAATATAGATGAACCATTTAAAAACCTTTTAACGCAGGGGATGGTACAAGGTTTGACATATAGAAATAAGATTAACCACAAATATGTTGCCTCTAAATTAATCAAAGATCCATTAAATCCTAAGGACCCAGAAACAGGAGAAGAGCTCGATACAATATATGAAAAGATGTCTAAATCAAAGTACAATGGAGTAGATCCTTCAGAAGTTATTAATAAATATGGAGCAGATACAGCAAGATTATTTATATTGTTTAAAGCGCCTCCTGAAAAGGACCTAGAATGGAATGAATCAGACGTTGAAGGACAATTTAGATTTATAAATAGAATTTGGAGAATATTTACAGATGATGGATCTAACTTTGAATTAAAGTATGTATCTCCATCATTTAAGCCTAAGGATCTTTCAAAGGAGGATAAGCAATTACGAAGAATAATTCACAGAGCGATTAAAGAAGTATCTAAAGATCTAGAACTAAATTCACAATTCAACACGGCAATATCAGAGTTAATGATTCTATTAAACGCTATATATGAATATAAGGATCAATGCAGCTCATTAATAATAAATCAGAGTATGACTACATTAGCGATACTAATAGCCCCATTTGCTCCTCATTTAGCTGAGGAATTATGGGAAATGCTTGGTAAGGATAATAGCATTCATGATCAACCATGGCTGGAATTTGATCCTTCAGTATTAGTTGAAGAGGAATATAAATTAATTATCCAGGTAAACGGAAAAGTTCGAGGATATATCATGGTTCCAACTAACTTTGATGAAGAGCAAATAAAGAAAAACTGCCTTAATAGTGAGGTTGCTAAAAAGTGGTTAAATGGTAAGGAAGCGAAAAGGCTAATAATTATTAAAGGTAAACTTATTAATATTGTGATCTAGTTAGTCTTAAATATTTTCAATGATATGGGTGTTGACCAATCTCCTTCTATCTTATAATCCGAGTTGTTAGAAATAAGATGCCTTAAAATTATATAAATTGATTCTGCTGATGAGGTTGGAATTAATTTTTGAATCTCATCAATTGAATATTTTTTATTAGTTTCAAGAATTAATTCAATATTAGATTGTAAATCTAATATATTCGATGCTGCTTTTTTACCAGCCTCAACTCCAGGTTGATGATATGCATTAATATTTATTAGTTCAGCATATAGTCCAACGGCTCTCTCAAATAAAGCAATTAATGAGCCTAGTGAGTAAGAATTAAACTTTCTCAATGTAATAGTAAGGCTTTGCCTATCATTCTCAGACAAAGCTAATCTTGTACCCTGTAGAAACCCAGACAAGTAATCTCCAGGCGCCTTCTTATTAATTTTAGGAACATGGCTATTATCCTCAAGAATTTCAATAAAGGAAACAAAGAAATTATCTAATCCGTCCCTTAATTGCTGTACATAAGCATGTTGATCGGTTGATCCTTTGTTGCCATAAACGGCTAGTCCCTGATTAACTTTATTTGAGTCTCTATCGAGTTCCTTACCAAGTGATTCCATAACTAACTGTTGAAGATACTTGCTAAAAACCTCTAAACTATCTTGATATGGAAGGACAACCATATCCCTTCTACCCTTGCCTTGACCAGAAAAGAACCAAGAGGCCGATAACAATGCTGCTGGATTAATTTTTAAATCTCTTCTTCTTGTTATTTCATCCATTCGTTTTGCACCATTAAGAAAATCTTCACCACTACTACCAATTAGAACAAGTGGAAGAAGTCCTACTGCCCCAGTAATACTTGTTCTGCCTCCAACCCAATCAGGTAGATCAAATCTGTTAAGCCAATTCTCAGATAAGGCTTTTTTATCTAAAGCACTATTAGACATAGTTATTGCTATTGCTCTTGATGCCCAGTCGTAGCCATGGGAGGTTAGAAAATTCTTAGTTTGATCCATTGCAATTTGCGGTTCTGGCGTACCTCCTGACTTACTGACAACAACAAATAATGTAGTTTCTAAGTTATCTTTTAAAGAATCTAATTTTTGGTAAATTCCATTTGGATCTACATTATCCAGAAAAGTAAATTTTAAGCCTTTGCCTTTAAGTTGCAATGCATTAACTATTAGAAGAGGCCCTAATCCACTGCCACCTATGCCTATCCAAAGAACATCAGTAAAATTACTACCCTTATCAGTCTTCAATCCTCCACTTAAAATCGCCTCACCAAAGTTTTTTATTCTCTCCTTCTCAATTGAGATCGATTCAGTTATTTCCCTTGAAGGAGCAAGAGAAGGATCTCTAAGCCAATAGTGCCCTACCTGTCTATTCTCATCTGGATTTGCAATTGCTCCATTTTCTAAATCTTGCATTGAGGAGAAAGCTTTTTCAAATGGTTTTTCAAGGCTTTCAAAATCGGATACAGATAAGGTCATCCTGCTGATATCAAGCCACAAACCTATCTGGTTATCAAAGAAAAGAAGCTCACAAAACCGTTTCCATTGATTTTGTGAATTGTTCTTCTCAAAATCAGGAAAATTCATATATGTCATATCGGACTAATCTAACGCTCAACAATATGGTATTACCAGTATGAATGATGTAGGAGGTAAAATCGATAATTATTCAAAAAACAACTTATATGGTCTTGGAACTATAATTTAATTATTAATATTAAAAATTACAATATAATATATACAACATCGATTTTCACTAGGTCTTGGTGAAGCTAAAAATGCATGGTTTTATCAATCCTTATCCTATTGAAATACCAAATTTTAAACCTAAATTAGAACTAGCAGTATTAGCATCTGGGAAAGGAACTAACTTCGAAAGAATTCTTATTGATATCAAGAATAATAAACTAGATGCCAATATCAATTGTCTTATTGTAAATAATTCACACTGTGGTGCAATAAAAATAGCTGAAAAGTATTCAGTTCCTTTTATCGTTCATAAACACCAGGACTACAACAATCGTGAAGAATTTGATCTAGCAATATTAAATACAATCAAGGAGTATAACGTAGAAGGTATTGTTATGGTTGGTTGGATGAGGATAGTTACAAATATTTTACTAAGAGAATTTAAAGGAAGAGTAGTTAATTTGCATCCTTCCTTATTACCTAGTTTTAAAGGAAACAATGCAATACTTCAGACTTTACGAAGCAAAGTAACTATAACTGGCTGTACTGTCCACCTGGTAAATCAGAAAATAGATTCAGGTAAAATTATTATACAAGCTGCCTTACCAGTATTAGCTGATGATGATGAATTTAGTTTGCTTTCATCTATACAGTATTATGAGCATAAGATTATTAGTTTAGGGATAGCTTTAGCAGCTCAGGAATGGAGAAATAATTAATTTTATGGATAGAAGTTACTAAGCGGAAGACCTTGATCGATCTCTAAGCCTGACATTAAATTTAATGATTGTATGGCTTGTCCAGCTTGACCTTTTAATAAATTATCAATAGCAGACATGAGAACAACTCTTCCAGTTCGCTTATCAACTTGAACACTTAAATGTACCTTATTTGTATATCTTACCCATTTTGTATTTGGGTAAGTCCCTACTGGTAAAACTTCTATATTATTATGCTTTCGATAAATAGCTTCTAAGACTATTTTACAATCTTCAGCGGTAAGACACGGGTCCCTTAATCGAGCATATACTGTACAAAGTATTCCTCTTACCATTGGAACCAAATGAGGTGTAAATTGTAAATTAATATCTGTCCCTGATACTAAGCTTAATTCTTGTTCAATTTCGGATGTATGCCTATGTCCAATAACTGCATAAGGTGAAAGTGTTTCAGAAGCTTCTGACAATAGTAAATGCTCTCTGGCCTCTCGACCTCCTCCAGATGTTCCAGATTTGGCATCTATAATAATACCATCTTTCTCAATGAGACCTTGTTTAAGAAATGGAATAAGTAAAAGGAGGCTAGCAGTGGGAAAACAACCAGGAGATGCAACTAAATTTGCTTTTGCGATATCAATGCCATTCCATTCTGGTAAACCATAAATAGCTCTAGCACAGAGCTCTTTATCTTTCCGTTCAGGTTTGCTTGATTCCATTAAATAAATTTCTTTCCACTTTGACAATGATCGGTACCTAAAATCTGCTGAAAGATCAACAACTTTAATATTTGAATCTAAAAGTCTTGGAGTTAACTCTGCTGAAAGACCATTAGGGAGACTCAATATAGCAATATCGCAACTAGAAGCTATTTGTTCAATGTTTATAGGTTGAATAGTAGGATCATCATCTAAAGGAAGAAAAGGACATATTTGATTCCATTTTTTATTAGTAGTCTTTTTACCAGCAAGATAGCTAATCTGGAAATAGGGATGATCTTTTAGTAATCTAATGGTCTGAAGACCTCCATAACCAGAAGCCCCTATCACAGCAACACGCCTTGGATTATTGTTTATTTGTTCCATAAACTAATAATATAGGCTCTCATAATTACTATGAACTTATTAATGAGTTTAAAAACACAATAACTCTTCATCATCTAAAAGGGGTAAACCTTGAAATCAAAGGATTCCACAAAACTTCAATTTGATCTAATAGCAGATGCTTTAGCAGCTATTAGGAATGGTGAGTGTGTTGTTGTAGTTGACGACGAAAGTCGGGAAAATGAAGGTGATCTTATATGTGCCGCTCAATTTGCGACTCCTCAACAAATTAATTTTATGGCAAAGGAAGCCAGGGGATTAATTTGCTTAGCAATGGACGGAGAAAAGCTAGATCAATTAGATTTACCCTTAATGGTAGATAGGAATACTGATTCAAATCAAACCGCATTCACTGTAAGTATTGATGCTGGCCCGGAATTTGGAGTTTCAACAGGTATATCAGCAGAAGACAGAGCAAGGACCATTCAAGTAGCCTTGAATTCCAAAGCTAAGCCAAGTCAATTAAGAAGACCAGGCCATGTATTTCCTTTAAGGGCTAACAAAGGTGGAGTATTAAAAAGGGCTGGACATACTGAAGCTGCTGTTGACCTTTCTCAATTATCTGGATTATCTTCAGCTGGAGTTATATGTGAAATTCAGAATTCTGATGGTTCAATGGCTCGACTGCCAGAATTAAGAAAATATGCTAAAAACTGGGGACTAAAAATTATTAGCATTGCCGATTTAATAAAATTTAGACTAGAGAATGAACGTTTTGTATATAAGAAAGCAGAAACAAAACTACCCAGTATTTTTGGAAATTTCCAGGCGATTGGTTACACCAATGAATTAGACGGCACAGAGCATGTTGCCTTAGTTAAAGGCAACATAGGTGAATTAAAAGAACCGGTACTAGTTCGAATGCATTCCGAATGCTTAACTGGAGATGCGTTTGGGTCTTTACGTTGTGATTGTCGTCCACAATTAGAAGCCGCCTTGACAAGAATCTCCGAAGAAGGTGAAGGTATAGTTGTATACCTGCGCCAAGAGGGAAGAGGTATTGGCTTGATAAATAAATTAAGGGCCTATAGCCTTCAAGATGGAGGGTTAGATACAGTTGAAGCAAATGAAAAACTTGGATTCCCTGCAGATTTGAGAAATTACGGCGTAGGAGCACAAATACTCACTGATTTAGGAATTAATAGGCTCAGATTATTGACTAACAATCCTCGTAAAATAGCTGGACTAAGTGGTTATGGGATACAAGTTGAAAGTAGAGAGCCTTTAGTCATAGCTCCTAGTGATCATAATGCGAATTATCTTGAGATTAAGCGTCAGAAGTTAGGTCATTTTATAGATAGGAGTCAAGAACAATCAGCCGATAGGTTCTATGTAATTTATTGGGATGGAGCCGCTTCAGCTCAAATGCTCTCGATATTAAGATCTCAAGCAGAGCAATTAGCAAAAGAAGATGAAATTGAACTAATTCCAGAAAGTTCGTCAAGGCTATTAGCCTTGTGGGAAAGGCCACAATTTGTTTGGAGGCTTAAAGACTGTAAGAGATATAAGCAAGTCTTAAAATTACTACAGATCATTAGTAAATGGGCCGGAACAAAAAGAGTTGGCTTACTAGTTTCACATAGTAAGGAACAATCAGTACACCCTTCCTTAAATCTAAAAACTGAATATCACGATATTATCAAATTGCAAAACTACAGAGATGATTCTGACAATATAAGCAAAGAATTAACAGCTCCATTTGTAATAACATGGAAGTGTTAATTTATATACTTAATCCTCAACAGATATACTGATTATCTCAGTTCCATTTTCAATTTTAAGTACAACATCCATATCATTAGTTTGCCCAAAAACAGTATGAACACCATCCAAGTGTGGCTGAGCTTGGTGGACAATGAAAAATTGGCTTCCTCCAGTATTCTTGCCAGCATGAGCCATTGAAAGTGATCCGGGAAGATGCTTATTTTTATTAATTTCACAGTCTATATTGTACCCTGGGCCTCCAGTCCCTGGCATACCTGAAGAACCCTTTCTTGAATTTGGACATCCCCCCTGAGCCATAAAGCCATTAATAACTCTGTGGAAGGTCAAGCCATTGTAAAAGCCTTCATTAATGAGCTTTACAAAATTTGCAACTGTATTGGGTGCATCATTTTCAAATAGTTCTAGGGATACTTTGCCTACTGCTGTATCCATAATTGCTTTCATTTGACTTTATTAAAATAATAATTTTTTATTATAAGCTTCTTTTTCCTAACTCAATATACAAAGATTATTAAGATTATATTAATTCAAGTCCTAGTTCATCAAGACTTTTTCTAAGGGATTGCTCATTGCGAGAAAGTATATCTAAAGCATCATTATAAGATAATTTTCCTATTCCCATCAGGATAGCTTTCTTAGTGGATCCATTAGAAATTTTAAGTAGATTCATTGCTTCATCTAAATTTATATCTAATAGTTCTATTAAAATTCTTGTAGATCTATCTAATAATTTATTATTACTAATAGAAACATCAATCATTTTATTTTTATATACTTTACCCAACTTAACCATAACACCTGTAGATATTATATTTAATGTCATCTTTGTGGCAGTAGCAGCTTTCAATCTAGTTGAGCCAGTTATTAATTCAGGTCCTGTAATTAATCTAATGATAATATCGTATTCAAGCAACAGATCTATTTCTGGTACACTCGTAATTAAAATATTTAGACCACCTATTCTTTTACAATAATCTAAAGCCGAGAGAACATATGGTGTTGTCCCTCCAGCGCTAATACCAACTAAACAATCAAACTCTGAGAAGCCTCTTTTTTTTAAATCTTTGATTGAAGAAGACTCGTCATCCTCTTGACTCTCTGAACTTTGAACTAAAGATTTAAAACCTCCAGCAATTACAGCTTGAACAAGATCAGGAGAGGTACAAAAGGTTGGTGGGCATTCAGCAGCATCTAAAACACCTAAACGGCCCGAGGTTCCAGCACCTAAATAAAAAAGACGTCCACCTTCCCTAAGTTTTGGAACAATTTGGTCAATCGCCATAGTAATTTGATCTTTGGCTTTCGATACAGCCTGTTGTGGCTTCTTGTCTTCGTCCACGAAAATATCTACCAACTCATAAGTACTAATAGAATCTAAATTATTACTTCGGTTGTTACTTTTCTCTGTAAGTAATGTACCCCTATTTACTTGTTTAGCACGTTTAAGGTTATAGTTTGAGTCTCTATCCATATTAAATTAATTTCTCGAGATTTTTTCTAATATTATCTAAATCATCTATCTCTGATGATTTTTTAACTTCTTCATTATGATCAGTATTTTCGGGATATGAATCAACTTCAAGGTTACGCTCAGGAGGTGAGATAAGAAATCTTTCTTCCTCTGTTTTTGGTAGAAATCCTTTAACTACCAAACGAGCTTCATAACCAGCCTCAGTGCAAAATAAATTAATTTCTTCTTGTTCAATTATTTCGACAGAAGGTGTAGGAAAATCTTGTGCTTCTAAAAGTCCACAATATCTTTCAGCATCATCAGAATCCTCAAACATTAAGACAATTGTTTTACCCTTTATATCTATTGAATGAATTCCTTCTTCTTCATTCCCAACCTTATAAAGTAATACATGCACAAGCATGGAAAGAATCCTATTTATGAAAATTATAGTAAATTAGATTACATGTTCTGCTCATAGGATAATTCTTGTAGTCTTCTGTATAACGCTATTTCAGAGTCAGTTAAATCTGCCGGTAAAACAATAACAATTTCTACTATTTGATCTCCATATACCTCTTCATGGCTAAGTCCTCGCCCTTTTAATCTAAGCAACCGGCCTGATGATGATTTCGGAGGTACCTGTAAGACAACAGGACCATCCAACGTAGGAATTTCTACTCCGCAGCCAAACAAGCCGTCATGAGGAAAAAGTTCTAGTCGATAAAGAACTCTCAATCCATCAATTCGAAGTCCTTCTTCAGTTTGAACTCTTAATTGAATAAAGTGATCCTTACCACCAACTATTACACCAGGCAAGCGAAGTCTCCAACCATCACCAGCAAAAGGTGGGGTTGTGAACTCGACCATCATCCCACCAATTAAATCAAGTTCTAGCGTGGTTCCATAAAGCGCTTCTTCAGGAGTTAAGTCAACCAAAGTCTCAAGATCATCAAGTTGCCTTATAGGGAGTGACTCATGAGGAGAATGAGCTGGCATTGAAAATCCTTCAATAGGCGAAATATCTTCTAGTAGGTCTTCAGATTCATTTGTATATATCTGCTCATGATCATCTAATGGGAAATCTTCTAATTCACTATCAGTATGTATGCCAAGAACAGCCGCAATATATTCGTCATAGGAAGGGAAACCAGTTGCAAATAATTCTTGAGTATTTATTGAATTATTCTTTTCCCAAAGAGTTCTTTTTTGTGGATCACTAAGTACAGCATAAGCCTCATTTACTAACTTAAAGCGCTCTTCTGCATTACTATCATTAACATTTAAATCAGGATGCCAGCGTCTGGCTTCAGACCTGAATGCTTTTTTTATCTGGGCAAGGTCACTACCTGCTGAAATACCCAGTATTGACCAGTAATCCGGTTTAGTTATAGAAGTCATTATCCCATCTGTCTCTGTCTCTGTCTCTGTCTCTGTCTCTGTCTCTGTCTCTGTCTCTGTAATCTGGATTCATGCCTCGAGAGCTAGCTTGATAATCCCAAGGATCATCATCCCAATAATCATCTGAGAAGAGTTCATCCTTAAGCGAACCGAATGTATTTTTTATTCCTTTAATAGGGTTATTGTCAGTACGTTTTTCTGCAGAAACACGGCGATTCAAGCCAAATAATGCTTCTTGTAACGCGGAAACCGCTATGTCCAGTTCAGCTAAATCTTCATTCTCAAGAAAATCCTGAACATCTCTAAGTGATATTTCCACAGCTCTTTGTTGCCTCTCCGCACCATAGGGACCAAATTCCAGAGAGACATCCCTCAATCGACGTTCTGCCTGAGCTACCAAAGTCAAAGCATTGTTCTTTTGATCTATAGACGCTCTTTTACGCCTATCTGAATCAGCCTTGTCTTTAGCATCTTTTATTAATTTATTCACCTCATCTTCATTTAAATTTGATCCACCGGTAATACTTACTGACTGCTTCCTTCCTGTTGTTCTATCAGTTGCACTGACTTGCAGTAATCCATTTGCATCAATATCAAAAGCTACTTGCACTTGAGGGACACCTCTAGGAGCTGGAGGGATCCCAGATAAACGAAATTTCCCGAGAGACTTATTGTCAGAAGCCAATTGCCTTTCACCTTGCCATACATTAATTTCAACAGATGATTGATTGGCTTGAGAAGTACTAAATACATCTGCTTGCCGAACTGGGATGGGAGTATTTCTTGGAATTAATACCTTCATGAGGCCACCTACAGTTTCTAGACCTAGTGACAAAGGAGTGACATCATTTAATAAAAGATCTCTTAATTCTCCAGTAAGGATTCCGCCTTGAACAGCCGCCCCTATCGCTACAACCTCATCAGGATTAACTGACTGTGAGGGCTCTAATGGAACAATGGTTTTGACTAACTGTTGAACCATAGGCATTCTGGTACTTCCCCCAACAAGGACAACATCATTAATTTCATCAGCTGTCCACCCAGAATCCTCAAGTGCTATTTCAACTGGCTTTAATAGCCTGTCAATTAGATCTCTGCAAAGACTTTCGAAATGCTTTCTTTCTAAATTTGTTTCTATATGAAGAGGGCCATTAGGACCTGTTGCTATAAATGGAAGTGAAATTGGAGTTGAATTTAATCCAGACAATTCTTGCTTGGCTTTCTCTGCCGCTTCAGAAAGACGTTGAAGAGATTGCCTGTCTCGTCTTAGATCAATATCATGCTCTTTTTGAAAATCGTCTGCCAACCAATCAACAATTTTTAAATCAAAATCATTTCCTCCCAATTGCGTGTCCCCAGAAGTTGCTTTTACATCAAATACTCCATTTGAAATCCTTAGCAAAGAAATATCAAAAGTACCTCCTCCAAGGTCAAAGACTAATACTCTTGATGAAGAGCTTTTATCAAAGCCATAAGCTAAAGCTGCTGCAGTTGGTTCATTTAAAATTCGTTCAACCTTTATTCCTGCAAGCAAAGCAGCATCTTTTGTTGCTTGGCGTTGAGAATCATTAAAGTAGGCTGGAACAGTTATAACAGCTGATTCAATATTTTCATCTAAATGTTTCTCAGCATCGTCAATCAACTTTCTTATAATGCTACCTATTAATTCTTCAGGGGCATATTCTCTTTCGGTAATAGGACAAGTGACTCTCACGCAACCTTGATCATTAGCTCTAACTGTATACGGAACATTTAGGCTAGTATCCTCTAATTCTTCCCAAAATCTGCCGACAAATCTCTTTAGGTTAGAAAATGTATTCCTGGGGTTAAGAACAAGTTGCCTTCTAGCTTGCTGGCCAACAACCAACTCTGAATTTTTTGTATATCCTATTACTGATGGCGTAGTACGAGAACCTTCAGCATTTGAAATTACAAATGGACGCCCAGCTTCTAAAACTCCAATAACGGAGTTGGTAGTTCCAAGATCAATCCCAACAATCCTCCCCATAGATTCACTTATTACATTACTAAGTTAACTGGCTTCGGTAGATCAACCAAGGCTTTTTAAGTGATGCAAACCGAAACAAGGTCCATTTCAAACTTATTTTATGCGAAAAGCATCTTAATAACATAGATTTAGAATATCCGAAACGGCAAGGTGAAATCTGAACTAAAAAACAAATTTACTCTCAGATTACGTTCATCGTCAGACAAGTGGATTGACTCAGGCTTTAAAAATCTTTCAGTTGCAATGGCAACAACAGTGGCAATAGTCCTTTTTTCTATTTTAATTGTAGTTTTTATTGAATCAAAAGCATCAATTCAAAACTATGGTTTAAATTTTCTAATTACTTCTGAATGGGATCCTATTAATAACCGTTATGGAGCTTTTACAGCCATATACGGCACTGTGATAACTTCATTAGTTTCCCTTTTAATTGCAATTCCATTAGGAATAGGGACAGCTATTTTATTAACAGAGCAAATCCTGCCAAGGCAGATAACAGAAATAATAGGGCTAATGGTGGAATTACTTGCTGCAATACCCTCAGTAGTACTTGGACTTTGGGCAGTATTTGTTATGGAGCCATTTATAAGACCTCTTTTAAACTATATACATTTACATTTAGGTTGGTTGCCAATATTTAGCACAGAGGCAGTTGGACCTGGATTGGCTCCTGCAATATTAATTCTTGTTGTTATGATACTTCCAATTATTACAGCCATATCAAGAGACTCATTAGAACAAGTGCCCAATCGATTAAGGGAGGCAGCCTATGGAATAGGAGCAACAAGATGGTGTTCATTATTTAACGTAATTCTTCCAGCTGCAATATCAGGAATTACCGGGGGTATTTTGTTGGCACTTGGCAGAGCCATAGGAGAAACGATGGCTGTTACAATGATAATTGGCAATTCAAACAATTTTAGTTGGTCTTTATTTGCACCAGGCTACACAATATCTGCATTACTTGCCAACCAATTCGGAGAAGCTGATGGAAGCCAAATATCATCACTAATGTATGCAGCTTTTATTTTAATGATAATGACACTAATTATAAATATATTTGCCCAATGGCTGGTCAAAAAACTTAGTTTAAAATATTAAAAAGATGATAAAAAAAGAAAAAAATAAATTGAATAAACTTGATTATAATATAAGATTGTCAAGAAATATATGTAATAAATTACTTACATATACAATTATAGTTTTTTCTTTAATTTCTATTATTCCATTATTACTTGTCTTAATATATGTATTAATTAAAGGTGGATCACAGTTAAATATAGATTTATTTTTACTTGAACCACAGCCTCCCGGATCTCAGACTGGATCTGCAGGTGGTATTGGTAATGCAATAATTGGAACAATTATTATTACTGCAATAGCATCATTAATTGCTGTTCCAATAGGAGTAGGTGGAGGTATTTACTTAGCTGAATACTCAAAAGGGGGATTCTTTTCTAAATTCATACGATTTGGCACTAATGTACTTGCAGGAGTGCCTTCAATAATTGCTGGGGTTTTTATTTATGCAGTTGTAGTAGTTACTAAAGTAATTATTGGAAGTAGCTTTAGTGGAGTTGCAGGTGGGATGGCTTTATCAATATTAATGCTGCCTATGGTAATAAAAACAACTGACGAAGGCTTAAAGCTCGTTTCTGATGATTTGCGCAAAGGTGCTTTGGGTCTTGGAGCTACAATGTACACAACGATCGTAGAAATAACATTACCTCATGCCTTTAAAAGTATTGCTACAGGAATAGTACTTGGTTTAGCCAGAGCAGCAGGGGAGACAGCACCATTGATCTTTACAGCATTATTTTCCTATTATCATATATCTAGTTTTAATGATATTTTCTATGAGATGTCTTCATTATCAGTTCTCATATATAATTTTGCATTAGAACCCTACAGTGCACAAAATCAATTAGCATGGGCAGCTTCATTTATACTTATATTTATTGTGCTAATCCTAAATATATTTTCTAGACTATTCTCAAGGAGAAAATCTTATTAAAAAATGATCATTATCACTACTAATTTTTGATATGACAAATAAAACTAAAATATCTCTTGAAAACGTTTCAATTAGCTATGGAGAAAGTGAAGCTGTAAAGAATGTGTATTTAAAAATTCCAGCTGGTAAGGTGACAGCATTTATAGGTCCTTCAGGCTGTGGTAAATCAACTATTCTAAGGTCAATAAATAGAATGAATGATCTTATAGAAAAATGTTCACTTAAAGGGAGAGTACTATATGAAGGCCAAGATTTATATAGTCCAAATATAGACCCTATAGAAGTAAGACGTAAGATTGGAATGGTATTTCAACAACCAAATCCATTTCCTAAAAGTATTTATGAAAACATTGCATTTGGAGCAAGAGTTAATGGATATAAAGGAAACATGGACGAATTAGTAGAGAGAGCATTAAGGAAAGCAGCTGTATGGGATGAATGCAAAGATAAATTAAAAGAAAGCGGATGCAGTTTATCTGGTGGTCAACAGCAAAGATTATGTATTGCAAGAACAATTGCCATCGAACCAGATGTGATCCTTATGGATGAACCCTGCTCTGCCTTAGATCCTATATCAACTTTAAAAATAGAAGAAACTATGCATCAACTTAAGAAATCATATACGATAGTTATAGTTACACATAATATGCAGCAAGCACTTAGAGTAAGTGATATTACTGCATTTTATAATGCAGAAGTAGCTAGTGGAAAATCAGGTGGAAAAATTGGTTATTTAGTTGAATCTAATGATACTGAAAAATTATTCAATAATCCTGATCAGAAAGAAACAAAGGATTATATATCTGGGAAATTTGGATAATTTTAACCTAATGATTTTTTAATCTAACGGAGAGGGAGGGATTCGAACCCTCGATAAAGTTGCCCCTATACAGCATTTCCAGTGCTGCGCCTTCGACCGCTCGGCCACCTCTCCAGGATGTTCTGATTGCAACTCAACAAATCTAGCAGGAAACAAGTTATCAAAATATAAAATATGAGAATACAAACTGAGGCGGCATCTACTCAAAATGAAATCCAATATTTCTAATGAAGCAGTAAAAGAATCAAAAATTGCAGTAGCTGAATTAGATAATTATTTGGAGATAGCTAAGCAAGCAGCTTTTATTGGAGGGAAGGTATTAATGAAATATTTTGGAAGAATCATCTCCATTAACCAAAAGAGTAGAGAAGGGGATCTTGTAACCAATGCCGATATAGAAGCTGAAAATTCTATCGTATCCTTTCTAAAAGAAAAAACACCAGAATGTGGGATTTTTGCAGAAGAGGGTGGCATTTCAGGTGAAGATAAGGAACTTGTATGGTGTATTGACCCTCTCGACGGAACAACGAACTACACACATGGATATCCATTTTTTGCTACATCTATAGGTCTACTTTGGAAAGAAAAACCTATGCTAGGAGCTATCAATGTTCCTTTTTCTAGAGAACTTTATTGGGGATGCCCAGGGAAAGGCGCCTTTTGTAATGAAGAAAAGATATCAGTCTCAACGTCAAAAAAACTTGTCAATTCATTGCTAGTAACAGGTTTTTCATATGATCGCTCTACAAAACTAGATAATAATTATGCTGAATTTTGTTGGCTGACTAATAAAACCAGAGGAGTTCGAAGGGGTGGCGCCGCTGCAGTAGATTTAGCATTTATTGCTTCAGGTAGACTCGACGGGTATTGGGAACAAGGGCTTTCTCCATGGGACTTAGCAGCTGGGATTGCAATCGTCGAATCTGCTGGAGGTGTTGTTTGTGATTATAAGTCAAATAAATTTGAACTAAAAAAAGGTAGGATCCTAGCGTCTAATCCCTATATTAAAACTGAACTACTTTTAGAATTAGAAAAAGTAAATCCATTAGATAAAAAATCTTTTGGTGGCAAACCTATTAACTAATTTATCAGTTAATTTTCTTAATCAACATATCAATGGCTATACAACCAGCTCTAGGAACAAAGGATTTAAACCCCCAAGAGGTTCAAATTAATCAACTATTAACTACAAAACTTGCAGAATCATATAAACAATGGGGCTACGAAGAAGTATCTCCACCTAACATTGATACACTTCAAACACTGATGGCTGACGGAGGAATAGCAGAAAAGGATATTGTAAAACTTATAGCGGATCAACCATTAGGTCTTAGACCAGAAATGACAGCATCGATTGCAAGAGCAGCTACAACGAGACTGGCAAAAAGGCATCGCCCCCTAAGGCTTTGGGCTTCGGGGACAGTGTACAAAACTAAAGTGGATTGCAATGGAAAATTTAATGTTGAAGAGAAACTACAAAGTGGTGTTGAATTAATAGGGATACCCTCTATTACTGCAGAGGTCGAGTTACTTTATCTACTACTTGAATGCCTAAATAAATTAGGAATTAATCAAAAAGGACAACCAACATTACTAATAGGTCATAAGTCCTTATTTAATCTTATCATGAGAGATATTCCAAATACATACAGATCATCACTTAAAAAAAATTTAACCAGCTTTGATTTACTAAAAATAAAAAAATCTAAATTAGAGAATAATATAAAGGAAACCATTTTGAGAGCGCTTAGACTACGTGGCAAACCAAGTATAGTGATTAAGGAATTAGAATTATTATATGGTGAAAATAATCTATTAAATCAACTAAAAAGGTTATTTGCAGTTATTGAGCCAATTGCAAATAAACACGGAGTTAATCTACAACTAGATCCTACTTACCTATCTGATTTTGATTTATATACTGGTATTATTTTTCAACTAATATGTAAAAATCAATATATCCCAACAGTTCTTGCTAGGGGAGGTAGATATGACAAACTAATAAGTATTTTTGGAGATCAAGAAACTAATGAATCAGGAGCTGGATTCTCAATTTCAATAGATAGTATTCGAGAGTTGGACAATATTTATTATAGAGGTATTGATTCTCCGAAAAGAATACTTATTGCTTATAGCAATAAGAGGAGTTATGAAGATGCTATCTCAAGACAATCTTATTATCATAGCCAGGGATTAATTGCTATGGTTGAATTAGAAGCTCTTGATTCAAAAGTTGAGGCTCATGAATTAATTAAAAAAAGAGGTTTTGATGAACTAGAGTGGTTGGACTGAATTGTGATATATGCCTCACTCAATAATTACCGATAAATGTGAAGGGGTTGCACTTTGTGCAGAATCATGTCCTGTTAATTGTATTAGTAAGTCAAATGGCAAAAATATGAAAGGTACAGACTATTATTTTATTGACTTTTCAACTTGCATAGATTGTGGAGTTTGCCTTGCAGTCTGCCCTGTAAGTGGTGCTGTTATCGCAGAGGAAAGACCGGAATTACAGAAAATCCAATAAGAGTTAATTGTGTACGGAGAATACACCCAAGGATTTCTTTATGAGTTATTAAAATCAAAAAATAACCTACAAAGAAACTGAGATAGCCATGACCCAACTTGAAGAAGGGAAAATCAAAATACATACTGAAAATATATTTCCCATAATCAAAAAGGCAGTCTACTCAGACCATGAAATATTCCTACGTGAACTTGTAAGTAATAGTGTTGATGCAATAAGTAAAAGAAGAATGGCTTCTATTGCAGGTGATTGTGAATCTATAGATGAAGCCAAAATCCAAATTAGAATTAATAGAGAAAAGAAGTCAATAGTAATATCAGACAATGGAATAGGAATGACAGCAGAAGAGATTAAAAAGTATATTAATCAAGTAGCTTTTTCAAGTGCTGAAGAATTCCTTCAAAAATACGAAGAAAATCAAGAGGGCATAATAGGACACTTTGGTCTTGGATTTTATTCTAGTTTTATGGTCGCCAAGAATGTAGAGATAATATCCAAATCAGCTATAAACGATAGTAGCCCAGTTAAATGGTCTTGCGATGGCTCCCCAAATTTTAAATTAGAAAGTTCAGAGAAAGAGGAGATAGGAACAGATATTATTTTATACCTAATGGAAGAGGAAATTGAATACATCGAACCAGCAAGAATCAAAACCTTAATTAGGAAATACTGTGATTTTATGCCTGTAGATGTACAACTAGAAGGCGAGTCTATAAATAAGACGAACCCACCTTGGCGTAAAAATATTAAAGAACTTAAAGATGAGGATTATATCGAATTTTACAAATATCTTTATCCATTTCAAGGAGAACCTCTATTCTGGGTACACCTAAATACAGATTACCCCTATAACCTTCAAGGAATACTATACTTTCCTAAGATAAGTGGAAGAGCAGATTGGGAATCAGGTGAAATAAAGCTATTTTCTAATCAAGTTTTTGTAAGTGATTCTATCAAGGAAGTTGTTCCAAGATACCTTCTGCCACTAAGGGGTGTTATAGATTCTACAGATATACCATTAAATGTTAGTAGAAGTGCCCTTCAATCAAATAGAAAAGTACGATCAATAGCTAATTTCATATCAAAAAAAATAGCTGATAAGCTTAAAGCAATAATGAAGGATAACGTCAAACTCTATTCCCAAATATGGGACTCTATTTCTCCTTTCATCAAAATAGGTGCAATGGAAGATGAGAAGTTTGCCGAACAAATTGAAGATCTAATTATTTTTAAGACAATAAGAAAGGAAGCTTTTAATAAGACAGAAGCTGTAATTAGTTCAGAAGAACTTAGCTTTACTACAATAAAAGAATATGCTAATAGACTTACTACTGAATCAGAAGGCAAAGTACTTTATTGTACAGATGAAATTTCACAGTCAAACCCCTTAAATTTATGGAAAGCAGAGGGGAAAGAGATAATAATTGCTGACACAGTAATAGACTCACAATTTATCCCCTGGTATGAAACACGTAATGAAAAAATAACTTTCCAAAGGGTTGATTCAGAAATAGATGATTCACTGAATTCAGACGAAAAGGAAATTAAAGATGTTGAAGGAGATAGCATGAGTGAATCATTAAGAGAATTAATTAAATCTGCGCTTAATGATGACAAGATAACTGTCCAAATTAAATCTTTAAAAGACAACTATGAAATTCCAGCAATGATACTTCTCCCCGAACAAATGAGAAGAATTAATGATATGGGTGCTCTAATGGAACAAAAGCTACCTGGTCTTCCAGATAATCATGTCCTTTTAGTCAATAAAAACCATCCGATTGTTGAAGGCTTAAGCAAATTAAAATCAAGTTCAATTATTATTGATAATCATGGTGGTTCTCAAAATACATTATTAATAAAAGAAATATCAGTTCATCTCTATGAAATGGCATGTTTGGGTATTGGCGGCCTAAATCCAGAAAAAATTTCTGATTTTCAAAAGAAGAGTTCTGGCCTTATGGGGAAATTAATCTCCAAAATAACCTAACAAGCTTTCTATTTGGTAAGATAGTAATACCTTTATTTTAAAGAGATAAGCAATGTCGAGGGTATGCGACCTATCAGGAACTAAGGCAAATAATGGAATGGCAGTTAGTCATTCTCATATCCGCACTAAGAAGCTACAACAAGCAAATTTACAAAAACGACGCCTTTGGTGGGAAGAAGGAAAAAGATGGTTAACCCTTCGTGTAACTACAAAAGCACTAAAAACAATTCAGAAAAAAGGGTTAAATACGTATGCCAAATCAATGGGCGTAGACCTTAGAAAAATCTAAGTTAAATAATTACTCTAGTCTTTAAATACTTCTAATGTTAAAAAATAAATTAGATAAAATAATTCTAATAATTATTATCCCTATATTTTTTACTCTTGCAAGCCCTTTATTTGCAACCAATATATCAGGAACTAATCCAGGAGATAAAGCCCCTATGTTTACTCTCAACGGATATAATTCAATAACACCTAACAAAAGTGAATGGTCTTTAAATGATTATAATAAAAAATGGATTATCTTATATTTCTATCCTAAAGATATGACCTCTGGTTGCACTATTGAAGCTAAAGGTTTTCAACGTTTAAGCAATCAATTTAGAAGTCTAAATGCATCTATAATAGGCATAAGTAATGATAAAAAATCTATACATAAGGACTTTTGTAGTAGTAATGGACTTGATTTTACTCTTTTATCAGACGAGAATGGACATGTTAGTAGACTTTATGATTCCTGGAGGAGTTCCTTTTCAAACAGAAATACATATTTAATAGATCCAGAAGGAAGAATAGCCTTTAAATGGATAGGAGTTAAACCAACTAGTCATCCGAAAGAAGTCCTAGACAAACTAACCGAAATAATTAACACCTAAAAATATGCATGAACTATCTACAGCTACTTGGTTTATTCATATTTTAACCCTTTTTGAATGGATTATTGCAATCATAATTATTTCCAAAATCTCTCAAGATAAAAGTTACAACAAGACTCTCATTTGGCTTGCAATTGCAATGCTTCCAAACTTGGCAAGTGCCATGGCTGCTATAACTTGGCATATTTATGATAATGACCAAAGTTTATATGGTTTGGTTTATTTTCAAGCCTTACTAACTTTCTTTGGAAATTCTTGCCTAGCTTTTGCAGCGTGGAAACTAGTAAAAAGTGAGGAGCAACCACAAAAGCAATATGATTGATTTTCTTCAACCACTTTCAAGTCTTGACCCTGGTCCAATATTTGTTATATCCCTTTTTCCTTATTTAATCTTTCTCTTTTGGGCACAAAAAAGCTCATCAATACCGAAAACTTCTTTATGGGGATTTCGCTTAACCCTGCTTTTTGTTGCTATGACTATTGTTTGCTCCATCATAGCGAAGGTCAATTATAATCAAGAATTAACTGATGTTGATTACTTACATGGATCTGCTGAAGCATTTCTAGCTCTTAGTGATGCCTTTATAGTTTTCGGGTTTGCAACCATGCTCACGAATTCAGGTGAATAACTTTTAAGAGGTAGCAGATCTTTGTGGCTAAATGTGCTTTATCAAGGAGAATAATATGGTTGCTTCTTATGTGTTAATGATTACAACGCTATTGGCTACCACAGTTACTGATTCATTTCAATGGTCACCTAAGTGTGCGGTAGTAATGATCCTGTGCAACGTTCTTGCTTATGCCATAGCTAGGGCTAATATTGCAAAGCCGAATGAAGGGTTTGAAATACCTAACTCCAAATTTTTTGGTGGCATGAGTCACGCTTCTGTAGTTGCAGCAAATTGCCTGGGTCACATTCTTGGTATAGGTTCAATCCTTGGATTAGCCTCTAGAGGAATCCTTTAAGAAAGGTACCTAAAAGTAAATCATCAACCTGTTCTCTTGCTCTGGCTAGAGTATTTTTGATCTATAAGAAGTTAGAGTATACTCTTAGCTTTATATAGTTTCTTGGCTACATATAAACTAAATATTTCAAATAAATTATTAATTTTGAATATAAAAGGATACTTTTATATTCAAAATTAATAAAACAAATAGATCCTAAATAATTAATGCATATTAGAGTTAGAATTGCTTATATACAATGAATCTGCTCCATCCCAACCAAATCTTTTCTTTATTGTTCCCGACATTTGCTCTGGTGTTAAGCCTAATTTCTCTTTACTTTGTTGTGGACTTGCATGATCAACTAATTTATCAGGGATTCCAATCCTTAATGTAGGTACTAATAGATCTTGATCTGAAAAAGATTCAACAACTGCTGAACCAAACCCACCTAATAAAGTACCTTCTTCCATAGTCACAACTTTACCAATACGCCTTGCCAAAGGGTGAATCAAAGCCTGATCGAGTGGTCTTAAGAATCTTGCATTTACTACTGTGGCTGATATGTCAGATTCCCTAAGGAGTTCAGCTGTTTTTATAGCTGAAGAAACCATAGATCCATAAGAAAGAATCAAGAGATCTTCACCTTCACAAAGGACTTCGCCTCGACCGATCTTGAGGGGTTCCCAGCCTTCTTCCATTAAAGTAACCCCTTCACCAGGGCCTCTTGGAATACGTAAAGCACATGGTCCGTTGTGTTGCAAGCAAGTAACTATCATTCTTTGAAGTTCTGCCTCATCCTTAGGAGCCATAACAGTAAAGTTTGGAACAGATCTTAGATAACTAATGTCGTATTGGCCTTGATGCGTTGGTCCATCCGCTCCAACTATTCCAGCTCTATCTAATACAAAGGTAACTGGTAAGTTTTGTATCCCCACATCGTGTATGAGCTGGTCATAGGCTCTTTGCAGGAAAGTACTGTAAATAGCACATACAGGCTTTAAACCTTCACAAGCCATCCCTGCAGCAAGAGTTACTGCATGCTGCTCAGCTATCCCAACATCTACATATTGTTCTGGAATAGCTTTCTGAAGCAAATCAAGCCCTGTTCCAGTAGCCATAGCTGCTGTAATTCCAACAACTTTGTTATCCTGTTCACAAATTTTTACTAATGTTTGTCCGAAAACCTTGCTATAACTAGGTGGTTTTGGACTTTTAGAGGGGATTGATTTACCAGTAGTTAAATCAAATGCAGATTGAGCATGATAACCAACTTGATCAGCCTCAGCATATGGATAACCTTTCCCTTTAGTGGTGGCTACATGAACAAGAACAGGACCGCCAATACGATGAGCGGCTTGAAATGTTTTTGTCATTTGAGCTATATCATGACCATCTATAGGTCCCATATAAGTAAAGCCTAGTTCCTCAAAAACAGCTCCAACTTTTGGAACTGCAAGTCTCTTGACACTGTCTTTTATTGATTTAATCTCCTGGGGTATTTCTTTACCAAGAAACGGTATATTCTTAACACTTTCTTGAACACTATCTGAAAGGAATTGAATTGGTGCACTATGACGCATCCTATTTAAATGAGTTGAAAGTGCTCCAACAGGAGGAGATATAGACATGTCATTGTCATTTAAAACAACAAGAAAAGGTGTGTTAGGAAGATGACCAGCATGGTTAATGGCTTCCAATGCCATTCCTCCTGTAAGTGCTCCATCCCCTATAACAGCAACACATTTGTAATCCTTTCCTTGACGATCCCTAGCTAAAGCCATTCCAAGAGCGGAAGAAATAGAAGTACTTGCATGACCTGCACCAAAATGATCGAAGTGACTCTCGGATCGTTTTAAATATCCAGCAACACCACTTTGCTGTCGCAATGAATCAAAATTAGAATATCTTCCTGTAATTAATTTGTGAGGATATGCCTGATGCCCAACATCCCATACAACTTTATCTACATCCAGATCTAATGTTTGATAGAGAGCAAGAGTTAGTTCAACAACACCAAGCCCTGGACCTAAATGACCACCACTTGTAGAAACAACCTGAAGATGCCTCTCCCTGATTTGGCAAGCAATGTCTTCAAGTTGAGCTGTTGTCAAACCATGTAATTGATTAGGATGGCTAACTTCGCTCAGACGCATAACCGTATTAGTTATTTATAACAATCTACGGTGTCTTAATGCATTTCTTTCAAATTTTCACCTAATTCAAAATGAATTAGAAAACATTTAACACAAAATCAGCTTAAATCAATCATATGGAGGACTACTTACAGAAAATTCTAAGGGCAAGAGTTTATGACGTTGCCGTAGAAACACCTTTAGAGGAAGCAAAAAAGCTTAGCCATAAACTAAAAAATACAATATTTTTCAAGCGAGAAGACTTGCAGCCAGTCTTCTCCTTCAAATTAAGGGGCGCATACAACCGAATGTCACGCTTGACTAATAAAGAATTGGAGAAAGGAGTAATTGCCTCAAGTGCTGGAAACCACGCTCAGGGTGTTGCCTTAAGTGCTGCTTACTTGAAATGCAGGGCCGTAATCGTTATGCCAATTACTACACCACCAATGAAAGTAGAGGCTGTTCGCTCATTAAATGCTGAAATAATTTTACATGGGGAAAATTATGACGAAGCATACCTTGAAGCAACAAGATTAAGTCAAAAAGATGGATTGGTTTTTATCCACCCATTTGATGATCCAGAAGTAATAGCTGGACAAGGGACTATTGGGATAGAAATTCTTCGTCAAATGGATAAGCCCCCATATGCAATTTATATTGCTGTCGGAGGAGGCGGCCTAATAGCAGGGATAGCAGCTTATATCAAAAATCTTTGGCCTGACGTAAAAATAATTGGCGTAGAACCTAAAGATGCATCAGCAATGAAACAATCATTAGAAAAAAATAAAAGAATAGAATTATCTGAGGTTGGTCTATTTGCAGATGGAGTAGCTGTAAAGCAAGTAGGAAAGATTACTTTTGAATTAGCAAAAAAATATGTTGACTATATTGTCACAGTTAACACCGATGAAATATGTGCTGCAATTAAGGATTTCTTTGAAGATACAAGAGCAATTCTTGAACCAGCGGGAGCCTTAGCCATAGCTGGAGCTAAATCAGACTTAATCAATAATGACTTAGAAAATAAAAAAGTTATTGCTATAACATGTGGAGCAAATATGAACTTTGAAAGGCTCAGATTTGTTGCTGAAAGAGCAGTATTAGGAGAAGAAAAAGAAGCTATGATTGCAATTGAAATCAAAGAAGAGCCTGGAAGTCTTGAAAAACTTTGTAAATTAATTGGTAATAGGAATCTAACGGAATTTAGCTATCGTATGTCAAGCAAAAAAACAGCTCAAATCTTTATGGGCGTAGAAGTAAATAACAAAAAAGATTTTCAATCATTTATGGAGAATATTAAGAAAGCTAGCCTTAATTGCATAGACCTAAGTAATGATGAATTTTCAAAAGTTCACCTAAGGCATATGGTTGGTGGTCGACTACCAGAAGAAGCGAGTCATTCCAATTCAAACATTGAGCTTCTATATAGATTTGAATTTCCAGAGCGACCCGGTGCTCTAATGAAATTTCTAAAAGCAATGAAACCAGAATGGAGTATAAGTATTTTCCACTATCGAAATCATGGGGCAGATATTGGGAGAATAGTTTTAGGGGTTCTAGTGAACAAAAACCAGCTTAAAGATTGGGAAATTTTTCTTACTGAAATAGGTTACAAAAGCTGGGATGAGACAAAAAATCCTGCGTATAAGCTTTTCTTAGGTGTACAGACATGAGATTCACGGTATTTTAAATTCAAGGTTTGCCTTACTAGTCATCACTAAACTTGCTCTTAACAAAGGAATAACAAGTAAGTTAGACATTTCATTGCCTGCTCAAATAGAAGCAGTTCTTTACCTCAAAGGAAAGCCACTAACAATTTCAGAAATTGCTGAAGCTTTAACTCAATCAACAGAAAGCGTTCAAGAAGCTTTAATCGCTCTTATGGCAGGCTATTCTCAAAGAGATACCTCACTTGAAATTTGTGAAAAAGATGGTAAATATAGCCTTCAACTAACAAAAGGTTTAGGAGAACTTGTTCAAAATCTTTTACCTGTAGATATTTCTGGAGCAAGTCTAAGGACCCTTGCCACAATAGCCCTTAAAAAAAGAATTTTACAATCAGATTTGGTAGATCTAAGAGGTTCTGGAGCATATGAGCATATCAAGGAGCTCATAAATATGAACTTTATTGAAAGGAAGCGTCAGCGCGATGGCAGGTCATTCTGGATAACACTATCAGAAAAGTTTCATCAAACATTCACCGTAATTCCTGATATAGATACGACAGATGAGAACAAAGCTGCTTAAATAGATTTTTATCATTAAGAAGATGCAAGCTGTTTTCTCAAATATTCTTGCTGTCCTAAGTCAGACCCTTTTTATTTACTCTTATATTCTAATATTGAGGGTACTTTTGACTTGGTTCCCAAATCTTGATTGGAGTAATCCTGTCCTCAGTAACATCAGTGCTATTACAGATCCTTACTTAAACTTATTTCGAGGAATAATTCCTGCAATAGGGGGTTTGGATATCTCTCCTATACTTGCTTTTGTAGTATTAAATTTTGCTGAATCTGCTTTGAGCAACCTACGTTTTGCATTTTTAAACGCAAGTATTATAAATAATATCGCCTGATACAAATACAATTAAACTCTTCTGGTTTATCTATTGTCGCCGCTTCCAGAAAGCTTTCCTCTCCTAGATCTACTTGACAATTTCTCCAAATTTAGCTGAGCAACCTCCTCCAAATCAAACCCCAACTCAGTTGACAGTTGTGCGATATACCAAAGTACATCGCCTAATTCCAACTTTATTTCTTGTTTTTCAATAGCACCAAAATAACCTTGTTTGTCTCTAATTACCTTCTTAACCTTGTCTGCAACCTCTCCAGCCTCTCCTGCTAGTCCTAGTGTTGGATAAATTGCATTATTTCCTAAATTAGGATAACGAGCTGTTTCTCTTGATTTGTCTTGGTACTGATTAAGGTCCATGATAAGGAATAATGAAGGAATAAGAGGTAACTAAATGCTTACAAGATGGTATTTTTTTGAGGGTGAGCAAACATTCTAATGGCAACTATAGATCTAAAACGAAGGACTAAGATCGTAGCCACTATTGGACCTGCGACAGAATCCCCAGAAATCATAGCTGCTCTAATTAGAGCAGGAGCATCTACCTTTAGATTGAATTTTTCTCATGGTGACCATGAAGAGCATTCACAACGAATTAAAACCATTAGACATGTAGCTAAAAGTTTAAAAGTAAATATTGGAATTCTCCAGGACCTTCAAGGTCCAAAAATACGTTTAGGAAGATTTAAAGAAGGGCCGATTAATTTACGGAAAGGAGATGTCTTTAAACTGACGTCAGAAGATGTAGATTGCAATAACAAAATTGCTACTGTTACTTATAAAAACCTTATAAGTGAAGTTGATGTAGGTAAAAGAATTCTTCTAGATGATGGGAGAGTTGAAATGTTAGTTGAAAAGGTTGATTTAAAGGAAAAGTCTCTAGTCTGCAAAGTTACAGTTGGTGGGATTCTTTCTAACAACAAAGGAGTCAATTTCCCTGATGTTCAATTATCTATTAATGCATTAACACATAAGGATAAAGTCGATCTTGAGTTTGGTCTTTCGCAAGGAGTTGATTGGGTTGCACTTAGCTTTGTAAGAAACCCTGAAGACATGCAAGAAATTAAGGAATTAATCAGGAAGCATGGTCATACCACCCCAGTAATCGCAAAAATAGAGAAATTTGAGGCAATAGACCAAATAGATTCGATACTTGTACTCTGCGATGGGGTAATGGTTGCAAGAGGTGACCTAGGAGTCGAAATGGAAGCTGAAGAAGTACCTTTGCTACAAAAACAACTTATTAAAAAGGCAAATTCTCTTGGAATACCAATAATTACTGCAACACAAATGTTGGATTCAATGGCATCCAGCCCAAGACCAACTAGGGCCGAAGTAAGCGATGTTGCAAACGCAATACTTGATGGAACAGACGCAGTAATGCTTTCTAATGAAACGGCAGTTGGAGACTATCCAATAGAAGCTGTTGAAACTATGGCTAAAATAGCAAGAAGGATTGAAAGAGACTACCCTCAAAGGGCTTTAGAAAGTCACCTTCCTAGTACTATTCCTAATGCCATAAGTGCAGCGGTAAGCACAATTGCAAGACAACTTAATGCCGCGGCAATACTTCCTCTTACCAAAAGTGGTGCCACTGCTCATAACGTAAGCAAATTCAGACCAGCAACACCAATCCTTGCAATAACAAGTGAATCAGGAGTTGCTAGACGTCTGCAATTAGTATGGGGAGTATCAGCCTTACTAATAGATACAGAAGAAAGCACCAGTAGAACATTTAGTCATGCCATGAAATTATCAATGGAGAAAGGGATATTAAAGCCTGGGGATTTAGTAGTCGAAACAGCAGGTACACTTAATGGTATTAGTGGTTCGACAGACCTAATTAAAGTTGGCATAGTTACAGATGTTGTTGCAAGCGGTAATTCAACTTCTTCAGGAAAGGTTAGTGGGAAGATAAGAGTAATAAATAAAAATAGTGATATGGCAGAAATCAAGTCTGGGGAAATTTTAGTAATATCGAAGGAGATTATCTATAATTCCTTAACTGATACTCATATTTATGGAATCATCGAAGAGGAGAATAATATAACCAATAAGAGAGAAACTAACAAAATATCTACCCCTATTATGTCTGGAGTTAAAGGAGCATGTAAAAAGTTTAAAAATGGAGAAATAGTAACATTAGATTTAGATAAAGGAACTATATTCAAAGGAATTCCATCAGATTCAGTTAAATAGCCATAGATATATAATGACTGGGAAAGTATCATTAAAAGAATTATTATTGATGTCAGTAAAGACTTTGACATCAAATAAATTAAGAAGCTCTTTAACAATGCTAGGAATTGTTATTGGTAATGCCTCTGTCATTACTTTGCTTGGAGTAGGAAAAGGAGCACAAAAATTAGCTACTAACCAATTAAGTAATTTAGGTGCTAATGTATTATTTGTAGTCCCAGGTAATAATGATACAAGAAGGAGAGGAGTTGCCTTCCCAAGGAATCTGACATTAAAAGATGCAATAGCTATTAGGGAACAAGTTCCTACTATTGAGCAAGTAGCACCTCAAATTTCATCGAGTGAAATTATACAATATAAGTCAAAGAGCTTCAGTTCGACAGTTCTAGGAATTACTCCTGAATTTCTTACAGTTAGAAGTTTTGACATAGCTAAAGGTAGGTTTATTACAAATAAGGATCAAAATACTGCTGCAAATGTAACAATTATTGGCCATGAGCTAAATAATGATCTATTCCCTAATGAAAATGCACTTGGGAAAAATATAAGAATAAAAGATCAATCTTTCCAAATCATTGGGATAATGGAAGCAAAGGGTGCCGTTTTTGGAAGCAACCAAGATAAGAACATATATATACCATTAAAAACAATGGTTAATAAGATAACTGGTAAAGATCCTAACTATGGAATTAGTCTTAGCTTTATTAGTATAAAAGCCAAGGATTCTAAAGCCATTAATGCAGCAAAGTTTCAAGTCACGAACTTGTTAAGGCAGAGGCATAAGATCATTAAAGATGATGATTTTGCAGTCAGATCTCAAAAAGATGCTCTTTCTATAGTCACAACAATAACAGGGGGTTTGACATTAATGCTAGGAGCCATAGGAGGAATTTCCCTACTTGTTGGTGGTATTGGAATAATGAATATAATGCTAGTTTCTGTTAGTGAACGGACAGAAGAAATTGGACTAAGAAAAGCAATAGGTGCAAGAGATACAGATATTCTTCTTCAATTTTTGATAGAATCTTTAATTCTAGCAGCTTTAGGAGGAATGCTAGGAACAATCCTAGGGCTAGGGACCATTAATGCAATAAAGATAACAACAAGTCTACCTGCTAATATAGAAACTAAAGTAGTCATTTTTACAGTTTCATTATCAGGATCTATTGGATTAATCTTTGGAGTATTGCCAGCTAAAAGAGCAGCAAAATTAGATCCAATTGTTGCTTTAAGAAGTCTTTGATTTATCAAATAAAAAGGTAAAAAAATAAATTTGCACTTAACTTAAAAAAAATTCCTCATTTTCCAACAGATAGGCCACAATTTCTCTTAGAATGAAAATGATTTAGATGAATACATGAATCCAAAATTCAGGTCAATAGCTTTGTGGCTAATCCCTTTTGTAATTCTCCTACTTATAGGTTGGCAAATCCTTACAGGAAGTAATGGCAATACATCTCAGTCAAACAAGAGCTCTCTAGCAAGTCCAAATGCAGCTGTTTCTAGAATGAGTTATGGAAGGTTTATTGATTACATCGACTCTGGTCGAGTTACTGCAGTTGATATTTATAGTGGAGGAAGAAATGCAATTGTTGAAGCTGTTGACCCTGACCTAGATAACCGTATACAAAAAATAAGGGTGGACCTCCCAGGCCTAACTCCTGAATTAGTAAATAAATTCAAAACAGAAGGAATCAGTTTTGATATTCATCCAGAGAAAAAAACACCTCAAAGTATTGGATTCTTAGGAAATCTAATCTTTCCAGCTCTTCTAATTTTAGGTTTAGTTTTTTTAGCAAGGAGATCAAACTCAATGCCTGGCGGTCCAGGCCAGGCCATGCAATTTGGTAAAACAAAAGCAAGGTTCGCAATGGAAGCAGAAACAGGCGTTATGTTTGACGATGTAGCCGGAGTTGAAGAGGCAAAACAAGATTTAGAAGAAGTAGTGACATTTTTAAAGCAGCCTGAAAGATTCACTTCTGTTGGAGCGGAAATCCCAAAAGGTGTACTTTTAGTTGGGCCTCCAGGGACAGGTAAAACTCTATTAGCCAAAGCTATAGCTGGAGAAGCAGGGGTTCCATTCTTTTCATTATCAGGATCTGAATTTGTCGAAATGTTTGTAGGTGTAGGAGCTAGCAGAGTTAGAGATTTATTTAAAAGAGCAAAAGAAAATAGTCCTTGTCTAATATTTATCGATGAGATTGATGCCGTTGGCCGACAAAGAGGTGCAGGTATAGGAGGTGGAAATGACGAAAGAGAACAAACCCTAAATCAACTATTAACTGAGATGGATGGCTTCGAAGGTAATAGTGGGATAATAATTATCGCTGCAACAAATAGACCAGATGTTCTCGATTCAGCCTTACTAAGGCCAGGAAGGTTTGATAGACAAGTTTCTGTAGATGCTCCAGATATAAAAGGAAGATTATCAATACTAAAAGTGCATTCTAAAAATAAAAAGATTGATAAAAGCCTTTCATTGGAAAATATTGCCAGAAGAACACCAGGTTTTACTGGAGCAGATCTTGCCAACCTTCTTAATGAGGCAGCAATTTTAACAGCTCGAAGAAGAAAGGAATCAATAGGATTATTAGAAATAGATGATGCTGTAGATAGAATAATTGCTGGGATGGAAGGACAGCCTCTTACTGACGGAAGGAGTAAAAAATTAATTGCTTATCATGAAATAGGTCATGCTTTAATTGGCACCTTATTAAAAGATCATGACCCAGTGCAAAAAGTTACGTTAATTCCTAGAGGTCAAGCAAAAGGTTTAACTTGGTTCTCACCAGATGAAGACCAAATGTTGGTAAGCAGAGCTCAATTAAAAGCAAGAATAATGGGTGCTTTAGGTGGCCGAGCTGCCGAAGATGTAGTCTTTGGTAGAGGTGAAGTAACTACTGGAGCTGGTGGTGATATACAACAAGTAGCATCTATGGCGCGCCAAATGGTTACTAGATTTGGAATGAGTAGGCTTGGACCAATTTCATTAGAAAATGATTCCCAAGAAGTATTTATTGGCAGAGACCTGATGACTAGATCTGATATATCCGACTCTATATCACAACAAATTGATGAACAAGTTAGAAAAATTGTAAAAGAGTGTTATCAAGCAACATATAGAATAGTTAATGATAATAGAGAGGCAATTGACTCTCTTGTAGATTTACTTATTGAAAAAGAAACTATAACTGGCGAAGAGTTAATTAAAGTCTTAGAAAAATATACTGAAATCCCTAAAAAATACAGAACTGAAAATATTTTTGCAACTTAGTTAGCTAGACAATTGAAACAGGTTTCTTATTTAAAATATTGTCTATTATTCCATAGCTGATTGCTTCTAAAGGAGACATATAAAAGTCTCTATCTGTATCTTCAGAAATTTTTTCAATTGACTGACCAGTTCTTTTAGCAAGTTCATTATTAAGTCTGCTCTTTAGAAAGAGAATTTCATCGGCTTGTATACGTATATCTGTAGCTTGACCTTTTGCGCCTCCAAGCGGTTGATGGATCATAATTCGAGAATGTTCTAGACTGCTTCTTTTTCCTTTTGCTCCTGCACATAGCAAGAAGGCACCCATACTTGCAGCCAAGCCAACACAAACGGTGTGAATATCGGGTTTTACATGCTGCATAGTATCAAAAATCCCAAAGCCATCGTAAACAGAACCACCTGGGGAGTTGATATAAAGAAAAATGTCCTTCGTAGGATCCTCGGCTTCAAGAAAGAGAAGTTGGGCAACTATTCGATTAGCAGAATCGTTAGTTACAGGCTCACCGAGAAAAACAATTCTTTCTCGCAGTAGTCTTGAATAAATGTCAAAGGCTCTTTCGCCACGACCAGTTTCCTCAACAACTATAGGAATCATTCTAAAAGTGATCGGTTACCACGATACTAACTGCTATATTCGAATAGCTAATCTCATATTCGAGTTTAATCAAAAAAGGTTTGGGTGAACGCAAAACCGTTTCTGCTAGCAAAGGTCTATTCCACAAAGATTTTCCTTTTGTAATACCATCTATTTACCGCAAAGTAATAGATGAATATCTTGTTGAGTTGAATCTACTTAGCAATCAATCCAGCTTTAAAATAGATGGCTTATTTTCTTATGGTCTTATAAAATCCTTTGATATATTTACAAATGGATATGAACCAGCAACTCACAAGGGTAAAATTCTAGATTCGTTATGTAAATCCTGTGATATTGAATATAGCCTAATAGAAAGGTATTCAAATGCAATAATAACTATTTCCAAAAATGATTCATTTAAGAACGCTATAGCTCAATATGATTCTAACGAGAACAAAAGTATAGAAGGCCTTCTTCTTAAAGATATTCTAAATAAGGGTAATTATTACTCAAGGCTACACTCAATCGGCCTATACGAAATAATAAGAATAGAACATGAGGGTGATTCAGATCAAGAAGAAATAATTAAATCAACTCTAAAGTTACTTGTTAATTTAGGTTATTGCGAATCTAGGGCCGACAAAGATCTAACTTTATACAGGAGTAATATAAAAAGGATAAAAGAAGCTATGGAGCTAATTAAAATAACAGTTGAAGAGTCGAAGAGAAAGCAATAAATCTAAAAGTTTATCTAGTCATCAACCTTGGCCCTCCGTTTGTCCTTAAATTCAATAAATGTTAAATAGGCTATTGATATTGTTATAAATACTAATAAAAATAGAACAATAATAGTTATATAGGATGAAGGGTCTAAACTCAAGCTAAAGGCAGGTAAATCAAATATCAATTGATCCATCTCCATTTCTACCCCAAACTACCATTGCTATGGAGAAAGTAAAGATGGCAGCTAGTGATGCCCACGCAAAGGTAAAAAGCATAAATGAACTGATGTAATAATAAAATTATACATGATTGATGAGGAGTTGCACATGAGAACTAAACCAGGTCTTATTATAACTGTACAAGAAAAACTTAGATGGGAAGATTAGTTCACACTCATAGTACATATATCAATGGACTTATAGAACTACTAAAAAGGCTTGCTAAAGAAAATGGAATATGCACTATTTCTCCTGGTGTAATTTCAAAAGTGAGAGGTCATAAAGAAAAACTCAACATTTCTATTACTAGAGAGACGATAGGAGGCTATAAATTAATTGCAAGAAAAGGTAGAAGTGCTCAAGAAGTATATATAACAACTAAGTGCAGCAAAAACGAGTTAAGAGAAAAGATTGAAAAAAGTTATAATTATGATTAGTTGAACCTTTCGGATTACATGACTAGCCTTAAAAACCTAAATATATGATAAGAATCTAATTTAGAGTGCAATAATAGAATTAGAGAATTGATTAATCTGAATAACCAAAGTATTACAATTATTACTGTAACTAAATTTTCCAGTATCTTATAATAATAATGGGAAAAATATTTCTATCATAGACATATAAAATTGAATAATAAAAAAGGTACTATGCAGATCAAGATTAATTCATTTTCATACTTGGTACTACTATTAATGCTGTCATTGCCAGGATATTCAATAAGTCTCAAAGATATAAAAAGGATCTGTAGAAGAGTTCCCAATTACAGTAGTTGTATAAAGGATTTTTCAAATAAAAATTATAATCACAAGACTGATAAGCTAAATATCAAAACGGGTCCTATCCCTATCAAGGTAATACCTTACAAGGGAATATAGTATACTTGTAATGAGATAAAGGTTAAGGAATAAATATATTATTACTTTAGCCTATATCTCATATTCTTCCTTAAACTTAGCTAATAAAGATAAATAATTAGAATACATCTGAACAGAGTCTTCATTGTAACCGATATTATTGTAATCCAAACGTATTTTATCTAATGAAAGCTTTATTGGAGCAAAGGATATGGCATATTCTTCTCTAATATCATCATCATTAATATCATTAATCTTAGCTAGTATTAATTCAAGCTCCTTTAGAGCAACAGATATATTCTTCTCATGTTCTTTAGATAACTTCCTTCGTTTCTTAGGCATTTTAGGTCGTGTTAGAAAGTGATCTTAAGTATAGTATAAAGTCAAATGAGAGATTAGTCAGAAACTATCAATTAAAACATGTGTTATAAACATTAAATCATTCTCTCAAAACGAACATTGTCTCTCATTTTAAGATATATTTATTAGATCCATTTTCTCAATGGCAAAACCTTACGAAGTTATCAAGGGGATGACAAATCCAGAAGGGTCAAAGCCAAAAAAACATAATAGTGATTTTAGAAACCCTAAGACAAAGCTCCCTTGGTGGGTAGAAATTTTATTTGTACAGATAGGCTTACCAGAGAGCCTTCTTAGAGAATTCCTAAAATTAAAGTCTAAATCATCTAATCATTATATTAACAATAGAAAAAGATATTATTTATCTGCAATTGCTATTGCTACTTTTATGTATACATATCCCATCGTAAAATATTCAATTAACAACAATCGTTGTGTAATAGAAACACTTGACTACCTATCTAAGAGAGAGATAGAGAAGTTAGGTGTAACAGTCAGCAAGAAAGTACTCTCAGTTAACTATTGTAATGGTGGTAGTTACTCAATTTTCGACTGAGAATCAACATCAACACTATCCTTAATTTGGTAGGTAGGCTTTTGATCAGGAGCCTGACGTTCAATGAAATTAACAAATTGAAAAAGGACTCTCCCAAAGATAGGGACCCAGATTCTCTTGTAAGATCTGTTTAAAATATTAAAAATCATAAAAATAAATCCAGATGATAAAACAATAGGACATAAAAGCTTTATTTAATTTTTAGATGAATAAAAGCTACTCGAATAACAAGAAGTTAGAAAAAGTTATATAATAATGGAGAAATATAAAAAGTAACTGTAAAAAAATGCCAACAGCAAAAGAAAAAAAAGAAGAAGTAAAAGTACACCTTAAGAAATTAAGAGCGGAGCTTAGAACTATTCATTTAGCTGTAACAGAGGAATTGAAGCTCCCAGAAGCTAATGATATAAAAGAACTAATGAATGAAATGGAGGTACTTCTATCTGTAATAGATCCTAAGAATAAAAAAAATAAAAAATAAATTATTCGAATCATTAAACTAAGTAATAACTATTTCTTCAATGAACAATCAAAACCTGAGACATTTACTTTTCCTTCTTTCCCCATTAATATTATCTTCTTGTACATTCTTTTCTTCAGATAAGCAAGATACATCTAAATCAAATCTAAACAAAAATATTCAAATTATAGAATCTATAGAAGTTTCAATAGTATGCAACAAAGAAAGTATCAATAAGTACTTACTAAAAGGATGGGAGATTCAGTCTAGCTCAGAATCAGAAGTACCTTGCACATGGAAAACTCAAAAATCAACTCCAAAGTGCAATTTAAAACGAGATAAAGGATGTAGTATTACAGTGCCTGACATAATGGGTAAGAAAATAACTTATGTACTAATAAAAACAAGGGTAGAATGAAGGGATAATTCAAGATAATAATATAGGTATGCTTATGCTCACTAACCACTTACTCCAAGAGATTACGGATTTAGCCTATATCAAAGTATAAATTTATACTCTCAAAATACCTACTGGGCATAGAATCTTAAGAAATAATTAAAGAATATTAAATTTAATTTTATTTAGAAGTCAAAGTATTATTTTTACAATGATCCTATTAAATTTATGAGCATTTCCCTTTTGACGGCGATGGCAGCAATAGGCGCTATTGGCATGAGTACAACCTTCCTAGTACTTATGGTCACAAACTAGTTGCCACCATAGATTTCAGAATCAAATCGAATATTAATCCTTAAAAAATATAAAAGAAAATCTATCTCTATTATTAATAATAATATTGAATATATTTAGACATGTAATAATATAAAAGAAGTAGAGAGATTTTTATGTTGGATCAAATTGCTTATATGACCTGGAAAAACCCTATATTTATGCTTATATTTTTTGGGATCCTATGGTATCTTCCTGGAATTATAATAAGAAGAAGAAGTGAATTTCTATATCTAAAAAAGAAAGAAGAGGCAAGACAGGATAAACTTTCTAGACTATATCCAAATAAGCTAAATAAAGATGGGCATTAAAATAATTTTTTGAAATTTACATTAATTGTGTAAAAATAACTTAATTTACTGATTTTCCTTTAATTCAATAAGCTTCTTTCGAAAGTCTCCCTTAGACATACCACCCTTAACCTCACCTAAAATTCTAAAATTATCATTAGGCTCTCTAACTAACAAGTAAGTTGGCCATCCCATTCCTTCCTTGTTTGGGTATTGAGCAAGCAAGATTTTCCGATACTTTCTATAGGTATTGGTATCCTGCATAGGTACATCAATAAATTCAAGATTTAATTCCTTAGAGACGCTCGCATCATAATGACTCATTCGGTGACAGGTACCACAGTCCTCTGAGCTAAACTTAATTATAGAATCCATTAAGACATAAACAATTAAATATATTTATATCATATGCTTGATCTATTATTTACACTCGTAAAGAAATAAAATTTAACTTGATTAATTGACACTAGTAATGTCCGAATATATCTTTAATATTTCCCAATTAGAGAATATTAAGTCCTTTGTATTAATTTCTAGGTAAAGGATTGTTATTAATATTCTATAAGTCCTAATTGAGGTAAAGATCTATAAGACAGTATATTTGAGGATTATAACTTATATCTATTCACCTAGGATTTGCCTTGATATAATAATATTAAAACCAAATTAAATAAATGCTAGATCCCTTTCAATGCTAAGAAAATAAAGTAATTAAATTAATAAAAACTCTAAAATAACAAAAATAAACAGATAAATTTTTATATAACAAGAGAAGCTTTTAGTATCTTTATCCCATATAAAAGTTAATAGCTCAATGAAATATAATGTGATTAATTACCTTTTTTATTAATGCTTCTAGATCCATGATTTAGATTTATTAATATTAAAATTCTAAATAAGGCGCCTATAATTAAGATAATGCTAACAATTAAAAGTATGATAACGACTATTGCTGATCCTATAGTAGCCAATGAGTTTACTATATTGATAAATGATGATGAAAGTTGTATTAATGTCTCTTTAGATAATCGCGATGCTATAAACGACCTAGGTAATGTATTTAGGAATCCTAACAAGTTGCATCCTATAGTGAGCATTATAAAAGCTTCCCAAAATTGCCTCGTTTTTCCTTTAGAAGCCTTACTTTTAAATATATAGGCTCTTTTCGTTCTATTCCTTCTTTTTAAATTATTTGCACTCATCTTTTATTATCTAGATACTTTTTTAATTTTGACTTGGAAATTGTTTTAGTCAAGATTTAATTATTAATCTCTTTTGAATAGGTATCTTTTTCAATAGTTGCTTCTAATGGTGTTGGAGAAGTTTGAAATAAAGGTAAATTCAAATAAACAAATGATGTTATACATAGGCAACTTATACCAACTAGTGGACTTACTATTCCCTTGAAACGAAAGGGATTACTGTAAAATTTGCTACATGTAAATGGCTTTGCTAGAGGAACTAACCAACTAATGGCTATAGAACGATCAAATAAAATTTTGTCTAAGCACTTTGTTAAATCTGATAATTCAGCATCATCTAAAATTATAGTGAGCGGTTCAACATCCTTCTTCGTGCTAACAAGTATTAATTCATGACCTCCTTTAACTCCTGAAATCTTAATAGACTGAGCCATATCAGAAATAGAGTCAGGAAGTCCAGAAATACAGCTCCTTGAGTAAGAAAGAATTACATATACAAGGTTTAGTAGATGCTCTTTTTTACCTTCTAGGACAGTTAATCCAATTAAAGTAAGTTTCCAAGAGAGCAAGATGCCAATTGTATCTGAGTCATGGCCTAATGACTGATCAGGAATTCCATCAACCTCCAGTGAGGCTATACCTTCCTTGTAGGATTTACTAGTCTTCATGATCTAAGTAATTATAATAAGGGTTCAAAAATGCTTGAGGAGAGGCGCTTAATGCCCCCTGGTCCAGAAGATAAAGCTAATATCAGTAGCAACTGTTTCTGGAAACTATCAGAGGTTGAGGTCATGATTAGGTATTTTTTTACTAATCCAAGCCTAATGTTCATTCTCTCAGTTATTAATTCCTCCAACCTCAAGCAAAACTTGTCCCATCTCTCAGATCTATGTTGGGTGGAACCTTTAGAAGTTAATAGTTCTCTAATTCTTGGATAAAACTGGTTGGACATTGATGAAAGTATTTTGATCATTCCCTCAAAAGATTCAATAGATATCGTCGAGTTACGTGGTGACCTCCTCAAAGGATTGTGGCATCTGGTTTTCCAGATAGCTACATAATTAGGAAAGACATGGCTTATCTCTAGATCTCTAGCAATAAACTCAAATGACTGTGATGTATTGACATCAAGTGCTTCTAGAGTCAAAAAAAGCAGGTCGATTTTCTCTATCGACCTCCTCCATTTAGTTGTCTGCATTCCAAACAGAAGGCTTGGCTTGACAATGTTCAAGCCTTTTTCTGCAGAGTTGAATTCAATCGAAGATTGTTTTCTTATCATCACTTGGATTTATTGTGAAAATACTCAGAATTAATTTTCCTTGAAATTTTGATGGTTTTTAGTGGAAGAAGGATCACTTAAAAGGGGAATGAGAGTTAATAGAACAAAAGGTAACAACTTTTCTATCTGGTCGCATAAGTAAATCCAATCAGATTATAGCTAACAACACTCAAATATACTCATTATCAATAATCCAATCTAATAATAATTGATATTGATCAACAGTAATTAAACCAAAATTCCACAAAACAATCGGGAATGGGGCAGATTCTAGTTTGCTATGTTTAATTGCTAGTGAAATCGCCTGATCATTTAAAGAAAATTCCTCTTTAAGGTATAAAATTAATTTCTTTGATGGTAAAGATTGATTGGTAGCAATATTATTCATTATATTAAATATTAGCTATCGAGAGGCTTCTCAAACAGGTAAGAAAAACCATCCGTAAATAATGTAAGGAGCAATCTTCGTAAATAAGGTACTTTTCTTAATAGACTAAAGGTTAAACGTCTAATGAATGTTAATATCATAAAACTGTTTGAGAAAATTACAATCAAAGAATGAGTTAAAAAAGATGTACTTAGTATATCTATATACCTATTCAATATAAATAAGGATTTTGCACGTTTAGAAATTAAACCAATGTGGTTTCTATTTTCGCAATCATTTAACAATGATTTTAATGCATTTATATCTCTAATAGAAAGATTTAAACCTTGGCCTCCAACTGGATGTATAGAATGTGCAGACTCTCCCACGAGGAAATTATTAGCTACAATTAATTTTTTGGAAACACTAAGAGATAAAGGAAAGACTTCTGGATTATTATATAACGAATCTATTTCAAATCCACTAGGAAGCAGAGTTGATACTTTTTTTAGGAATAAAGAGGTTGGTAATGTTATAAGATTCTCGCAAATGGAAGAAGGAGAGCTTATTATTACTTGGTAAAGGTCATTACCCATAGGAAGAACTGCCATAGGACCCTCTTTTCTAAAAATTTCATATGCTCGGTTCGAATGAGTGACTCTTAAAAGAGCTTTAAATGTAATACACTTCTGTCTATATCTATAAGAATATGTCCCTATATTCCATTTATTTCGGCATTTAGAGGTTATTCCATCTGCTGCAAAATAGTAGTCATAGTCTATATCATCTTTAACTTTTAAACAATTTAACTGTAAATTAATCTGATTACTTTTATTTAGATTTTCAAATAAGACTTCCATTAAGATTTTGTGGTCTATAGTCCAACCAACTGCATTTGATTGATAATTACTTTCATCAAGGTCTTTAGTTGAAAGAACTATACTTTTATTTATAACAGAGTCAAGAACAGATAATTCCTTGAAAGGGATAGCTTTATTCTTAAGCTCGCACCAAATTCCCAACTTCTCTAACAGCCTTCTTGTAGAATGAGTAATAGCATAACTTCGATCTCTAGATAACAATTTTTCCTTATCTAGTATGTCAAACAAATAAACCTTCGTATTAATATTAGCTAGAGCTAATGAAAGAAGAGAACCAGAAGGTCCAGCACCTAAAACCTTAACACTTAGTTCTTTCATAGTTTATTTTATTAACTTTGCAGAATATTTGCTTCTTGATAACATCATGATCTATCTATTAATTCTTAAATAACATAACTCTTCAAATGCTGGCTTTAACAAGAATGGGTATGCGCCTACCCATAGACGTTCTCTAGGTAACCATGCATCACTGATATTCAAGATATTAGAAAAATCTTTATTATTGCTAAAAATAAGACCCCTAATCAACGAACCCTGAGATATTGGTTGATGTTTATTTTCAAGAGGAAATTCTATTTTTGATAAATAGCCATCCTCATCCCCTATTTCAAGAACGAGCCATCTTCTTCTATTTTCTACTAATTCAAGTTGGCCCATTTTATTAGCTTGTTCCTGGCTATCCTCTACCCTCTCTTGGGTATATATATCAATTATTTCTGCCTCGAAAATTGCAGAAAAAGAATATTTCTTGAGTTTTGCATTTTTTCTACTGGCCTCTAAAATAGGACCCCATAAAAGATAAAGTAAAAATACTACCCCAAGGATTAGCCACATAGAGTAAAACTGACTAGTGACTTGGCTTTGACTAATTAAAAGAGTTACAACCCCTCCAATTGAAGATATTATTACTCTTTGGAGTATTTTCCTTGGATTTCCTAATGCTGATGTAAATTGATTACTTGTAGCAACAGAAGGTATCAGCTTATCAAGTTCATTTTGTCGTAATGGAATCAACATAATTGCTAATGGGTTCTATTTTCTCTATAAAAATTTTTCCAAGCCATAAACAAGTGTCTTTAGTTTTCGTACTTTATTTATTGTAAGCAAAACACCAGGCATATAAGCAGATCTCTCAATAGTGTTATGACTCAGCAAATACGTCTCACCTGGTGATCCAAACAAGACTTGTTGCTGAGCCACAATACCTGGTAGTCGAACGGAATGGATTCTCAAACCACTCTCTCTTACTCCCCCTCTACAAGAAGCAAGTGACTCTTCCTCTTGTACATATTGATGATTAAATTTCTTCCCCAAGTCTTCAATTAATTCTGCTGTTTTAATACAAGTTCCACTTGGTGCATCAGCTTTCTGATTATGGTGACATTCCGTTAATTCAACATGATCATAAAAATTCGCGGCGGCGGCGGCGGCCTGTTGTAAGAGAACCATTCCTACTGAGAAATTTGGTATTACAGCTGTACCTACGGATGCTTTATCTGCAAAATCGGCTAATTCCTTTAATTGTAAAGGTGTAATCCCTGTTGTGCCAATGACAGGGTTCACGCCATAAGCAATCGAGGCTCTTGTATGCTCATAGACCGCTTCAGGATGAGTGAAATCAACTAAAACAGCCCCACCACTCGGATCTGCATCACGAAATGACTGACTGATTGAACAAAGACTCCCTTCAAAATCCGAAGTAACTGCAATATTCAATTCTCCCAAGCCTAATTCAATCCCAATATCAAGGCCTTCCTTCTGAGGTGAATTATCAATAGCCCCTACTAACTCGCAATCAGGTGATTCGCAAACTGCTTTGACAACATGAGATCCCATTTTGCCTAAAGCACCGGCAACTAAAACAGGTATTTTTTTGTTGTTACTTGAATTCATTACAAAAAAGATGTTGGTTAAATCATAAGAACTAAAAAGATTTAGATGTAACAGCCATTAGCTAAAAGCCACAGGAAAGACACTAATAAAAGTAGGCTTAGTTAAAATACCTAATCATAAAGAGATGTTTACACAGGTTCGCTCTTCCAATCGCAGAGTATCCCCTGTAGAAGGCCAAGATCATAAGTTTGTCATGAAAATAGTTTATCTAGTGCTAGAACCCCAATACCAAAATGCTTTATCAGAAGCCGCCAAGTCACTTAATAAATTAAATGGCCCTATTGGAATTGATTTAAATGGTTACCTCATTGAAGAATTAAGAGATTCAACAAATTTCTCGGATTTCAAGTCAGATATTTCTCAAGCAGATGTTTTTATTGGGTCACTTATTTTCATAGAGGACTTAGCTCAGAAAGTTGTTGAAGCAGTACAACCCTATCGAGACAGATTAAAGGCAGCTGTTGTTTTTCCTTCGATGCCTGAAGTAATGAGACTCAACAAACTTGGCTCATTTTCTATGGCACAGCTTGGCCAGAGCAAAAGTATAATTGGTGACTTTATGAAAAAGAGGAAAGAGTCCGGAGGGGCTGGTTTCCAAGATTCAATGTTAAAGCTATTAAATACACTTCCTTCAATACTTAAATACTTACCTGTTGAGAAAGCTCAAGATGCTAGAAATTTTATTCTAGGTTTTCAATACTGGGTGGGTGGTACACCAGAAAACTTAAGAAATTTCTTTTTATTATTAGCTGATAAGTATGTAGTAGATAAAGATATTATTGATGAGGATATAAATTTAAATGTAAAAGAACCTGAAGTATTCCCAGATTTAGGAATTTGGCACCCGCTTGCCACTGAAATGTTTGAAGACATTAAAGACTATCTTAATTGGAGTAAAAGTAGAAATGACCTAAATGAGCAAGCTATTAAAGGGCCAAGAATAGGACTAGTTCTTCAAAGAAGTCATATCGTCACTGGTGATGATGCACATTACGTTGCAATTATTCAGGAGCTTGAATTTAGAGGAGCTACAGTTATCCCAATATTCTGTGGCGGTCTAGATTTTTCGAAGCCAGTAGAAGAATTCTTCTACGACTCTCTTGATAAGAATAATGTATTGGTTGATGGGATAGTTTCGCTAACTGGATTTGCTTTAGTTGGGGGACCAGCAAGGCAGGATCATCCAAAAGCTATCGAATCACTTAAAAAACTTAATAGACCCTATATGGTTGCATTGCCTTTAGTTTTTCAAACAACCCAAGAATGGGAAGGTAGTGACTTAGGCCTCCATCCAGTTCAGGTCGCTCTGCAAATAGCAATACCAGAATTAGATGGTGCTATTGAACCAATAGTTTTATCTGGAAGAGATGATGCAACTGGTAAAGCACATACACTTCAAGACCGAGTTGATGCAATTGCTCAAAGAGCTATTAAATGGTCATCCTTAAGAATTAAAGCAAGATCAGAAAAAAAATTAGCTATTACTGTTTTCAGTTTTCCGCCAGACAAAGGAAATGTTGGTACTGCAGCATATTTGAATGTTTTTGGTTCAATTCATCGTGTCCTCCAAGAAATGAAATCTAAAGGGTATGACATACAAGATTTGCCTAAAGATGCAAAAGCATTAATGCACAAATTAATAAACGACCCAGAAGCTCTGGAAGGATCACCTGAGCTATCCATTGCTCACAAAATGAGCGTTAAAGAGTATGAAAAACTAACCCCATATTCCTCAAGATTAGAAGAAAACTGGGGTAAGCCTCCAGGAAATCTAAATAGTGATGGTCAGAATCTATTAATTTATGGCTGTCATTTTGGGAATGTTTTCGTTGGTGTTCAGCCAACGTTTGGATATGAAGGCGATCCAATGAGACTGCTTTATTCCAAGAGTGCTAGTCCGCATCATGGTTTTGCAGCTTATTACACGTATCTTGAAAAGGTTTGGGGTGCTGATGCTGTTCTCCATTTTGGAACTCATGGATCATTAGAATTCATGCCTGGCAAGCAAATGGGGATGAGTGAGACATGTTATCCAGACTCACTAATCGGTGGATTACCAAACCTTTATTACTATGCAGCAAATAATCCATCAGAAGCAACTATTGCTAAAAGAAGAGGATATGCATCAACTATTAGTTACTTAACACCACCTGCTGAAAATGCAGGTCTTTATAAAGGATTAAAGGAACTAAGTGAATTAGTTGGTTCTTATCAACAATTAAGAGAAAGTGGAAGAGGGATACAAATAGTTAATGCCATAATAGAAACATCAAAGAAATGCAATTTAGATAAGGATGTAAAACTTCCAGAAACTGATGCTTCGGATTTAGATTTAGAAGAAAGGGACTTAATTGTTGGATCAATTTATGGCCAACTTATGGAAATCGAAAGCAGATTACTTCCATGTGGACTTCACACAATAGGGATGCCTCCAACAGCAGAAGAAGCAATAGCTAGCTTGGTTAGTATTGCTTCACTAGAAAGAGAACAGGAAGGAATCAGATCATTACCTGGATTATTAGCTGAATCCATAGAAATGAATATTGAAGAAGTTTACAAAGGAAATAATAAAGGAGATCTCTTTTATGTAGAATTAAATAAAAGAATAACTGAAACTTCTAGAGAAGCAATAAGAGCTCTTGTTATTTCCTTAACAGGTTCTGGTGGGAGAGTTACTCTTAGGAAGAACTTTATTACGATAATATTAGATTTCCTAAAAACTATTGGATTCAAGTTTCCTTCACCTTGGTTAAATAAATGTATAAAGAACAAATTTAATAATATAGATGCAAAAGAACTGGATAAATTATTTGACTATCTTCGTTTCTGTCTTAATCAAATATGCGCTGACAAGGAAATGGATAGTCTACTTAAAGCATTAGATGGAGACTACGTGCTACCAGGTCCAGGTGGTGACCCAATAAGGAACCCAGCTGTATTACCCAGTGGAAAGAATATACATGCATTAGACCCTCAATCAATACCAACAGTTGCAGCAGTTGCCTCAGCAAAAGGTGTTGTTGATAAATTACTGGAAAAACAAAAAGAAGAACAGGGTGACTGGCCAGAGACTATTGCATGTGTTCTCTGGGGTACAGATAATATAAAAACTTATGGTGAGTCTCTTGCTCAAATCTTATGGTTTGTTGGAGTAAAGCCAAAGCCAGATTCTGTTGGAAGAGTAAATAAATTAGAGCTACTATCCCTAGAAGAACTTGGGAGACCAAGAATAGATGTAGTAGTCAATTGTTCAGGTGTTTTTAGAGATTTATTTATCAACCAAATGGCATTGATTGATCAAGCCGTAAAAATGGCTGCTGAAGCCGATGAGCCAATCGAAAAGAATTTTGTAAGAAAACATTCCTTAGAACAGGCTGAAAAAGCAGGTGTATCAATTAGAGAGGCTTCTTCTAGGGTATTCTCTAATTCTAGTGGAAGTTATAGTTCAAATGTAAATCTTGCCGTTGAGAACTCAACTTGGGAAGAAGAGGATGAACTGCAAGAAATGTATCTTTCTAGAAAGACATTTGCCTTTAATGCCGACAACCCTGGAGAGATGAATCAAAACAGGCAAGTATTTGAATCTGTAATGAAAACAGCAGATGTCACTTTCCAAAATCTCGACTCATCAGAAATATCTCTTACTGATGTAAGTCATTACTTTGATTCAGACCCAACAAACCTCATTTCGAAATTAAGAGATGACGGTAAAAAACCAAATAGCTATATAGCAGATACTACAACTGCAAATGCTCAAGTAAGGTCATTAAGTGAAACTATTAGGCTTGATACAAGAACAAAATTACTTAATCCCAAATGGTATGAGGGAATGCTTAACTCTGGATATGAAGGGGTAAGAGAAGTTTCAAACCGACTAAACTACACTTTAGGGTGGAGTGCTACCAGTGGACAGGTAGATAATTTCGTTTACGAAGAATCTAATGAGACATTTATAAATGATCCTGAAATGAGGAAAAGGTTAATGGATTTAAACCCTCATAGTTTTCGTAGAATTGTTGGAACACTACTTGAAGTTAATGGTAGAGGTTATTGGGATACTTCTGAAGAAAATATTGAACAGCTTAAAGAGCTATATCAAGAAGTAGAAGATAAAATTGAAGGTGTTGATAATAGCTAATTAAATAATTAACACTTTAATATGAATAAATCTACGGCCATAGTGTACTTGCCATTTTTATTAGCTGATTCATCTCATATATGTCATGAAGTCTAATATAATTAACTTTTGCTTGAACACATTTACACACAACAGCTGAAGTACCAAATAAACGTTTCAATGGGTCAGCTTCATTAAGAACATCACCAATAAATCTCTTTCTTGAAGGACCAACAAGCACAGGGTATTTTGTATTTGTGAATATATCTAAATTCTTAATTAGAGATAAATTCTGCGAGGTATTTTTAGCAAAACCAATTCCAGGATCAATAATTATTTGATCTGATGATACTCCAGTTAAAATAGCCTTCTCTACTTGTATTAGGAGCTCAGATAAAACCTCAGCAGCAACATTTTGATAATTTGAATAATTTTTCATAGTTTGACTATTCCCTCTACTATGTGTAATAACAAAAGGCACTTTAGTTCCAGCTAATACATTGAAAATCTGAGGATCTAACCTGCCACCACTAATATCATTAATCCAATTCGCGCCTAAGTTTAGGGCCTCACCTGCAACATCAGAATAAAAAGTATCGACTGATATTAATTGATTAGGAAACTCTTTGCGAATTAACTTTAGAGCAGGGGTTATACGTTTTAGTTCTTGATCAGAAGACAAAATCTCAGCTCCTGGCCTAGTACTTTGGCCGCCTATATCTATTACTTCTGCTCCTGAATTAATGCAATAAGAAGCCTTTTCTAATGCTTTCTCAACATCAAGATACATTCCTCCATCACTAAAAGAATCGGGCGTAATATTAATTACTCCCATAATCTTTATTTTATCTGTCAACCTAAGCGGCAAAATAAATCACCTTGCTTGATAGTTTGCAATTCTTGAGAAATTCTGAGGATCAAGTGATGCACCACCTACTAATACTCCATCTATATCGCTCATTGACATGATTTCGTCAATATTACCTGGCTTTACAGAACCACCATATTGGATAAGAAGATCAGTAAAGCCAGCCCATTGACGAATTAATCCACAAATACGATTCGCTTCATTTGCCTCGCATGTCTTACCTGTACCTATAGCCCAAATTGGTTCATAAGCGATTACAAGGTTTGAGAGATCAGTTTGTTCTAATCCCTGCTCTACCTGTCTTCTAATAACTCTTTCAGCTTCTCCTCTTTCTCTTTGCTCTAAACTCTCTCCGACACAAACGATTGGAATCAATCCATGAGTTTGAGCAGATTTAGCCCTTAGATTGATCTGTTCATCACTCTCACTGAAATATTTTCTTGGTTCACTATGACCAACAATTGCATAGCGAACATTATGCTCTAGAAGCATTGAAGGTGAGATTTCAGCAGTAAAAGCCCCCGAATCCTCCCAGTGGACATTTTGGCTCGATAGGTTTATATGAGTACCCTCTAGGATCGTTGCTAAGGTAGAAATAGCTGTAAAAGGTGGCGCAATAATTACTCTTCTATCTAATGGAAGATCTTTAGATAAAGGGAGAAACGTCTCCATGAATTCTTTCGCTGATGCACATGTCATATGCATCTTCCAGTTACCAGCAATAACAGTTTTCCTCACTCTGTGTTTCTGGGTAAATCACTATTGTCTAACTTACGGCCTCAAGGTTGATTATTTGAAAAGATGTACTCTTTCTTTGCTAAGCAGATCAGATCACCATGAATTAGCTTTCGTCCTCTTCTAGTCTCCCTCTTTCCATTTACAGTGACTTCTCCAGCGAGAATTAGTTGTTTAGCTTGACCACCAGTGTCTACTAAACCTTGCCACTTTAGAAATTGATCCAATTTCATTAAAATACCTTTCCTCTGTCAAATGATTCTTAAAACTAAGTTTAGTCTCCGGGCTTTGGTTAAAAGTTTAATTCCATATTCACGAGAATTGTTTATAGGTGGCTTATTTATGCTGCTATATGTTACTTGCTGGCCCATATTAGCTTGGCTTGCAGGGAAATTGGTACCAGCTATAGGAAAAGGTGATTTACAACAAGTCCTAAGAATAATTGCTTTGGCTTTAATTATATTCCTAGTTCAAAAGATCTCTCAATATATTCAAGATACAATCTTAGCAATACCTTCATTAAAAATAAGCCAAAGAATAAGACAAGATCTTTTTAGAAAAATCCAATTTATCAAGATTCAATCATTAGAAAAACTCTCCTCAGGAGATATCACCTATAGGCTCACTGAAGATGCAGATAGAGTTGCTGAGGTAATTTATAAAACTATCCAAGATACAACGCCATGTATTTTCCAACTAATTGCTGTAATTTGCTATATGTTTTATATTGATATAAAGCTATCTTTATCAACACTCTTACTCGCCCCTATCATAACTCTTTTGGTTGGAAAACTTGGAGAGAGAGTATTGTTAACTGAAGAGAAAAGCCAAGAGAAAATTAGTAATCTAGCAAGCTTACTTGCAGAATCAATACAAGTAATTCCACTTATTAGAGCTTATGGTTCAGAAGATTGGCTTCAGGCCAAATTCAATAAACAGGTCGATTATCATCGTCACGCTAAATATAAGGCCATAAAACAAGTAGCACTACAACATCCTGTAGTAGGTTTTATAGAAGCATTTGGAATATTAATAGTACTTGCGATAGGAGCATTAAGAATTAATGTGGGAGCTATAGATGCTTCTGGTTTCAGTAGTTTCTTCGCAGCTTTATTAATGTTAATTGATCCAATTAGTCATTTAACTACAAATTTCAATGAACTACAGCAAGGACAAGCCTCACTTCGCAGATTAAAAGAAATAGAAAAACAACCAAGAGAGTCTGATGATGAATTACTACCACTTGTATCAAATCAAAATAATTCTGGAATTATATTTGAAAGAGTATATTTTTCTTACCAAAGAAATGAAGAGGTTTTACATAATATTAATTTCAAGATTGAACCTGGTGAAAAAGTAGCACTTGTTGGTCCTTCAGGAGCAGGTAAAAGTACAATCTTTTCATTACTTTTAAAATTCTTATCCCCCCAAAGTGGAAGAATATTAATAAATGGGAGTAATTTAGAAGAAACTATTACAAAACAAGTAAGAAACAAGATGGCTATTGTTCCTCAGAAGGTAAATATTCTTTCAGGTTCAATTATTGATAGCATAAAATTTGGAAGATCCGCTAGTTATGAAGAGATTATCAAAGCAGCTAAAACGGCTAATGCCCATGAATTCATCATGAATATGCCGAATGCTTATGATACACATATTGAAGAAAGAGGCTCGAATTTATCTGGGGGGCAACTTCAGAGAATCTCTATAGCAAGAGCTGTTCTTGGTAATCCATCAATATTACTGTTAGACGAAGCAACTAGTGCTCTAGATGCAGAAGCTGAAAGATCTGTACAAATGGGTTTAAATCAAGCAATGCTAAACAGGACAGTCTTAATTATTGCTCATAGATTATCAACAACTCAAGAAGCTGATAAAATAATTTTGTTAGAGAATGGGCGCATCAGCGAAATAGGAAAGCATGATGAGCTTATGAAAAAGACTGGTAAATACAGAGAACTTTGTGAAAAACAATTTATTAGAGACTTAAAAGAATAAAAAACACTAACACTTCAGATATTTCCTGGTTTCTAGGGTATAAAATAAAAAATGTTCAATGCAAAATTCTAAATGTCAGATTATAGCAACAATCAACCTGAACCAATACTTACATTTGAAAACAAAAAATATAATATTAACAGCTTGCCTAATGAATTAAAAGAAATAGTTAAGGGTCTTCAAGTCGCAGATAGTCAACTAAGGCTCCATGAAGATACTCTAAAAGTATTAGCAGTTGGAAGGCAATCCTTAGCAAAAGAACTAAAAGTAAAGCTTGAAAATATTACGCCAATCAATTGAATAAATTTCAGATTATAAAACCTAATATTGATTCTTATGTATATCTTGCAAAGCGGCAACTGATATTGATTCATTTTGCAAGGCACTAATTGCTTCGACTGCTGCTCTTGCCCCAGCTAAAGTGGTAAGAGTTGGGACTGAATAATCTAAGGCTGCTCTTCTTAAATACTTATCATCATGGATTGCTTGCCTACCAATAGGAGTATTAATAATCAACTGAATTTGACCTGAGCGTATCAAGTCCTCAATATTAGGCCTACCTTCATGCACCTTAAGAACCGATTGAACACTCATTCCTGAATTGGCAATTATTTTAGCCGTGCCAGAAGTTGCTATGAGCTTAAAACCAAGATCAATAAGACCTTTTGCTATCGGCAAAAGGGAATTCTTATCTCGATCATGAGTAGAAAGAAAAACAATACCTTCTACTGGTAAAGCCTCTCCTGCTGCAAGCTCTGATTTTGCATACGCCATACCAAAGGTATCTGCTGTTGACATAACCTCCCCAGTAGAGCGCATTTCAGGACCAAGAACGCTGTCAGAACCGGGGAACCTCCGGAAGGGCATTACAGCTTCTTTTATTGCTTGAAGAGGTGGAGTGGGTTCTTTTACGAAACCAACATTTGCAAGATTTTTACCAATAAGCAAGCTTGAAGCTATACGTGCTATTGGAAAACCAGTAGCTTTAGAGACAAATGGAACTGTCCTTGAAGCTCGAGGGTTTGCTTCAATAATAAAAACTTTTTCATTCGAAGAATTATCCCTTTGAACAGCAAACTGCAGGTTAATTAAACCAATTACATTAAGTGCTTGCGCCAAAGCTTTTGTCCATACAGTGATTGTATCTATTGAAGATTGAGAGAGTGATATTGAAGGAAGACAACATGCAGAGTCGCCTGAATGAATACCTGCGGGCTCAATGTGTTCCATAAGTCCTGCAATGACAACTTGGCCATCTGAATCTGACAAAGCATCCACATCTACTTCTATTGCATTTTCAAGATATTGATCAATTAGAACAGGATGATCCGGTTCTACTTTGAATGCTTTTTCCATATATGTTTGAAGATCATTATTGTCATAAACAATTTCCATAGCTCTTCCTCCTAAAACATAGGAAGGACGAACTACTAATGGGAAATCTATGTTATCTGCGACTTGCCTTGCCTCGCTTAATGATCTTGCTAATCCGTTCAATGGCTGACGAATTTTTAATCTTTCTAAAATCATATCAAACTGCTCTCTATCCTCTGCATTATCAATTGAAATAGGGGAGGTACCTAATACTTTTGTTCCAGTATTTAATCCATCTTCAGTATTTAACCAATTAAGAATAGGCATAGCTAACTTAAGTGGTGTTTGCCCTCCAAATTGAATAATTATTCCATCAGGTCGTTCAAATTCTAATATATTTAAAACATCTTCTAACGTTAGTGGTTCAAAATATAAAGAATCACTTGTATCATAATCTGTTGAAACTGTTTCCGGATTACTATTTAACATTATTGTGTTATAGCCTTCCTTCTGTAATTGATAAGAAGCATGGCAACAACAATAATCAAACTCTATTCCTTGACCAATACGATTTGGCCCACCGCCTAAAATTAATACCTTCTTATTCTTATTCAATAAAATCTCATTTGCTGGTTCTTTATCTATTAAAGTTGAATCATTAAGTATAAACCTAAAATTAGACTCGTAGGTAGAGTAATGATATGGAGTTGTTGATTCAAACTCTGACGCACAAGTATCAACTGTTTTATATACAGGTAATATATTATATTTCTTCCTTAAGGACCTTATGGCGAATTGATCCTCACAGAGATGAGTTGCTATTTGTTGATCTGAAAAACCAAGTTGCTTCAGTTCAAACAATTCATCTTTATTTAAAGAACTAATTTTCTTTCCTATTAATAAATCTGTCTCTGCTTTAAAGATGTTACGTAACTTAGCTATAAACCAAAAGTCTATATTAGAAAGTTTATTAATATAATCATCACTTTTACCTAAATACATTGCCATTTTAATCGCCATCAATCTATCTGGTGAGGGTTCTCTTAAAAGACGGTCAATCTCTACTTCTGTTAGATCTAAAAGTAGTTTTTTACAATCATAAGACCATCCTGAAAGACCAATCTCAAGTGATCTTAAGGCTTTCTGAAAAGACTCCTCAAAACATCTCCCAATTGCCATAACCTCTCCAACTGATTTCATTGATGTACTAAGAACAGCGGGAGTTCCAGTAAATTTTTCGAATGCAAACCTTGGGATTTTTGTCACTACATAATCAATAGTTGGTTCAAAACAACAAGGTGTCTTTCCTGTAATATCATTATCAATCTCATCTAATGTATATCCAATTGAAAGTAATGCTGCAATCTTTGCAATTGGGAAACCAGTAGCCTTACTTGCTAATGCTGAAGATCTACTTACTCTAGGGTTCATTTCAATAACAATCACGTCTCCATCTAAAGGGTTAATAGCAAATTGAACATTGCTACCACCAGTTTCTACTCCAATTTCTCTAATAATTTTTATAGACTGGTCTCTTAAACGTTGATATTCACGATCGGTTAATGTTTGTGCTGGAGCAACTGTAATTGAATCGCCTGTATGTATTCCCATTGGATCAACATTTTCAATACTGCAAATAATTACTACATTGTCAACATTATCTCTCATTACTTCAAGTTCAAACTCCTTCCATCCAAGTAATGATTTCTCTATTAGTATTTGTGATACAGGACTAGCTTCTAAACCTGATTTACACAACAATAAAAATTCCTCCTGGTTATAAGCAATTCCACCTCCACTTCCTCCTAATGTAAAAGCTGGTCTGATAATCCTAGGGAAAGAAGCTATTGAAGAACCAACATTTAGTGCTTCTTCAATATTGCTAGCTATACCAGATGGACATACTTTTATACCAATCTTCTCCATACATTTCTTAAAGAGTTGCCTATCCTCTGCCTTTTTAATCGATTCTAAATCTGCACCAATTAAATCTACTGAATATTTCGCAAGTATTCCATCCTCAGAAAGTTTAACTGCAGCATTAAGAGCGGTTTGTCCGCCCATAGTTGGTAATAATGCATCTGGCTTCTCAATCTTGATTATTTCAGCAATGACTTCCGTCGTCAGAGGCTCTATATATGTCCTGTCTGCAATCTCAGGATCAGTCATGATTGATGCTGGATTTGAATTAATTAAAATGACCTCAAACCCTTCATTCTTCAAAGCTTTACAGGCCTGTGTGCCTGAATAGTCAAATTCACAGGCCTGACCAATAACAATCGGGCCAGATCCTAGAATTAATATGCGACGTAGGTCCTTACGTCGTGGCATTGGTTTTAATAATTTGCTCTGAGTTTCAGTTCGCTTCTATCGCAACTGATAAGGGTCAGTTAACCAAGTCGCTACTAACATTCAAATAATAGCTAAATTGCTTAAATTGAAAAGCGGAAATCATGAGTGAGCTACAGAGGCTAAAAGGCCTACTGCCACCAGAGAACCAAAGCTGGGTTTTTGTTGAGGCTGCTGCTGCCATTGATCCCCCATTAATTGACCTCGAAGAGATTGGCCGGGATGAAGTGGAAATTCAAATTGATATTGATCAATGGGAAAACCTGGCGCTCGATCACCGAAACTTGCTCTTCTGGCACGAAGTAGGAAGAATCCAAAACGATACAATCCCCAGAGATGGATGGGAAATGGCAGCTCTTGCCATTGGACTTGGAGGAGCAATAGGAGAACTTTGGGTTCAAGATGGCCTCTTGCTCTTAATGGCTTTAGGCCTTTCTGGATTCGCAGGTTATAGGCTTTATCTAAAAAATAACTCTGAAAAAAGGCTTCAGGACGCCATTTCTGCTGATGAAAGAGCAATCGATCTAGCCTGCCGGTTTGGTTATAGTGTGCCAAATGCATATAAAAGTCTTGGAGGAGCACTTAAAGAATTAATTGACAAGACAAGAAAAAAGAAAAAGAGAAGTTTTTTTGAAGATAGATTAGAAGCTCTTCGCAAAAGTGCAGAGAAGGCAAGAGCTGAGATGGCTGATCAACAAGGTTCAAGACAATCCATAACAAGTGAGAATGTATATGGATAGTCAAGAATTAATTGAAATAGCAGCTAAAGCAGCAGATGATCTTAAAGCTAAGAATATAAAAATAATTCAAATTGATATGGTCTCAAGCATTGCAGATTGGATAATGATTGGAGAAGGGCTATCAGATGTTCAAGTAAGATCAATCATCAAAGCTGTTGAAGATAGTGTATCTGAGAAGGCTAATTTGCTTCCTCTTAGGAAAGAAGGTATTAATGAAGGTAAGTGGGCTCTTTTAGATTATGGGGATATAATAATTAATGTTTTCCAACCAAAAGAAAGAAATTTCTATGAATTAGAGTCTTTTTGGAGCAATGGTAAAACTTATAACTACTCTAATTAACTTTATACTTATTATACTTTAAAAATAATGCAGAGTATACAATCGCCAGTCCCTAAGGAGCAGATTCCACTAAATGAGTATATTGAGCTGAGCTCTTCATTTTTTTTTTCGTGGCCAAGAAAAGGAAGCCTTGTTTTATGTATGTATTTAATTCTATCTTGGTTTCTGACCTTACCTATATTTCTAATTATTAGTACTGGAAGCTATTCTACAAAAGGCGACATAGCTAAGATCATAATTATTTCTTTTATATCAAGTTTAACAATTCCTATTGCTATTCTTATAAGGCAATTCTTAGGATGGAATTATATCTGCAGCAGATTAAAATCCCATTATATTTTCTATGAAGAAAGTGATTGGCATGATGGACAAGCCTGGAAAAAACCTACTTTATGGAAGACTAGAGATAATTTGATAGCAACCCAAGAAGTTTCGCCAATTCTTTTATTAATAAGGAAAATTACCATACGTTTACTATTAATATTATCAATCTCAACATCTTCCTTTCTATTTTTAGTCCTGAGTAATGAATTTTAGAAAAGATCTTGTAAAAACAAATGCATCTCATACTCCAATGCTAAGGGTATTTCTTAAACGTGGCTCCTATATAGAATCCGTACACAATGTTCATGCAGTTATATGTGATAAGAAAGGAAGGGTTTTGATGAAAGCTGGAAATCATGAGCTTCAAACATTTATTAGATCTGCGCTAAAACCTTTTCAAGCCATACCGTTTATAAGCAGTGGGGCTTATGAAAAGGTGAAGTTTGACGAAAGAGTCTTAGCGATCGCCTGTAGCTCACATTCAGGAACAAAGACTCATGCGAGAGAAGCCTTTAAACTCTTGTGGAATTCAGAATTAGATGTAAATCAACTTCAATGTCCTATTCCTAATGGAAAAACAAGCCAACTGGAACACAATTGTTCAGGGAAACATGCAGCTTTCCTTGCAACATGTAAAAAAATGAATTGGCCTTTAGACAACTATCTTCAGGGTTCACATCCTTTGCAAATAGAAATTAATCGAAGGATATCAGAACTGCTAAACCTTACCGCTGATGACCTAATAGCTGCAAGAGATGACTGTGGTTCTCCTACTCTTTCTCTAAGTCTTTCAAAAATAGCTTTTCTCTATGCTCATCTAAGCGGATCTAATCACAGTGAGCTGGAACAAATAAGTAGAGCAATGATGAGGCAACCAGAATTAATTGGAGGTGAAGGACGCTTTGACACAGAAGTAATAAAGAGAGCACATGGTCAACTTATTTGTAAAGGTGGTTCAGAAGGTATTCAGTGCCTAAGCAAAGTAGGAGAAAGCATGGGAATTGCTATAAAAGTTGAAGATGGTTCAAAACGAGCAAAGCATGCAGCAGCCTTACATTTATTAAAGCAACTAGAATGGATGACCCCAATCAGTCTTCAGGAGCTTGAAGAGAAAGTCTTGATGATAAATCCTGGGGTTCAGCTTGAAGTAGAAGGCGAGTTGAGATTTCAGGAAAAATGAATAATTAAAGCTTTTATTGGTACATTCACATGTATGCTAACTAGTACGTCGCGGGGTAGAGCAGTCTGGTAGCTCGTCGGGCTCATAACCCGAAGGTCGGGAGTTCAAATCTCCCCCCCGCCACCAATTTTAACCCCTGCCTTGGCGGGGGTTTTTTTATGCCATAACAGGGGTTTCAGGTTTTCTGTTGCAATGAGGTCTTAAGAAGCGTGGAGGAGGAAATCGTCGCTTTAAGAGTTGTTTTGTACACTTTTTGTACAGTTTGCTTTTTCGGGTAGACCCGAAAACATATAGGATTGAACCCAAATCGGTTTTTTGCAAATACAATATAAGGAAGGTATATGACGAGAATTAATGATAATTTGTTTTATTAACTGAATAAAATTATTTATATTTAGGAGAAAGAAATGCAAAGAGTACAAAACTGATATTCCATGTATTGATATAATCATTTTATTTATAATCTATTGATAACAAAGGATTGTACACACTTCCTTCTATATAGAGTCCCATTGTTCGCTTTTTTGTACAGTAGTTCAGACATTCAAGTTATAACTAGCATTTCAGCGATTTTTGGTAGTACTCATAACGCGAAGGTCGGGAGTTCAAATCTCCCCCCCCGCCACCAATTAAAAGGCCTACTATGACAGGCTTTTTTTAATGCAAGTATTTTTTAGTGCTGTTGAAGTCATTTCTTCTTAAGTCTTGAAAAACTATCCTCCAAATATTTTGGGCTTATGCCCACTAAAGGGAAAAATAAATCATTTTCTAGTAATTATTCTAATAAGATCTTTCTTAAAACATCCACCAGTACCAGAGATGAATAAAATGAAATCATATCAATGGATCTAATATTAATACTATTGATAAGGGTATTTAATAAAAAATATGGGCCATAGATATCAATGCTTAGCTTGATTAATTATATTAATTACTATAGGAATTACGCAAATAACAGCACTTAATCCTGCGATCAATAATTGCTTAATTGGTAAGATATTTTCTGGTTTCATAGGTAAAACTTCGCCTTTTCGACTCTGTTCAGTACCTTCCTTACTAAAGACTTTAGTCCCTAGCTGATCTTTGAGTGACATTAAAATAATTTTTTCTATTTAAATATACATTGAGAATGTCATTTTATTCATTAAAAAAATATTCAGAAATTGATCTTTATATTTAGTTTGAGGAGAAATTACACACTTTATAATTTCACCTTATTTTAAGAATGACTTTAATTGCTATATCAAGACAAAAAAAGAAGCCCCCTACTAGGGGGCTTCTTTAAGTTTAAAGAATCAGTTGAATTAGAGACTAACTAGTTAAGTGTAGTTTCTGATGACTCTAGATTGTCAAACAATCTGCCGATGCTCTTGAAATCGAATCCAAGGGCTCTTAGGCCATGGAAGAAATGACCTTGAAGATAGAAGAATCCAATGAAGAAGTGAACATTGGTCAACCAGGCACGGCCAGTGTGAGCATCTGCTGCAAGAGATGTATCTGTATCAACCCAGTAAGGTGCAACTCCTAATTTAAACTCAAGAATTCCACCATAAAGATCTACTGGATAGATGGTTGTGTTAGATGCACACCATAAAGCAGCTACAAATGCTGTGTAAGCTGCTCCTGCTAATGAAGTAGAAAGTACGAACTCAGCAGAAAGGATGTCAGCTCCTTTAAATGAATTGTACTCACCATAATTCTTAGTAAGGATATGGAAGATGCCACCAGCAGCCATAAAGAATGCCAAGAAAGCATGACCACCCATAATGTCTTCCAAGCTACTAATAGAAAGGAAATCAAATTGGTGGTTCCAAATCATGCCAAGGTCAAGGTTGTATTCAACCTGACGAACGGCTCCAGCTGCAGGATCATATATTCCATGCCACTTAGCCCATTCAACGAACTGAATGTTGCCGCCGGCAAGAAAAAGTAAATGGTGACCAAGAATAAAGGTAAGTCTGTCTGGATCATTCCAATCAAACTTAAACTTACTTGCTCTTGATGTTGAAGGATAACTTTCTAGTTTTTCCTCGTATCTAAAGGCGTGAAGCATTCCGCCGCCAGCATATACACCTGAAAGGATCAGATGAAGAATGCCAACTACAAGCAACTGATAAGTGTCAGTAAAAACACCATTAGATATGCCACCTAAGCCAAGTCCTGCAAGATGAGGAAGAACAACTAGTCCTTGAGCGCCCATTGGCACATCAGGGTTGTAACGAGCTAATTCAAAAAGAGTGTTTGCACCGGCTCCGAAGCAAATGAGGCCCGTATGCGCAATATGCGATGAAATGAATCTGCCAGATTTGTTTGTAACAGCTCCAGCATTTGCCGCATACCATGCATAGGAAACGTTGGGGTCTCCGTAGGTCTGCACGAGTAATATGTAATAGAATACCGATCTAAGATATACAGAAGTTGCCAGAGAAGGCTAAAAACTTTACATCGCTTAGTGAAACTGTTATCTATCGCAATCATTTTTTGCTTTTCTGGTTATATATGCTGCCAAGCGAACAAAACAAACCACCCCCCCTACCGTCAATCAAAGCAAAAAAGGACAAAGACAATTACACTCTAGAGAAAATAGGTTAATGATATGTTTTTAATTTTAAAGATTTAATTATTTAAATAAAATCAAATAAAATATTTCAAGATTATTTTTTATTCAAGGAATTAAATAATTAAACTAAAGACAGTGTATCTAAAAAAAGAATTAACACTATCCGCAGAGAAAGTCTTAAAACCTATCCGCTTAAAAACTATATATAAATAAATAATATAAAATCGATACAATGATGTATTAAAAGGTCTTTTAAGCTCTTTTAACTATATATAAGAGCTCTTTTTTTGTAAACTTATTAGAAAATAGAAAAGGAAATAGAAAAATGACGAGGATTTAAAAATGTCAAGAGCTAGTTAGTAAAAAATACCCATTGCGAATTCAATACAAAAAATGCATTTTTAGAAAAACAATTGAAGTAAATGGTTGCCTTACCAGAGCTAGTCCACAGCACACCCCAAGGAGGAACGGTTCATACATATCCACTCACTGGGGGCAAAAGACTATTTCAACGTTATTTAGGTTGCTACTTAGGATCATGCAAGTTCTGCAATAACATCGAAGAAGCCACTGAGTATTTACGAACTAAACAGGCTGCATAAGAAAGTCAAAAGCAAGATCCTTCTGTAATCACCCAATACAAATTCAAACCTCGAGTTAAGTACTTATAGAATATCCATTGTTGAGGCAAGTTACAGTCCTTTGAAATAACACCAGCAAACGTCTTTTGACCACCGTATAAGCTAGTATCAAAATTGGCTTAAAAGAAAATCTCGCTCTTTTAATGTCAAATCAGTTATGAACGAAGACGAAATTGCACAATTTAATAAAGTTAACCTTGGAAGGGAAAGCTCTTCCACTAATGCTATCTCATCAATAAATGATAAAAAAAACGTTAAGTGCTAAACCAAAAAAGCCAGACAATCAACTTAAGAATGGACTTTTGGGTTGGTACGCAATATGTAGTTCAAAAGATATTAATAACAAGAAACCTTATAATTTTACAATTTATAATGAGCCACTAGTTATATATAAAGACAAGGAATCAAATCTGAGATGTGTTAAGGATCTTTGCCCACATAGAGGGGCCTCATTTATTGGAGGTGAAGTTATAGATGGGGAACTAGTATGCCCATATCACGGTGCAAGATACTCATCTACAGGTGAATGTACAAATTTAAGTCGTATAACCTGTAACCATATTGTAGATTCAAACTACGATAATTATGCATCCAAAATCCATCTTTATCAGTACATATGTAAAGAGATAGGTGGCTACGTATATATATATTATAATGGAAAAGCGAAAACCAACCTAAGTGACTTCGTCGTAGCCGATAATATAAATAATAGGTTGCTTAATAGTTATGGATTTGATATTTCAAGCTACAAATATGAAGAAGTAGTAGTTGATTTCAAATGTGACTGGGCACGAATCATAGAAAATCACCTTGATATACTTCATTTATTCTGGGTTCATGGTGATACAATTCCTGACAATGATGTAAATAGAGACGTTATAACAAGCTTCAATCAAGAAATAACCAGAGAAGAAAATCAAATAGAAAGCAAATACAAATATAAAGATAAGTCCAAAGGCGAGTTCATAAGAATAAAATTCTTACCACCTGGAAGAATAGTTATCTATAAGGGAGAGCCTGAAGAAGCAAGATATATTCAAGTTCTAGACCATATACCCCTTGCAAAAAAATAAAGCAAGAGTAATTGTAAGACACTATAGAAAATTCATGAAAAGCAAACTTCTAACAAACCTGCTTTTATTTAAGCAATTGCAACATAGAGTTTTCTACAAGGTCTTCTCTGAGGACTATATGATTTTAAGGACACAAACCTACAATAATCAGATGGGCTACATTGAAAAAGATAATGTAAAATTACTTGGAGAAGATAAAATGGTTCAATATTATTGGGATTGGTTTAAAAGCTCAGATATAAAAGACCACCCTTGGCAATTGCATCCTAAAGACTCAAATACAAACACCGTTCATGAAGATCAAGCTATGCTTTATCCTCCTGCAAACCCAACACTTGAAAAACAAAACAATAAAAGTATTTTAGTAAACGTAGCTATTCGGATCCTCATTCCTATAGGAGTAGTTTGCCTGATAATTTTATAATGAATGAAAACCCCAGACCAGTATGGTTAAATTGGCTTTACCTGGCTATCTTTTTATTTTCTAGTTGGGAATTATATTCAATGTGGAGTGGTATGCTTTGAGAAATGCTAATTGGCTTGAACTTAAAAATATAAATATAAGTTATAAACAAAATAATATAATCAACAATATAAACCTATCACTTGAAATAGGTCAAAATACAGTATTAATAGGAGCCAATGGATCAGGTAAGTCTACAATCCTAAAGACGATTACAAAATTAAAGTATCCTATTTATTCGAAAAATTCTCATATAAAGTTATTCAATTCAAAGAATATAAATATATGGGAGCTGAGATCAAAGATAGGATTTGTATCTTCAGAGATAGATCATAGAATTAAAAGTCATATGAAAGTAAGCGACATAATTATCTCTGGATTTCAAGGAACTTTTGGTTTAATAAATAAAATGAAGATAAGCTCAGAGCATGATATGAGATTAATTAAAGTTATGCATAAACTAAATATAGACTTCCCAAATAAATTTTATTCTCAATTATCAGATGGTCAAAAAAGGAAAGTTTTAATCGCTAGAGCAATTATTAACCAACCTAAGATTCTTATATTAGATGAGCCAACAACTAATCTAGACTTAAAATCGAGGTATTTATTATTAAGTAATCTAAGAGAATTATTAAAATTAGGCGTGACGATATTCTATACAACAAACAACATAGAGTCGATCATACCTGAGGTAAGTAGAATAATCCTACTTAAGAAAGGTGAAATAATTAATGATGGGAAGCCCTCAAAGGTAATGACTACAAGTAATATCAGCAACCTCTATGATTATAAATTAAATCTAGTTAATCAAGATGGCTACTGGAGAGCATTTCCTAAAATATAACTTAATCTAATAATATGAAAAATAAAACTAAAAAGAATAAACTAATTACAATTAATTTTTTATTACGGGATAGGAAAATGGTAATTCCACCAGGAATATAAATTGAAGATGCTTTTATAGAAGAACATCCACACTTAGAACAAACCAGACGTCCAGCCAATGCTCTGTCGGCAACAATATTATTCGAACCACATCTTGTGCAGAATAAATTTTTCATATAGTTCCTAAAGCTATATTCATAATTCTAAGAATTCTAGTGGATTTGACATATTTTCTGAAAATCCTAACAAGCCTTTAGTGTAATATGAATATAATAGATGATAATTAGAATCAACTAGAAATGTAGCTGAACGTTGAGTAAGGTTCTCTCCATCCATCATATATATTTCCCAATTTGATAAAACCTCAACCATATTCATCAATCTAAGTGTAGCCAACTCAAATGGTCTTTGACTATCTAATTTGTTAATACGATCAAAAAACTTCTCATTAACATTCAAAAAAGAAAATTTTGGTGATGTATCACTATTCGTAAATAATTTTTTTGCTTTACTATCACCAATATAACCTCGCAAGACCTCTGATATTGTTCCAGGAGAAGCAAATCCCAAACACATTAACATTAAATTTATTATAGGAATAGTTGAAATTTTTAGTCCTTTATCTAAACAAAGTGTGTCATGGAAATATGAATTCTCAATTACTTTTAGATATTTATAAGGAAGTTTGGTATAGTTGCAAAATCTTTCTTTAGAAGATTTATTACCAATACCAACTATAAACAAATCTATACCACTTCTATTTAATTTATCCAAGCATCTTATTAAGGACTGAACATATTCAAAACTATCAAGATCACCTAATAATCCTAATACTATAAATAGATTTTTTCTCTCAGAAAATTTCCTATTAAATCCCTTCTCGAAAGTACTAACTATATACTTGCCATCAAGATGATTCATTTTCTATAAAAAAGACTTTACTGTCATCCAAAAATTGAATCAAAGTTTTTAGTTAAAGTTGTAAGAGTTGCCTTTAACAGTGTTTTTAAGAAATTTAGACACAAAAAAAATGGAAGATCAATACAATTATAAGTATAAAAGATATAATTATAATAAGCAATATGAAATGTGATTACTTACTTTAATAAGACTCAAATAATTTAACAGGCCTTTTAATAATTACTCTCGTGCAGACTTATGGGGAGCCCAACGTTACCTAAGACTGTTACGCGAGTAACTCAGGGGTGACGAACCGATCCGGGAAATCATTGCTGCACATGCAGGTTTGATGATGTTTTCGGCTGTTGGATTGATTCTCTTTGAACTAGCTCGATACGACTCATAAATTCCGATGGGTAACTAAAACGTTATTTGCTTGCCTCATCTAGCTGGAGTGGGAATTTGTGGAATCTCAAATGGGGTTATTAGCGAACCTTATGGATTCAAAGTAATCGCTGTATTCATCTCATATTTTCTGCTGTATTAGGGGCTGGAGGCCTCCTCCACTCTATGAGATATGAAGTAGACCTTGGTAATTATCCCGAAAAATCAAGAGCAAAGAAATTTTATTTTGAATGGGATGATCCAGATAGGCTGACTATTATTTTTGGACATCATCTTATTTTTATTGGCTCTTGTAGCTGCATTTTGTGCGCTACGAATACCACAATTTATACAACAGATCTTTATGGTGATGCGTTAAAGCTTGAATTTGAGTTTGCTCCTTATTTTACCGATACTGCAAACACCCTTCCTGCAGAAATGCATAATGCAAGAGCTTGGCTATTAAATGTACATTTCTGCCTAGGCTTCTTTTGCCTATAAGGCCATCTATGGTATGCGCTTAGAGCATGGGCTTTGATTTCAAAAGAATCGGTAAAGATTTTTACAATATGGAGGAGGCGAAAATCACAGCTGGATGAGAAACCTAGAACAACAGCTAATGGGCTTATTTAGCTAAAAAAGAGAAAGGCTTGCTTAAGCCTCTCTCTTTTTTTCAACACTTTCCATAGAAAAATCATGACTTGAAAACAGTAAATGTATAAAAAGTTACTGTCGTGAGTAGCAAAAGGAGAAAGTTCGCAACAGCTTACTTGCTATTGAGAATCGGTTGCAAAAGAGGCAGGCTTTAATGTATTGTTGATATTAATTCTCATTAGCAGAAGCATATTTGATAGATGAACTACCGTTTCCTTCCTGATGGACCTGTACCTAAAGTCAGAGTATCTGTTGGACAAACAGTTTTACTTGATCCATCTGCAAGAAATGCAGATTCATGCTTAGAGGTTATTGAAGGTATAGCAAGAGTCTATTGTCCTTGTGAGGAAACGGAAGGTATGACATTAGCCTTCTTGCAATCTGGAGATCAACTAAGAACAGATAGATTATGTAGCGAAGGCATATGCGTTGAGGCTCTCACTCAACTTTGCTTTAAGACTGATATAGAATCATCCGAGACAAATGGTTTTGATGCTGTAAATGAATGGACACTTCAATTACTAAGGATCAGACATTTAGGAAACGCAGAGCAAAGACTACAGGCTTTATTATCACTCTTAGTAAATAGACTTGGAAGACGTTGCGGGGACTGGTGTCAACTACCCTTCAGGCTTACCCATGAAAGAATTGGTGAATTAATTGGTTCTACTCGAGTTACATCAACACGTTTAATTAGCAGACTTAGATCAGCTGAGCTACTCCTTGCTCCATCTGGCGAGAGTACCTTGAGTCTTGCTCCAGAATTTGTTGAAGACTCTCCACTATCCGCCTAAAATGTATAAATACTTAACTGAATCTGACTCCTTAATTGGAGGTTTATGCAGAGAGATTGAATACATACGTCAACGATACAGAAATGTGTATCTTTCTCATAGTATTTCAAAAGATAAGTTTCTTAGGAAAAGACTATTCGAGGAAATTCTGAATCTAAAACAAAGAAGAATGGAATTAATAGAAATATCAAATGAATTTAATAACACATATCAAAAAAGCCTTTCAGCAATGCTATTCAACGAATTATGCCAAAGACCTCTTGAAATTAAAATATAATAAAGCTATTTATTTGATTCGAATTCACCGTCAATAATCAATATTGCAGCTGGTTCATTATTGGCAAACCTAACCCTAGATAAAATATGTGCGAAATTATCCTCTGATTGAGTCTGGCTTTCTATTATTGGGTCTAAAAAGACATTAGTTCGTGTATCACTAGTCCTTTCAGCAGTTGAATATATTTGATGAATAGAAGTTGTGACATCAGCCTCCATATGGAAGGATTCAGCAATTACATCTTCTATGCTATCCCAATTCTGCTTTGGGGCAGTTAGATCATGAAGAACGACTGTCTGCCCTCTAGCAACTAAATAATTAGCAAAATTAGTAGCATGTTCATGCTCATCAAATGACTCTTGTTTGAAAAAATTTGAAAATCCAGTGAGATCTCTCTCAGCAAACCAGATGGAAATAGCAAAATATTGAGCACTTGCTTTTCGCTCAAGCGTTAAATGTTGGTATAGCATCTCAACCAATGCATCATCCATTGGTTGAGCTATTGCTCTTCCCGAAGGGCTTGACTTTAAATTCAGTTTTCTGAGGATTGAATCAGTCATGACAAGAATAGTTATAGATCAAGAAGTAAGGACTGCTAGTAGATTTTTAATCCTTGTATATACAAATGATACAAGAGAAAGAAATAAATAGATACATAGAACCAAGAGAAACTTTATTCTTTTATGATAATAAGTCTCAATTGCATTCAAAATTCTTATTTATAAATGGAATTGCATATGCCAGAGTATTCTCCTATTTATAAGAGAAGGTCAGAAATATATGCTTACAAGAAGAAGAAATGCAAGCGCCAAAAGTGTTCTAATTGGAAGGGAGGCAAATGCCAATGTGGTAGATAATTTGATATTAATAAATCTTAAATAATGACTATTTATCATTTAAGAAGACATGTTATACAACCCGGAAATAAATACCCATACTTACCGCTAATGAATCTTAAATCGCAATGGTCACCTATATTTAAATCAGAGTCCAGTGGAGATGATACCCTAACAATTTGGTCACAATATTCTATGCGAAAAACCCAGGATGTATTGTTAAACTCCTTACCTTTGATAATACCTTTTGCAGCTGGAGATGGTATAATTTCAAATGAACTATCATCAATCATAAGAGTCTGAGGGCTCTCCTTGATTAAATGTGATTTTACAACTATATTTCCAAAGGGTGTTAAATATGAACCGTTATCTGATGATATTCTAATTAAATTATGTTGTAATACAAAGTTGCCAACAAAAGGTGTTTTGGGCCTTGTTAGTATCTCAAGTGGGTGAGAACATTGGTGAATTAAACCTTCTCTCATTATCGCAACTCTATCGCATATACCAAGTGCTTCTTGAGGGTCATGTGTTACCAATATCCCAGATGCAGAACAAGTTTTTAGTACACGAGACAATTCATTTCGCAAGCGAAGTCTTACTTCTACATCAAGACTACTAAAAGGTTCATCCAACAAGACCATAGAAGTTCCTGGAGCTAAGGCCCTTGCTAAGCCAATCCTCTGACGCTGTCCGCCAGATAATTCATGTGGAAATCTCTTTCTTAAATTCTCAAGCCCAAGTAACTGCATTAGCCAAATAGCCCTGCCTTTATCTTGCGATTGACTTAGACCAAAACAAACATTTTCCCAAGCATTTAAATGAGGAAATAATGCATAGTCTTGGAAAACCATCCCAATACCTCTTTTCTCAGGGGGTAAAAGAAAAGACGACGAGGATATAATTTGATTTTGAAAAACAATTGATCCTTCTGATGGTTTCTCAAAGCCAGCAATCAGACGAAGCAATGTGGTCTTACCGCAACCAGAAGGTCTAAGTAACCCTAAGAGTTCCCCTTTGTATAGAGATAAGCTTACTGAATTTAAAGTTTGCTCATTTCTTGTATCATCTCCATAATGATGACAGAGATTAGTAATTTGTAGGTGTAAATCACTCACAACTTATAAGGACAAAAGCAGATGAACAAGAAGCAGAGGGCTAATTTAATAATGATAAGACTATCTGAAAAGTATCCTAATCCACCTATTCCCTTATATCACATAAATGAATACACTTTACTTATTGCTGTATTGCTAAGTGCTCAATCAACAGATAAAAAAGTAAATGAGATAAGTCCTAATCTATTTAGGTATGGTTCAACAGCAAGAGAAATGTATGATCTAGGAGAAAGTAAGATCTATAATTACATTAGGCAACTCGGATTGGCTAAAACAAAGGCAAGAAACATTTTTAAATTATCAGAAATAATAATTAATCAATATAACAATCAAATTCCAAGTGATATTGAAATCCTTGAAACATTACCAGGGGTAGGGCATAAGACAGCAAGTGTTGTCATGGCTCAAGCTTTTGGAATGCCTACTTTCCCAGTTGACACTCACATACACAGACTTGCCCAAAGGTGGAAGCTAACGTCTGGTAAAAATGTAAAAGAAACAGAAAGAGACCTGAAAGCTCTTTTCCCTAAAGAAAAATGGAATAGTTTGCATTTACAGATAATTTTCTATGGCAGGGAGTACTGCCAAGCAAGAAGTTGTGATGGAAGAATATGTGATCTATGCAAAGAAATGTTCCCTTTAAGGAAAAAGCCGGTTATTTCTAAAAAAGCATAATTTATTAATTTACATTTTTACTCTCATCAATAGAAAAAAGACGTTAAAGTATAATTAGTTTATAGGTTTAAATATGAAGATTGCAGTCAGTGGTGCTTCAGGCAAAACAGGTTATAGGGTGGCCGAGGAAGCTTTAAAGAAAGGATATGACGTAAAACTAATTACAAGAAATGGTTCTATTCTGCCGCCTACACTCCAATCGTGTAAAACAGAAAAATTGTCATTATTTAATAATAATCAACTTGATAACGCTCTATCAGGAGTCAACACTCTAATAATTGCTACAGGTGCTAGACCTAATATTGATTTAACTGGTCCTGCTAAAATTGATGCAATTGCAGTTGGTAATCAAGTAGAAAGCTGCAAGAGAGTAGGTGTCAAACAAATTATTCTTGTAAGCTCACTTTGTACAGGTAAACTATTTCACCCTTTGAATCTATTTGGATTAATACTTATTTGGAAAAATATAGGAGAACAGAAAGTTATTAATAGTGGTTTAGATTGGACAATTATTAGACCTGGGGGACTAAAAGAAACAGAGGAGAATTTAGAAAAACAAAATATATTATATACAGAAAAAAACACTCAAGAAGAAGGATCGATACCCAGAAGGTTGGTAGCAAGAAGTTGTATTGAAGCAATAAAGACAATAACAGCTAAAGGGAAAATTATAGAAATAACTAGTAGTGAAGAAAACAATCCATTGACAATGAAAAATGCTATTCAGAGCTTTAATACTATAAGTAATAATTAACTTTTATCATAGATCCCATGGAAACCAATGCCAAAATAGACTCTCTACAGCTTATGTTGACTGACCTTAGAACCAGAAATGAATCTATACGTCATAAAGCTGCATTTAAAGGTTGCCAGCCAGAGTTTCAGGAACTTGTTTCTAAGCTTATAAAACAATTAGAGAATGAACTTACTGATGAAAAGACAATCCTACGCAATGGAATAAATGCCTAGTATTAGTTACAAATTCACCCTAACTCAAGGCATGCTAAGCCGTATATCTCCTTCATCGATATAGTCGGTTGCTTACCTTTGTACATTCTAATTGTATATGATAATGGTTGAAACCCAAGTGATTTAAGCAATTCACTAGCATATGGATTAAGGCCAGGTGAATCAATTAATGTTTTTCCTGGGTACTTTATTAGAAGACATTTAATTAGAGCCGAGGCAAGGAAAGGGGTATCAGCTACTAATGGACCAATTCTATAACCATTGCCATTACTAAAAAGACAGGGTCTTATTCGACTGAAACCAACACATAAACCTTTAGTGTTAACAATGGCAAGAACAGTTCCTGATTTATGTGAAAGCCAATCAGATATAAAATGCGGTCTAGGTGTATTTTCTTTGTTTGCATCATAATTTTGAATAATATTTCTAGGAATCTGATTACCTTCTAGGAGACAATAATCATCATTTAAATGAGAAAGTGTTGGATTTATAGGAGAAATATCATTAACATCTATTATCCATCTAGTTGTCTTTGAAGAGGGTCTAAACCCCCATTTTTGATAATCAATAATTCTATCTGGTGCTGCTTCTATTCCTAGGCAGCAGACATTCGAAAGATTATTAATAACATGGCGCCAGAGCTTAACGCCATAACCATTCCCCCTATAAGCTTTATCTACAATAAATAACCCAATGAATCCGTATAGAGAATTATATTTAACTCCTGCAATACAACCAATGGGAAAGTCGTCTAGACAGCCTATCCATAGTCCTTGCTTGTCTGTATTTTTATATATGGAAACGTCTCCTAAACCAGGAGAGAAGCCTTCATTCCTTGACCAATATGTAACCATACTTACATCACTATCATCTAAAGCCCTTATATGAAAAGAATTGGACATTAAATAAGTATTATCAGTCCTTATTGTGATTATCTAAAGTGGGTGCTAGTATGAGGAATAAATACCACCATAGTAATATAATAATAAAGACTAATAACTTAATCCAAACAAATGGCACAAACAAATAGGAGATAGAAATTATAAATAAGCCAGTTAAAAGAATCGACCAGGGTTGGCACCAAGGCGGCTTAGAAGACCAAAAGTTAGTGAAATTTTCTACAAATAAATCAATATCCATTTAATTATTTAATAATTTGAGAAATCACCAGAGGAATAGTAAGATAGAAACTCTGTATAACCTCCTATATATTGTCCATCGATGAATACTTGGGGAAAGGTTGAACTTCCACTTCGTTCCTTTATGATTTTAAAATCAATATCGTCTTTGACTAAAATATTATTATATGAAATTTTCCTTGAGTCTAATATTCTTTTAATTCTAGCTGACCACCTACAGTCAGGCAAGGTAGCTATCTCTAATCTTGAGTTTGATTTACTATTTAAACCTATTGGGTCTATAGACAATTGCGTTTCAACATCTGAAAGGACTGCAATAAGAATATCTACACCTTTTAAAACTATTGAACCTCTCTCTAAATGTCCCCCCCAAACCTGACAATTTGTATCTGAAATACTAAGGTGTAGATGAACTAAGCTTGGAGATAAAGAGCCATTCAAAGTAATAATTTCCAGCTTACCTCCTAAAAAGGTTTTATCTTGATTATTAGGGCATTGAAAAACAGCTGAAGAAAGATCTCCAACGACTCCAAGTACAAAACCGTTTATATTAGATTTTTCGCAAAGATTTTCTAAAGAAAGTTTAACATCAGATCCAGTGTTTAAATTAAGTCTCAGAGTTTTCATGAAATCAGCGAAGAATAAACAATATTAAACAATTCGAGCCAAGAGAATAGCAAAGAAGAACTAGCTATCCTCTAATCGACGAACAATATAAAGCATTGACACCAGTGAGGCAGCTAAAGCAATTAGAAGGAAATAAGTCACCCTTTCCAATACATTTTCACAAATCATACTAGTATAAGCATACAAAACTACATATATATATATAGAATGTAAAACAAATAAATGTTAATTCTCCTACTACTTCCTCTATGTCAAAACTACCCTAGGATAATAGTTGTGCTAATTTCATATATATAAGTAACTAATATGAACTTAATAAGAAAAATAAATTACAGGAATTCTGCTAATTCTCTTAGTATCTTAAGACTATTTCTTGGATTACCTTTAATTGTTTTACTTTCACAAAACAAGATATTTCTAGCATGGTGCCTTCTTATAATAGGAGCTTTAACTGATTGGCTTGATGGGTTCCTAGCAAGAAAAGCTGGAGGAGGTTCATTATGGGGATCTAGAATTGACCCATTAGCAGACAAAATAATGAGCTTAGCTCCCCTTTTATGGATATCACAATTAAAAATATTTCCTATTTGGGCAATATGGTTATTAATCAGTAGAGAGATTTTGATTACAGCATGGAGATCTAATAATTCAAAAGATGCATCGGCTTCCATAGATGCTAAATTAAAAACAACTCTTCAATTTTTAAGTTTTTTATTAATCTTATGGCCCAAGCAAATAGCATTAAACAACATGCTAATTCCTCTAAATGAGCTTGGCTATCTACTCCTTTGGGCTTCTATAGTTATCTCAATAATCTCTGCGCTAAGATATATTAATAACCAATAATATTAATATCCATATTAAAGTCTGGTTTGGTTGAAGAGTTTTTCTGATAATCATTATTAAAACTATCTAATAGTCCTTCATCAATTCCATATTTAGGATTCCAATTTAATTCTCTTTCAATTAAAGATATATCTGTTAGGAAGTGATTAATCCTAAGTGGAAATGCTTTCCTAGCTTTAAGATCTAATCCTTTAGGATCATAAGGAACTAATTTTATCTCGTTAGGATCCATACCACAAGCTATTGATGCTGCATATACGAGGCCTTTGAAAGTAATTCCTTTTTTACCTGAGCAATTATAAATACTATCTTTAGCAACATTTTTTTCAAGGCTTATCACCATAGCATCTGCCAAGTCTTCAACATGACCAAGTTGAGTAATAGTACTTCCATCCAATGGAATGGGAATAGGACGGTTGTGTACAATTCGATCAAAGAACCATTCTTCTATTGGATTGTAATTTCCTGCGCCATATATATAAGTTGGGCGAAAGATAGTAAAAGGTATTTTCGCTTGCTTCAACCATTCTTCAGTATGTGCCTTACCTATATGTCTACTAGATTCATCAATTTTTGAATCTTCATCTAAAGGCAAGGTAAAGCAATCTTTATAGATTCCAGCTGAACTAACATAGAGAAAGCGATGCGATGGTGGCCCGGTAATATCAATTACATTTTTTGTCTGTTCTAGATTCCTTCCTGAACTGTCAATGATCACATCAAATTTCATACCCTTTAGTTTATTGAGCTCGTTCGAGTCCCTATCGCCTTGTATATGAAGAACATTATTTGGGACAGGGTTGTTACCACGAGTAAACACTGTTAATTCATAACCTTTCTTTATTAATTTTTTCACCAAGGTCCTCCCTACAAAGCGAGTACCTCCCATAACAAGAGTTTTCACAATTTCAAAGCAAGTTCAGGTCTATTCAAGCGCGTTAAGTGCTTTGCAAACAAAACCATAGCAATGCAGGATATAAGAAGATAATAAAATTATTTTGATTGAAATCATTCCAGCTATTGATCTCTTAGGAGGCAAGTGCGTAAGACTTCATCAAGGAAATTACAATCTTGTAACTGAATTTAGTAGCGACCCAATCCAACAAGCACTCATTTGGCAAGAGAAGGGGGCAACGCGGTTACATTTGGTGGACCTCGATGGAGCCAAAACAGGAAAACCAGTTAACGATCTCACCATTAAAGCTATAAAAAAAGAATTGACGATACCTATTCAAATTGGAGGAGGTATAAGAAGCGAAGAAAGGGCTGAGGATTTAATAAATACCGGTATTGACCACGTAATTTTGGGAACACTTGCAATAGAGAAGCCAGAAATAGTCAAAAAGCTTTCTTCAAAATATCCAGGTAAAATAATTTTAGGAATAGATGCAAAGGATGGAAGAGTAGCAACAAGGGGGTGGATCAATCAGAGTAAAACAAAGGCAACCGATCTAGTTAAAAACCTTTCTCAGAGCAGAGTCAGCGCAATAATCAGTACAGATATCTCAACTGACGGAACACTTGAGGGTCCAAATTTAAATTTCTTAAAAGAAATAGCCTCAGTCTCGAATGTTCCTGTTATAGCTTCTGGTGGAATAGGAAGTATTGCAGATATCTTGTCTTTATTACCTTTAGAACGTTACGGGATTTGCGGTGTAATCATTGGTAGAGCCCTTTATGATGGAGAAATAGATCTAACTGAAGCAATACGAATTGCCAAGAACCAAAATATAAACGATATAACTTCTAAAAACATCGGAACCTGCTAAGTAATTAGCCTAAAACTGGAAAAAAACATTTCACAAAAAAAGGACTGGAATAGAGGAGGAAAATTAGTTAACTTTAGAGTAAGTATTTTCTGGAAAAGGGTTTGATTGAAGGCGTTTCTAAGCAAATCTTACTAATTGCACCAGATCTACTCGGTGAGACACTATCGCTTCAGCTAACTGCAAAAAACAAATCTATAGAGATTTTTCTAAGGCAAAAGTATTTAACCAGACATCCATCACTAGTGATCTGGTCAATAGATAGCTTAGAATTAGAAAGTACCACAAGAAATGAGATAAAGCGTATTAAAGAAAAATGGAATCCATCCCCAGTTCTCATTTTACTTCCACCAAAACTTTCGATAAAACCCGCTCAACTTCTAAATTTTGAATGCGAGGGAATCCTCCAAGATCCAGATATAGAGCTACTCAACACTTCCATAGATAATCTTATAAATGGAGGTAGGATTATTAGACTTAATGAGTTGCTCAAAAACGACACTCAGGGAAAAAATATTTCTCTTTACAATCTAGGTAGCTGGCTCCTATCCAATAGCCTTGAAAATATAAATAGAGAGCTCAAAAGACTTGAAGGAATTTCTAAATTTAATACTAATAACATATTCTTATCAATCGTAACCAAAGCAAGAAAACGTGAGGTTTCAGTAGCTAAATCATTATTAATTTGGTTTTGGTCTCCAATATATATGTCACAACTTACAAATGATAAGAATCCTATTAAGAAAAAAAGATCTTACGCAACTAACATTAATATTTCAGAAAAGAATTCTAAGGCCGTATGGAATGAAATCTATAGACGTAGTAAATTAGCAATAGAATCTGGAATAGAAAACAATACAGGTTCTATATTTGCCATACAAAGCTTACATAATAATAAGCAAAAGCTCCTACTTATAATAATTTTAGATCAACTAAATAAAGTCTTTAGAAGGCTTCAAGAAATAGAAGTTGATGAGGTTAATTACCTAGAAAATTGGTCCTCACTGGAGACAGAGCTTAGGAAGCAAGTTTTAAGAGATATTTGTGGAACTTATAATAGAATGACAATTAATGGTGAACTTATATCTGTTTCAGATAAATTAATAGATATATCTGATCTTAACGAAAAAGACGAAGAGCTTCCAGACCCTTCAATATTTCTCGATTCATTAATACTTAATAAACCTATCTTAGTAGAAGGTAATTTACTTACATCTGATGATCCAAGAGCACTTATCAATCTAGAAATTTTAATAATGAATTGGGTTTTAAGAACAAGTGAATTAATTGGTGCTGAATTAATTAGTGCATGTTCAGATTGGCCAGAGCTAAGAGAGTACCTTCTAAAGCCAAAGTTCTTCTCCACAAGAGAACTTGAAAGACTTCGGAATCAACTTAATAGTCAACGTAGATGGCAGTACATGATAGAACGTCCGATACAATTATATGAAAGCAAACGTCAACTATTCAAGCTAAGTAATGGCAAAATAGAGATATGCTTGATTAATGAAGCAAGAGATAAAGATCTTAAGCAACTCGGTTGGTGGCAAAAGCAAGTAACTCTTTTAGTTGAAGCAAGAGATGCCCTTGCACCTCAGCTTCAAGCATTGCTAAAGTATTTAGGAGACTTTATGGTAATAGTTCTAACAAATATCCTCGGGCGAGCTATAGGCCTTGTTGGCAAAGGGATCGCCCAAGGAATGGGAAGAACTATTTCAAGATAAATGCATCACATAACAATTCAATTTATTCCGAATATATTAAGCACATTAAACAATAAATAATGAATAGCATTGTTGCATCTTTAACAGCCCTGATATTTTTAGTTTGTGTATCAGTTCAGCCAGCATACTCAGCAAGAGACACTAACAGTTTTGATGGTAACATCTTTCCTATATACGCTGGTAATGGTTCGTTAGTTCCACCAGCATCAAGCATATCTGACTCGATTAGTAATAAAAGAACCAGCGTAATATTTTACTATTTAGACGATAGTGCTACTAGCAAACAATATGCCGCAGTCATATCAGGACTTAAATTACTCTGGGCAACTTCTATAGATATAATACCAATTACTACAGATGAATTGCAAGGAGTAAATACAAATGATAGAAAAGATCCTGCCTATTATTGGCATGGTAATATTCCACAAATTGTTGTCTTGGATGGAAACGGTGAAGTGCAACTCGATAAAGAAGGTCAGATTCCAATAGATCAACTTAATGAAGCAATAAGTAAGTCTTCTGGACTAGATCAACCTGAATTCAACATTACAATAAAGAGCTTCAATGAATATAATAGCGAAGCTTCTAAGGATGGTTATGCGGACCCAAGGTAAGAATATTATAAATATCTAATTTTACATTAAAGAAATAAAAATTCCTTTATAATAGTTTAAACAAATTGCAAAAATAAAATTATGCTTATAATATTCATAATTTTTATATCTATTATAACTTTTATACTATTATCTAATTTCTCAAATAATGATTCTCCTCTTATCTTAAATCCAATTGGAATAAAAGTAAATAAACTAGCCTCATCAATAGAAATAGAAGGTAGCATAGAGATTAAAAACCCTCATAAAAGATTTGAAGTTATGATCCCAGAGTTCAAAATACTACCATTAATTCTTAGTGAGACAGAAACAAATAATATCAGAGTTAAAACTAGTTTAATGGCTAAAAATATTGGTTTACCTAATAGAAGAGATGATTACTGGCAATCTTTTATAATAAAAAATTGCTCCTCAGCAATTGTCGAATTTAGCTTGACTTTAAAAGATAAAAAAGATAGAAACTATCTTAAAGATATTGATAGCCTTTGGATTGATATTCTATGGGTAAGCTATGGTCCTTTTGGTAGAAAGAACTACAGGAAAGGTTTTGTTGCTCCAATTAAATTTCCAGATTTAGAAATAGAGCTTGATAAGAATATCACAAGCACTCATACCTCCATACCCATCAAAACTCATAAACTAGGAGTACTTGATGATCCCGTAAGTACAGTTTATAAGTATGCATTTGAAAAGATATTGCCTGGTGATATCGTAACGATAGGGGAAACACCTTTAGCAATTATGCAAGGTAGGTACATACATCCAAGCGTAATCGATACGACCCTTCTCTCAAAGGTTCTGTGCTATTTCTTTCACCCAACCAGTAGTCTGGCGACAGCATGTGGGATGCAATCACTTATTAATGAAGTAGGAGCAGGTAGAGTTGTTCTTGCCTGGTTGATAGGTTCTTTATTTAAGATTTTTAAAATTAAAGGTATTTTTTATAGACTTGCAGGAGAGCAGGCCAGACTTATAGATGACATAACAGGTACGACAGTTCCTTATGATCAAGTTATAGTTCTAGGCCCAAAGGATTCTAAACGCTATTGTCAAGAACTATCAAAAAGATTAGGCGCACAAGTTGCAGTAGTGGATGTTAATGACCTAGGTAAAGTAAAAATACTGGCATCTAGCAAAGGTACCGATACAAAACTAATTTCTTCAGCATTACGGTCAAATCCTGCAGGTAATGCAGATGAGCAAACACCACTAGTTATCATCAGACCTAGCTAATATAATTACAAGTAAAGTTGCAAGTTGCCCAAAGAAAATTGACAAGAGCGCTTTTTCCACTTTTAACAGAAAAATCGAAGAAAGCGATAAGTGTGGGTTATCTTCGTATTCACCATCTCTACTATCTTGGCAGAAAAAGACACCTAGATCCATTAAGAAAACTGCACTTACTTCTGCTTAGAGGATGGATCGCCAAAATCGAGAGTACATTTTCACACTTAGTTTCAAAGAAACAACCAGTTTGCCTAGTTGCAACAGAAGGAAATTCATTAATAGCCTCAATATTAATTAAGCCAAACAACAGAAGAGGTACATGCTGGTCTATTTCCTTCCCGAAAATATATAATAAGCCAGAGTATAATACATTAAGAGAGATCAAATTAAGGCTTCTAAAATATTCTTTAGATGTCAAGATGTGTAATATTAATAGCTGGATACTAAAGTATCCTATTGATAGTACAGAAGAGCTTTCTATTTTAAGGGAACTAGGTTTTCAACCCCAAGAGTTCATAACTGTATGGTCCCCTAACGAAATTAATTTAAATGAAACTCATAGCTCTAATTTTAATGAAAAAAGATTTTCATTTACTTGGGAACAAGTAAATATAGATAATTCAGAAGATCTTTGGAGAATAGAGAATTCTGGGCAATCTCTTCAGCTAAGGAGTATAATTGATCGTAAATCATCAGATATAACTCAATTAAGTATTAAGCTAACTCGTATACTTTATCTTCATAGTCTTAAAAAATCGGTAGCCGTAGCAGGAATTATACAACAGAATTTCCCTGATGATATTAATACACTTAAAGTAATAAGGAATCTTGCATGGGATGAAAGATTAAAATATGCCTTACCTGCAATCATCAAAACAATTACTACTAAAGATAAGTCTTTGACTATAGAATGTGATAGTAAGGATGATTACTTAAAAAATCTATTTAAATTTATTGGATTAGAAGAAATCAACCAAAAAGTACTGCTAAGCAAGAGCAATCTACAAAGAAACGAAAAGAAATTCTCTTTTAAAAAAAACACTTCCCTAAGTACTATGCTTGATACCCTAAATCCTCCTAATATCCCAATTCCATCTCCCTAGTTAGTTTAAGTATTAAAAAATTGCTAAAACCAAAACCAACTTCTGTTCTAAGCATCGATTATGGTCACAAGAGAATTGGACTAGCAGGATGCGACCCACTTGGAATAACAGTTACTAAACTACCTTCTATTAATAGGAAGTCTTTTCAGAAAGATTTTGAGACTATAGAATTACATTGTCTATACAGAAAAGTTAATGGTTTAGTTGTTGGATTACCTCTAGACGAAAATGGCAAATTTACAATCCAGGCATCCCATTGCCATAAATATGGAGTAAAAATGGCAATTAAACTTGGTTTACCATTAGCTTGGGTTAATGAACACAGCAGCAGCTGGGAAGCTAGTCAAAAGTTCAATCTTCAAAATGATCGAACAGGACAGCTTGACAGTGCAGTTGCTGCTCTTCTACTTGAACAGTGGCTAAGAGAAGGTCCTGATCTTTGCCCTATATCCAAAATAAAGCTGCCTACAAAGTCCTTGTAGAGCTATTAAACATTTGAAAATCTAATGTCAGAATCCAAAGCTCCAAACAATAATGAAGTACCCACTCTTCTAGTTAATGACAGTAATGGTAATGAGCTACTGTGCTTCTTAGAACAAATAGTTCCTATTGATGAGACTGAGTACGTCCTTCTCACTCCAGTTGATACGCCTGTCTCACTATTTCGTTTGAGAGAAGACAACGACCCAGAGCTCATAAAAACGATTAAAAAAAAAGAACCAATTCTAGAAGTTGCTGATGTTGTTCTTCAAGAGTATGACTTAAGACTGATTCGTTCAGCCGTAACTTTAACTATTACTGGAGAACTAGAAGAACCAGAGCCAGAAGAGCTGGAGGAGAAAGATTTCGACGAAGACTCTGAACTATACGAATTACTTGTTAATTTCAAAGTAGAAAATGAAGAATATGGACTTTATATTCCTCTCGATCCTTTTTTTGTAGTAGGAGAAATAAAAGATGGTAAGGCAATAGTTCTTGAAGGAGAAGAGTTTGATAAAATTCAACCACTTATAGAAGCGGAGCTCGATCAGAGAGATTTCTAGAACCAATGAAAGTAAAATTACTTGAACCTAGCTGGAATAGCGGAGTATCTATTATAAATCTCTCTCAATCAGAAATACTCTCTAGAGGGATTAAGTCTCTTTTATTAGACGTTGACGGAACACTACTACCAAGAAAACAAAATCATATTAACAATTCAGTCAAAGACTGGATAAAGGTATCAAAGAATTATTTCAACCTTCATCTAATAAGCAATAATCCTTCGAGAAATAGAATAGAAGATATTGCAAATCAAGTTAATTTAACCTACTCATATAAAGCATCTAAGCCTAGTAGAAGAGAGCTTTTGAATTACTTAACTAAAACGGGAGAAAGAAAAACAGATGTCGCCATTATTGGTGACAGGCTATTCACAGATATCCTTGCTGGTAATCGGCTAGGAATATACACAATATTAGTTAAGCCAACTAACTCAGATGGTCTTCCATATTTAAATAGTAAGATGCAGAGAATCGAACTGAAAATAGCATCGCTATTCGGGGCTATGGAAAAATGAAACTATGGACTATAAAAATAGGCACGAGTTTACTTAGAGGTTCTGGAGAGTTTGATACAGAATGTATGATTAATGCCTACTGTAAATGTATAGCAAAAGCTAAGAACAAAGGAGATCAAATAATAATAGTTTCAAGTGGAGCTGTTGGATTAGGTTGTAATCGTCTTGGTTTAAAGAAAAGGCCAAAAGATCTGAATGAATTGCAAGCTTCTGCAGCTGTAGGGCAAGGCTATTTAATGTCGCTATATGAAAAAGCAATGCAAAGTCATGGATTTAATGTGGCCCAAATACTTCTAACGCGCTCAGACTTTGAATCAAAAAAATGTTTTAATAGTGCTTCTTTGACAATTAAAAAACTCCTTGATTGGAAAGTACTACCTATAATTAATGAAAATGATTCAATTTCAAATGAAGAGCTTAAATATGGCGACAACGATACACTTTCTGCTTTGGTCTCAACTGCCACTTCAGCCCACCAATTAGTTCTACTAACTGATATAGATAGGCTCTATTCTTCAAACCCAAGGACTAACAAGCAAGCAAGGCCTATAAACGATGTTCATAATGCGAGAGAATTGAAGGAGATCCAAAACAACTCTATAAATGATAGTAGTTGGGGTACAGGAGGTATAAAGACAAAACTAAGAGCAGCCCAAATAGCAACTACAAATGGCATTACAGTTCAGCTTGCGGATGGTAGAGAACCAAATATCTTGGGGAAAATATTAAATGGTTCAAGAGGCGGAACGGTATTTCACCCAAGTACTAACCCATTAGGGTCAACAAAAAGCTGGTTAGCACATGCACTTCATACTCAAGGAGTCATCTATATCGACGAGGGCGCTTCAAGTGCAATACAGAACAAAGGTGCTTCTCTTCTATTTGTTGGGATAAGAAGTGTTGAAGGCACTTTTTCAGCAAACCAACCTGTGGTAATTCATAGTATAGACGGCAAAGAAATTGCAAAAGGAATAAGCTCATTAAGTAGTGAAGTTTTAAGAGACAGAATTATTAATCCTATAAAATTAGAACAATCACCTGTTGTTGTTCATAGGGATTTTCTTGTACTTTCTAGTGATCTAATTATTTAAGGTGCTGTTTTTCTTTTCCAAAATTACTTAAAGCAATGTTTTTCAACCAATTATTAGAAGTCCTAGAAAAAGGTGAATCTAGAGTAGAGAGATACTCTATTCTTTCTAATCCGCAAATAACCTCGGCCGCTTCATTAGAACATGCAAAAGAGAATGAGATTAGTTTTCTAGAAAAAGGAAGCTATTTAATAAACAAATTTGATAAAACAAAAGCATCTGCATTAATCCTTCCAGATCAAGAATCATTGATTCAAAAAGCTGTTTCAAAAAACATTTCTTGGGTAGCAGTACAAGATCCAAGAGTTGGATTTGCAGAAATTCTAGAGAAACTACACCCAGGATATATTCCTGTAAAGGAGATACATAAATCTGCGGTAATAGGAGATAATGTTGAATTAGGAAGAAATATATCTATTGGGGCAAATGTATGTATTGGTTCAGGGAGCAAAATTGATGATTATACTATCATTTATCCAGGGGTAGTTATATACAATAATGTTAATATTGGAAAATATAATATATTACATGCTAATGCTGTTATTCATCCTAATTCTAAATTAGGCGATGAATGTGTTGTACATTCGAACGCTGTAATTGGATCAGAAGGATTTGGCTTTGTTCCAACAAATAAAGGTTGGAAAAAAATGCCCCAAACTGGGATTGTAGTTTTAGAAAATAATGTAGAGATTGGATGTGGAACAACAATTGACCGCCCATCTGTAGGACAAACTCTTATAAAAGCAGGAACAAAAATAGATAATCTTGTTCAAATAGGTCATGGTGTTACTGTTGGTAAAAATTGTGCAATGGCTTCACAAGTAGGAATTGCAGGTGGAGCAGATATAGGAGATGGAGTTATTCTGGCTGGTCAGGTAGGTGTTGCTAATAGGGTAAAGGTTGGTGCAAATGTAATTGCAAGCTCAAAATGTGGGATTCATGCTGATATTGAAGCAGGGCAAACAATTAGTGGTTTCCCAGCAATCTCAAACAAGCTTTGGCTAAGATGTGCAGCTAATTTCAAAAAACTTCCAGAAATAGCAAAAGCATTAAGAAAACTGAATCAATAACTTAAAATCACTCTTTATAGATACATAAAATACTTTCAAGGAAAACTATGAAAGATTACAAAATTACTCTCTTATCCGGAGATGGTATTGGTCCTGAAATCTCTAAGGTCACTCAAACGATCCTTGTGGCTTTAGCGAATAAACATGATCTTATTTTTAATTTTGATAAGAAACCTTTTGGTGGTAGTGCAATTGAATCAACTGGAAACCCTTTGCCTGAAGATACACTGAAAACATGTAAGGACTCTGATGCTGTTCTTTTGGCTGCCATTGGGAATCCAAAATTCGACTCATTACCAAGGGAGAACAGGCCTGAAACTGGATTGCTAAGCTTAAGGTCAAAACTAGGTCTATTTGCAAATATTAGGCCAGTAAAGATAATTGAAGCATTAATAGAATCAAGTTCTTTAAAGGAAGAAATTATTAGAAATGTTGACCTTGTTGTAGTTAGGGAACTAACAGGAGGTATTTACTTTGGGCATCCAAAAGGAAAAATAAACCTTGAGAAAGGCGGAGAAAGAGCATTTAATACTATGAGTTACACTAACCATGAAATAGATAGAGTAGCTGAAATAGCTTTTAAATTAGCCGAAAATAGAAGGAAAAAAGTATGTTCGGTTGATAAAGCTAATGTTTTAGATGTAAGCCAACTCTGGAGAGAAAGAGTAATTAATACAGGAAAGAAATACAAAGGTATAACACTCGATCATCAATATGTAGACAATGCTGCCATGCAACTATTGAGAAGGCCCGAGCAATTTGATGTCATTCTTACTGGTAATTTATTTGGCGATATCATTAGCGATGAAGCAGCAATGCTAACTGGTTCTATAGGCATGTTACCCTCAGCCTCCCTAGGGTCTTCTGGCCCAGGGGTTTTTGAACCTGTTCATGGCTCAGCTCCTGATATAGCAGGCAAAAATCTTGCCAACCCTATTGCTATGATTCTTTCAGCTGCAATGATGTTGAAGATTGGCCTTAATGAAATAGAAGCTGCTGAAAATCTAGAAAAAGCTGTTGACAAAGTTCTCAATAAGGGTTTCCGCACCAATGATTTAATTGGCGGAACTTCAAGTAAGAAATTGGGCTGCAAAGAAATTGGTGATGAAATCCTCAAGGTCCTTTAAGCTCTATAAATAAATAACAAGATTAAGAAACTGTCTAGAAGAATCAACTACAAAGACTATGACCTGCGAAAATCTATAAGTAATTTTAAAAGTAAAGTCGGAGATGTCGAAGCGTCATCCAGTTGTAGCAGTAACCGGTTCATCAGGAGCTGGAACTAGCACCGTAAAAAGGGCTTTTGAGCACATTTTCGCTCGAGAAGAGATTGTTCCGGCAGTTGTTGAAGGTGATAGTTATCACCGCTTTGAGCGAAGTCCTATGAAGCAAGCTATGGCAGAAGCACTTGCTAAGGGAGAGAACTTTTCTCATTTTGGACCTGAAGCGAATCTCTTCGATAAGCTTGAAGAACTGTTTAGAACATATGGTGAGAATGGTGGAGGGAATAAAAGATATTACCTTCATAGCCAAGAAGAAGCTGAAGAGCATAATGCGAGGTTAGGCACTGAATTAGGACCTGGACAATTCACCCCTTGGGAAGAGATTCCTAAAAGTACCGATGTACTTTTCTACGAAGGACTTCATGGGGGAGTTTCCGGAGATGGATATGACGTTGCTAAATATGCTGACCTACTTGTAGGTGTTGTTCCAATTACAAATCTAGAATGGATTCAAAAAATACATCGTGACAATGCAGAAAGAGGTTACTCAGCAGAAACAATTGTAGAAACAATTCTAAGAAGAATGCCCGATTATATTAATCATATTTGCCCTCAATTTAGTAAAACAGATATCAACTTTCAAAGAGTTCCCACAATAGATACATCAAATCCATTTATTTGCAGAAACATCCCTACACCAGATGAGAGTTTTGTAATCATCCATTTCCGTAAAGGGGCTAGAGAGAAATGGGGGATAGACTTCCAATACCTTCTTGGAATGATTAATGATTCATTCATGTCAAGTCCGACAAGCATTGTAGTTAATGGGGGTAAAATGGGTTTCGCTATGGAATTAATCCTTACCCCTATTATTCATCGATTAATTGAAGAGAAAAAATCAGCTTAGTAAATAATTTAGCACTTAGAAAAATAACATCAATACAATATAAAATCTTCTACTAATATTAGTAAAAGTTAAACTCAAGAACTTTTCATGACAATCTTATCCTGAGATTTGTTTATCAACTAATTTATATGGAAAAGGAAATTAAAAAGCTTAACAAGTCAATCTTAAAAAGAATAACTATAGCCATACATTCACTTTTATATCTCTATCCTTTTCTAGAAGGATCGTCTTCAAAATATATATTTATTACCTATTTAATAAATTTGCTAATAACATCCATCTTGATAAGTATTTCTATTAATGATATAGATAAGATGGAAGTTAGCAACATTACGATTAACCTCAGCGCTGCAATCCTCTTTATGATTCTAATTATAAATCCATTTAATATTAGTTCTGAACAAATCAAGAATCATCTTATAGCCGCAATTACTGCATTTGTTTTTATGAGTTTCCTCTCAATTATAGGAAAAAGAATTGCTCAACGAACCTTGCTTGGAAATGGAGATGTAAAGTTATTTGCTCTAGGAGGGGCCTTGCTTGGCACTAATGGTAATAATGCTGCCATAGCAATGGCTTTTATAACAGCTGCAATATTTAGCCTTGTAGGGAGAATATTCAATAGGCTTAAACCATGGCAGGCTTTTCCATTTGCACCTTTCATTTGTATATCTATGCAAAGTGTCTGGATTTTGGACAAAGATTGGGGGATTGTAGAATTCTTTGTAAGATAGTTTAATTAATAATTTAGAACACTTTTATCCTGTGTCTCTTTTTGATTGGTTTGCAGCAAGAAGAAAAGATCAGTTTGTTGGAAAGGTTATCCAAGAAACAGACGAAAGCGATGGCTTGTGGGGCAAGTGCCCAGAATGCAACCAAGTTGTCTATAGAAAAGATCTACTCTCCAATGCCAATGTTTGCAACAACTGTGGACATCACAATAGAATTAATTGCGAAGAAAGGATCAAGCTATTAGTTGATGAAGGTAGTTTCAAAGCTTTGAACCAAAACTTGTCCCCTTTAGACCCGCTAGGTTTCAAAGATAGACGTGCATATGCAGACAGACTTAGGGAAAGTCAAGCAAGCACAGGAATGAAAGATGGTGTCATGACAGGACTTTGCCAAGTAGAAAATATTTCATTGGCTCTAGCTGTCATGGATTTTAGGTTTATGGGTGGCTCAATGGGATCCGTTGTTGGTGAAAAAATAACAAGACTTATAGAAAAAGCAACTTCCGAGAAACTTCCTTTACTAATTATTTGCGCTTCTGGTGGAGCACGTATGCAAGAAGGGATGTTAAGTCTCATGCAAATGGCAAAAATTTCCGGGGCATTAGAACGGCATAGAGAAGCTAGACATTTATATATGCCGCTACTTACTCATCCAACAACAGGGGGAGTAACAGCAAGCTTTGCAATGCTGGGAGACCTTATTCTTGCAGAGCCTAAAGCCCTAATAGGTTTTGCAGGAAGAAGAGTAATTGAACAAACTTTGCGTGAGAAACTTCCTGAAAATTTTCAAACTGCTGAATATCTATTAGAACACGGTTTTGTAGACAAAATTATTCCTAGAACTCAATTAAGGAAAACACTTGAAACATTATTAATCTTACATGGTTATCAGAAAGGAGAATAGGCTATCTATTAAATTAGAAAAACAGCAGAGCAATAAAGACTCTCTTAATAAGTTTATTTTTTAAATTCTCATTTTTCTTTTTACACTTATTAAAAGAAATGGACTACAATTGATTGATAGAAACAGTTTAGTAGCAGTAAGCTCAAATGAATTTACAGTGAATGGTCTCTATGTAAAACTGCATATAATTATTGTGAAAGTAATGATGAGTTCGCTTACAGTATGAAGATTGACTATAAAAACAGTCTATTCAAAGACATATCTATAAATGGTTTGCAACAAGCAACAGCTTAATGGCAAAGTTCCAATTGAGATTTACTCATTAAGGAGACAATTAGAATAGTATGCTTGCAAAGATAAAGAAATAAAGATGACAGTTTCGTCTCTAAGCACAAATTCAAAAATCCGTGTTGGATTAGCAGGGTTAGGTTTTGGAGAAAAAGTACATTTACCTGCTTTATACAATAGTAAAGCCTTAAGCCCTGTTGGCATATGGCATCCAAGGAAAGAACGTTTAAACAAAGTTCTTCAAGACAACAATTCTCTATCAGGTTATAAAGAGTGGTCCACTCTAATAAATGATCCAAATATAGATGCAGTAATAATTGCAACACCTCCAGAACATAGATTTAGACTTGCAATTGAAGCCTTAGAGGCAGGGAAACATCTTTTGCTAGAGAAACCAATTGCTTTAAACAGCGAAGAGATTTTGGAGCTACAACGTATATCTATTAAGAAAAGACTCTCAGTAGCTGTTGATTTTGAATATAGAGCTGTGCCTCTTTTTATGAAAGCTAAAAGAATTATTGATGAAAACTTAATAGGGACACCCTGGCTAATAAAACTCGATTGGATTATGAGTAGTAGAGCCGATGAGAAAAGGACCTGGAACTGGTATTCAGAAAAAGAGAAAGGTGGTGGAGTAATTGGTGCACTTGGAACACATGCTTTTGATATATTGCATTGGTTTTTTGGTCCAACCATTGAAGTAAAGGGAAGCACTTCAACTTCTATAAAAGAAAGATTTTGTCCAATAGATAAAACGTTTAAGAAAGTTACTAGTGAAGATATTTGTTTAGCACAATTGAACTTTTCTGATATGAACTCTCACTCAATTGTCCCTGCTCAAGTAACTCTTTCATCTGTATCAAGACATGGCAGAGGTTTTTGGATTGAAATATATGGAGACAAAGGGACTTTAATACTTGGAAGCGATAATCAAAAAGATTATGTACATGGTTTTGGTCTTTCGTTCGCAGAGAAAGGGAAAAAACTCTATTCCATCAAACCAGACGACGATTTAAACTTTGAAAAGACATGGGAAGATGGAAGGATAGCTCCTGTTAATAGAATTCATAGCTGGTGGGCAGAAAGTATCAATAGTGGTTTCCCTTCTATTCCAGGACTTAGCGAAGGCTTATCTAGCCAGAGAGTATGTGAGAAATTAATAGATTCGGCACATTCTGGAATGGGAATAAAATTATAAATATTTTATAGAAATAAAGAAAACTATATTTGAACTCATTCCAGTAATTTTTATAACTCTAAATGAATACTAAATAAAACTTGCCTAACCAAGATATGAAAAGATTTATATAATTTTGAATTGATTATTCAATGACACTTAATTATTACAAAAAAGAATTAAAAGAAACTGCAACTGCTTAAGCAAAATCTGGTAAAGGCATATTACCCGTAGACGAATCAACTAACGCAATCGGGAAAAGGCTTCCTTCAATTAATGTTGAAAATACTGAAGATAATAGAAAAGCATATAGATGCTTGCTCTTTACAACAAAAGCCTTGGGGAATTTATAACTAGTGCAATTTTATTCTAAGAGACTCTCTTTCAGGACCATGCAGATGGAGAGTCTATGGTAAAAAAACTAGAAAAACTAGAAAAACTAGTAATTGTTCCAGACAAGAAAGTTCACAAGGGTCTCAAACCATTACCTGGAGGGCATAACGTTGAGACTTTCTGTTCCGGACTAGATGGAGTGGTAGAGAGAGCTTCTGATTATTACGCTCAAGGGGCAAGTTCCCTAAATGGAGAGCAGTTCTTAAATAACATCAAATGCTTGTCCTTCAAAATTGTCCATTAAAGAAAATGCTTGGGGATTGGCAAGATACGCAAGATCAGTTCAAGAGTCTGGATTGATACTAATAATTGGGCCCGAATTTTTAATGGACGATACACATGAAATACACAAAACTGCCGAAGTCCAAGAAGAAGTAATTAAGGAGGTATACATGGCATGCGAAAAAATAATGTGTACCTAGAGGGGACTCTCATTAAACCTTCAATGAATATTCAAGGTGCTAAATGCAAAAATAAAACAAATCCTGAAGTAATTGCGGAATTAACAATAAGGGAAATGGAGAGATCAGTACCAGCAGCTCTACCAGGCATTGTTTCCCTTTCTGATGCTCTAAGTGAAGAAGCAGCTTCAGTTTATTTAAAATTAATGAATAAAATCATAAGGAAAGCTAATTGGAATATTGGATTCTCTTATGGGAGAGCCCTTTAGCACTCTTGTATCAAAGCCTGGAATGGGAAAGATGTCCATTTAGCTCAGGAAGCTTTTTTAGCAGGAGCTCAAGAGAACTCAAAAGCGTCAAAAGGTTGTTATGTTAGTGGATCTCAACCATCTTCTGAGGAAGCATTATTCGTTGCAAGTTATAAATACTGAAATTTTTGGTCGATTAAAAAATAACTTTTACACTAAAAATACATTTTTGTCTAAGAAAAACGTGACATTTCATACCTTTATCTTCTAAAGTCCTGTTCCTTTGGCCAAGTGATATTATTCACGCTTTGGTCCCAATGACTTTTCTGAGAATCCAATGGCTCTTGTTCCACTAAGACTCCTACTTGACCATGCTGCCGAAAACGGCTATGGCATACCAGCCTTCAACGTAAATAACCTTGAGCAAGTACAGGCAATAATGGAAGCTGCCTCAGAAACAGATAGTCCTGTAATACTTCAGGCCTCTAGAGGAGCACGTTCTTATGCAGGAGAAATTTTTCTGCGCCACTTAATCATTGCGGCTACAGAAACATATCCAAACATACCCGTAGTAATGCATCAAGATCATGGGAATGATCCATCCACTTGCTATTCCGCGGCAATTAATGGATTCACATCAGTAATGATGGATGGCTCATTAGAAGCAGATGCCAAAACTCCTTCAAGTTATGAATACAATGTTGATGTAACAAAAACTGTTGTTGACTTTGCTCATTCTGTAGGAGTAAGCGTAGAAGGGGAACTTGGCTGCCTTGGGTCTTTAGAAACAGGGAAAGGCGAAGCAGAAGATGGACATGGCTTCGAGGGTGAATTATCTAAAGATATGTTGCTTACAGACCCTTCTGAAGCCGCAGATTTTGTAGAGAAAACAAAAGTTGATGCTCTAGCTATAGCAATAGGTACGAGCCATGGTGCTTATAAATTTACAAGAAAACCAACTGGTGAAGTATTAGCAATTAGCAGAATTGCAGAAATACATAAAGCAATCCCAAACACTCATCTTGTTATGCATGGATCAAGCTCAGTCCCTCAGGAATGGCTTGATATGATAAACAAGTTTGGTGGGGCTATCCCTGAGACCTATGGTGTACCAGTTGAGGAGATACAGGAGGGGATACGTAATGGGGTAAGAAAAGTAAATATCGATACTGACAACCGTCTTGCGTTCACTGCGGCAGTTAGAGAGGCCGCAGTTGCAGATCCAACTAATTTCGACCCAAGACATTTCAACAAACCAGCACGCAAATATATGAAGCAAGTATGTCTAGATAGATATCAACAATTCTGGTGCGCTGGCCAGGCAAGTAAAATCAAACAAGAAAGCATAAATTATTATGCTGGTCTTTATGCAAAAGGAAACCTAGAGCCTAAAACTGCAGTTACTGCATAATTATATTCATAGGAAAAGGGCCTCTATGAGGCCCTTTTCCTATGAATATAATTATTTAGCTAGCAAAGCTTGAAGAATATTCCTCCCATCTATTCCGCCTAATTCGTTATCACATGCACGCTCAGGGTGTGGCATCATTCCAAGAACATTACCTTCTTTATTAGTGATTCCAGCAATATCATTAATTGACCCATTAGGATTGTTTGCATATCTAAGAGCTATTGAATCTTCTTCTTGAAGTTTGTTGAGGACATCGGCGCTACATTGATAACAGCCTTCTCCATGAGCAATTGGTAAATAAAGTTCTTCTCCACATTTAAAACTTTCAAACCATTTTGTTCTCTTGCTAGAAACCAACAAGGGCACTGTGTTACAAATAAAATGAAGGTTCTTATTACGTGTTAATGCTCCTGGTAACAAACCAAGCTCAGTAAGTATCTGAAAACCGTTACATATTCCAAGAACCTTCCCACCATTTTTAACAAATTCAATAAGAGAAGAAAGGACAGGAGCAAAACGGGCTATTGCTCCACACCTGAGATAATCTCCGTAACTAAACCCCCCTGGAAGAACTATTGCATCAAGGCCATCTAAATCAGTTGATTCATGCCAAAGGAAACGTGAAGATAAACCGAGACATCCTTTCGTAGCCCAATAAACATCACGATCGCAGTTTGATCCAGGAAAAACAACAATACCTATAGTCATTAGGGAGATAAATTAAGTGATAGAAGAAGACTTGGATTGGGAAAGCTCTAAATTCCAATCCTCTATTACGGGATTAGCTAATAACCTGTCGCTTAGTAATTCGAGCTGGGTGGTTGCTTCTTGTACATCAGAAGCTTCAATCTCAATATCTATTGCCTTACCAATTCTTAATTTAGTAAGGCCTTTAATTCCTAGCTTGGCAGCCGCTAATTTTGCTGCTTCACCAGCTGGATCTAATACTGAGGTCCTAAGACTTACCTGAACCTTTGCATGAAAATTGGGCACTTTGTAATTAGAAAATAGTTAAACAAAAACTCCAGTCAAAGCATTTCTGAGAGTTAAAATAAAGGTTAGTACTAAAAGAGAGTTTATCAATATTTCTAGATAATTTTACTTAGAAAACTGAGGTACTAAACCCCTTCCAAGGCATTCTAGGCAAGTATGATAGCAATTCGGAGTGCTTTTCATGTATCCGTTACCTCCACATTGTTGACATGAAATATGCTCAATTAATCTTGGAGGTGCTCCTTTCTTTTCTTTTTTTGTCAAAGAAAAACTCACTATATTAAAAAGATAATAAAAAGTACACAAAATGAAGGCTTTACTTCATCCAAATTAAATAATCGCAGATTCTAAAAGATTAAACAACAGAAAAGTTATATTAGTTTCCATTTAAGTTGTTAAGAAATTCTTTCGCTTATCAATTTTCGAATTCGATCTTCCGAACAAACATCAAGACTCAATACAACAATATCTAAGCCTCCTCCATTCTTGGGGCTCCAAGCTCTAACTGGGGCGTCTTCAAACCAAGTAGAAATTCTTGGTCCAACCATTTGAATTTGTAGAGGTAATTTTCTTTCTGAAAACCAAATACGTCCCTTTAAACGTAAAACTTGAAAGTCTTTTGAGATTTCCTGAAAAAGCTTTTCGCATTCTGATTGAGAAAGATTTAGTTCTAGTCTGATATAGCTGCTGAAAACGCGCGCATGTTCATGTTCATGTTCATGTTCATGTTCATGTTCATGTTCATGTTCATGTTCTTTGCGAAATCCAAGAATTAATGAAGGGTCTATTCGACCATTAGAAATAGAAATAACTGAAGTCCCTGGCCTTACATCTTTAGAAATATTTTTCTTTAATAATTCAATTGATTCTGAACCAAGTAGGTCTGATCTGCTTAATAAAACCATATCAGCACAAGAAAGTTGGTCTGAGAAGAGATCCTCTATAGGGGTTAAATGATCAAGCTTCTCATCTTCTTTTCGTTGCCTTTGCAAAGCTTGGTGATCAAAAACTGGACTTCCTTGAACTAAAGCCTGACTATCAACCAGAGTAACTACAGCGTTTACATATACCTTTGACCGTATTTGAGGCCATGCAATTGCTTTTAGTAATGGCTTAGGTAATGCAAGACCACTAGTTTCTATAACAATCCCATCAATACGCTCAGCCCAAAGAAGCAACTTTTCAATTGTTGGAAGAAAGTCTTCTTGTACAGTGCAGCACAAACACCCATTATTTAATTCAACAAGCCTTCCTTCAACTTCATCCTCAGGACAAAAACCACAACTACGAATCAAATCTCCATCCAATCCAACACTTCCAAATTCGTTGACCATTACAGCTAATCTTTGATTACTCTTTTGTAGAAGATATCTAAGTAGCGTTGTTTTACCTGACCCAAGAAATCCAGTGATTATAGTGACCGGAATACGTTTAAACATGGAACCCTTATTTATTAAAAATCAATTTGGTCAACAACCAAGACTATAAGCAGTTTCTACTCCTGTAGAAGAGTTTGTTCCACTTGCCATAGAACAAAGTTGCTTTTGCTGAATACGACTCAATACTGCATCAGTAAAATCGGTCCCATCAATTAACGCACTATCAAAACTACTTTCCATTAATAAAGAATTTGAGAGGTTTGCATCAGACAAATCAGAAGCTTCGAAATCAGTTGCATAAGCAAGAGCATCCTGAAGATTAGCTCCGTGGAGATCAGCCCCATTTAATTTACTGTTATTAAAAACAGCACCAGTTAAATTTGAGTTGCTAAAGTCGATGCCTCTTAGATCAAACTTAACAAATTCATAACCACTCAGGTCTTCTCCATGCATATCCTTACGAATGTTTAAATCATCTTGGTTTCTGATTTCCGGAGGTCTTTTAGCCCAAGCCTCTGGGACAGTAACAAAGACAATCGCAACAAGAAGAAATATTGCGAAAAATGCCTTGAAACGAGATAAAAGAGAAAGACTATTAGCCATAGATTTTTAATTAGAGCAAAAAGCTAGTAATTTATTTATTCACGTTATTGCAAAGAACAGGAAAACGGCTTATGGCGATGACACTACATGTTGTAATTCCACCGCATCCATTAATTGGTCATTGGCTTTCGATTCTTAGAATCGATACAAGTCCTCCTGCCATCTATGCAACAGCATTAGAGCAATTAGGCAAGTGGCTTACATATGAAGCTTTAAGAGATTGGATACCTAATGCAAAGACGAAAATACAAACAGAGCAAGGAATTGTTGAAGGAGTTCTTATAAATACAGATATTCCCATTTTAGTCATCCCTAATCTCCCAGGCGGATTGCAAATGTGGCAAGGAGCTAGGGAGATACTTCCTAATGCAAGATTATGCTTGGGTGGAGTACCCCAATTTATCGAAGAACCTACTGGAATAATTATTTATTTTGATCAAATAGATTCGGGTGAGAATGTTGTACAAACAATTAACAAGCTTAAGGGTCTAAAAATTGATTCAAAACGAATAAGATTGATAACAAGCTTGGCTTGCAGTGAAGGTTTGAAAAAAATTGGAGAATCGTTTCCAGACCTAAGAATATATGCTTCTTGTGTAGACCCAACACTTACAAAAGAAGGCAAGATTATTCCTGGAATAGGGAATCCAACACTTCGACTTAATACAATAATTTCTTAATCGCATTAGTATTAAGTAAGGCAAAATTTTACTATGGATCCATACCGTGAGTCATCGAGTGGCAGCTTAGGTTCTCTTTTAAGTGGTGCCATTTTAGGAGCAGCTGGACTTGCTTGGTGGCTATTTTCTGAAGCTGAAAGAAGACAACAAACAAGGAAACAAAAGGCAATGCTTTACGCTCCTAGAATTCAAGATGGCTCAGAAGCATTTGAAACCTCTTCAACATCTATAGGTGAAAAGAAAAACGAAAAATTAGAAGAGAGAGTCGAAAAATTAAATGCTGCTATTGCAGATGTAAGGAAGCAACTAGAAGACTTAGGAGAACATGAGTAATTTAAAACTCAATAAAAACGAAGCGACAATTTCTCTAACAACTAAACCATGCTTAGATCTAGTGCAATAACACAAGGAGTCCAAAGAGCACCAAACAGGGCAATGCTAAGGGCAGTTGGTTTTAGTGACGAAGATTTCACTAAACCGATAATTGGAATAGCAAATGGTTATAGCACTATTACGCCTTGCAATATTGGATTAAACCAACTGGCTCAAAAGGCAGAAGACGCTATTAAAAAAGGTGGTGGGATGCCCCAAATGTTTGGAACGATAACAGTTAGTGATGGTATTTCTATGGGTACAGAGGGGATGAAATATTCCTTAGTTTCTAGGGAAGTAATCGCAGACTCAATAGAAACAGCTTGCAATGCTCAAAGTATGGATGGTGTACTTGCAATTGGTGGATGTGATAAAAACATGCCAGGGGCAATGATTGCTATGGCAAGAATGAATATACCTTCAATATTTGTTTATGGAGGGACTATAAAACCAGGGAGATTAAACGGGAAAGATTTAACTGTTGTCAGTGCTTTTGAAGCAGTAGGTCAATTAACTAGTGGAAAGATATCAAAAGAAACCTTGCTGGCAGTTGAAAAGAATTGCATTCCAGGTGCAGGCAGTTGCGGAGGAATGTTTACAGCCAATACTATGTCTGCCGCCATCGAAGCAATGGGGCTGAGTCTTCCCTATAGCTCAACCATGGCAGCAGAAGACAACGAAAAGTTAATAAGCACAGCAAGAAGTGCTCATGCTCTTATCAATGCAATCAAGAAAAATATTAGGCCACTTGACTTATTAACGAAAGAAGCATTTGAAAATGCAATAAGCGTTGTTATGGCAGTAGGAGGGTCAACAAATGCTGTGTTACATCTTTTAGCTATTGCAGGTTCTGCAGGAATTGATCTATCAATTGATGATTTTGAGAAAATCAGGCAAAAGGTTCCTGTTCTTTGTGATTTAAAACCAAGTGGCAAATACGTAACAGTAGATCTACATAAAGCCGGTGGAATACCTCAAGTCATGAAAATACTTCTTAACGCCGGTTTAATTCATGGACATTGCAAAACAATAGAAGACAGGACTATTAAAGACCTTCTCGAAGAGATACCTGACACGCCAGCAGTAAACCAAGAAGTAATTCGCCCAATAAATTCGCCCATTTACAAAAAAGGGCATTTAGCAATTCTGAAAGGTAATATTGCGAGCGAAGGTAGTGTTGCGAAAATCAGTGGCATAAAAGAACCTGTACTGACTGGTTCTGCAAAAGTATTTGAAAGCGAAGAAGATTGTCTAGAAGCAATTCTACATAAAGCAATCCATGCAGGTGATGTTGTAGTTATTCGGAACGAGGGACCAGTTGGGGGACCAGGCATGAGAGAAATGCTTGCTCCAACTTCAGCAATCGTTGGGCAAGGGCTTGGTGAAAAGGTTGCTCTAATTACCGATGGACGATTTAGTGGGGGAACTTATGGTCTTGTCGTTGGCCATGTTGCTCCCGAAGCTGCTATTGGTGGAAATATTGCATTAATTGAAAATGGCGACAGTATTACAGTTGACGCCAATCAAAAGCTTGTTCAACTAAATGTTGACGAAAAGGTAATTGCTGAGAGAAGGGCCAAATGGGTTAAGCCAACAGCCAAATATACAAAAGGTATTCTTGGAAAATATGCTCGTTTAGTTAGCAGCTCAAGTAAAGGAGCTATTACAGATCAAGATTAAAAACATATCTTACTCTTCTGTTAGAAAAAGAGATCTAAGTCTTCTAGCCAATGCCTCTAGAGAAGATCCTTCAACAGGAGTTGATGAACGTTTACCATTTATAGGATCCATCCAAATCGAATGCCTTCCATGCCAAAGGATTGGCCTATTAGGGTAAAAGGGCCAAGCGAGAGTAATACTTAAATCCGAACCACTTTTATAAATTTCTAGTTCAAGGTCATTTCGTGGATAACGCTGGCCATTATCACCCCTGCATTCTACTTTTAGTGTTAGATCAATAAGTTCGTCCGATGACTCAGATGGCGAAGTGGCAGAGTTATCTATAATAGAATGCCTCCAAGGCTTAAGACAATGATCACATGCCTTAGCAATCTCCATTAAAATATCATGAGTAGACTCAAGAATATGCACTTATAGAACGAAGAAGTATAGAAAAGGGCCCTGGTTTGAAGCCTGGATTTATTGCTCCGTCAGTTCCAAACCTAGAATGAAGTAGTTGAACTTGTGTGATCGAACTGGATTTAAACTCAAGAGGAAATCCAACAGGCTTAGCTCGAATAGTGGGCAAGAAAGTTTCAAAAGGAATTTCACTAACTGTAGTTCCGAATTTGTTTGTTTCTATTTCTGCTACCCATCGAATTCCGGTTGAGAAGAATTGTGTTAGCCGACTAAAATTCCCCTCACAAGCAATTGCAATTTTCAGTGTTCTACCTTGCCCATCAATGTTAATTTGAATTCCACGGAAACCTGAAAAATCTAGTGATGGAGAGAACAAGGGTGAACAACAGCTAACAAAACCACCATTCTCTTCAATCAAAGTCCCTTCTAAAGAAATTCCGGCAGAAGTTACTTTACATCTTCCTTCACTAGAGCCACCCATAATAGTATCGTTGATCATTCTCCACGTTGAGAAGTCTTTTGAGTCAGCAATTAAGATATTTTCTTTGGACATTTTGTCATCCTTTCAAAAAAATAATTAGGTGTAAATGGACTGAAAAGCTTGACAAGAAAGCAATAAATAGGTTCATATCAAATTAAAGCAGCCGCAGCTTTATCAACTAGTAAAACAATTTCAGAATCAGGTTTTACCAACTTTGCGGGTGTTCTCTCATATGATTCATTTGGATCTAACAAACGCTTTAGTGCTGTTTGTTTGCCTGCTCCACTAACTAAGAAAATAACTTTTGAAGCAGAGCTAAGAACACCAGACGTAAGTGTTATGCGTTCTTTTGCTTTCCCAGTACTAACGGTTGCCAGAGAATTTCTTACATTTAAAGATGTAGTTCCTGGAAACAAAGAGGCGGTATGCCCATCCTCACCAAGTCCAAGAAGAATTAAGTCAAAACAAGGTAAATCGTTGTTGAAAATTCTTTTTATTAGTTGAGAAAACTCTCTAGCGCTCTCTTGTGGAGTTTTAAATTCAACAGTAGGCGTAGGATAAAAAGTCGCTTGAGATCCAGGCCCAGATGCAAGTAAAGTCTGCCGAAGCATTAGAGCATTGCTTGACTCATCATCACAAGGAACCCACCTCTCATCGCCTAACATTATTTCAACTCGATTCCAAGGGAGTATTTCTTCTCTTAAGAGCTCATAAGTCTTGCGAGGCGTTGAGCCTCCGGAAAGAGCCATCTGGAAGTTATCTTTATGCTTTAAACCAAGTTTAATTTGATCACTAATTAATTGAGAAGCTAAGCAAGCTAGATCCTCTTGATCTTCAACTTTTTGTATATCAAAATTAGCCATTTTTATTTAATCCAATCTGTATGAAAAGCCCCTGTTTTATCTATACGTTCATATGTATGAGATCCAAAGCAATCGCGCATAGCTTGAACTAAGTTTTGAGGTAAACGTGAGGAACTATAGCTATTTATATAATCAAGCGTACTACTAAAGCATGGAACAGGAACACCTGCTTGATTAGCAATAGAAACGACTCTCGTCAATCCAGGTAATCTAAGAGTTACCTGGTTAGCGAACCAAGGGTCTAGTAATAGGTTTGGCAATTGTGAATCACGCTTAAAAGCATCTTGTATTCTTTTCAAAAGAGTTGAGCGAATAATACAACCTCCCTTCCAAATCTGTGCGATAGATGGCATATGCAGGTTGTAGTTATATTCTTCAGATGCCAACTTTAGAATCTCCATACCCTGAGCATAGCTAGCAATGGTAGACAATGTGACAGCATCCATAATGGGTGCCATACCATCTGAAATAGAGCCTAAATTAGAATTGCTGAAGGATTTAGAACCTAAAATACTTTCTGCCTTTTCTCTCTGAGATTTCATCGAACTCATAACTCGAGCATTAAGAGAAGCATAAATGGTTGGGACAGATGCTCCTAATTGCAATGCACTAACTACTGTCCATAAACCTGTACCTTTTTGCCCAGCCTTATCCATTATTTTTTCGACTAAATCAGAACCATCTTCTGGATCTTTAGTCCTTAAACAAATTTCTGTTATCTCAACAAGATAAGAAGATAGCTCTTCACTAGAATTCCAAAATTGAAAGACATCAGCAATAGCTTCGCAATTCATTCCACATAATCTTTTCATCAGGTCATAACCTTCAGCAAGTATTTGCTCAAGTCCATATTCAATGCCGTTGTGCACTGTCTTTACAAAGTGTCCTGAGCCTCCAGGACCTATGTATGTAACACAAGGACCATCTTCAACTTGGGCTGCCATTTTTGTTAGCAAACTTTCAATAGCGTCATAAGAAGCCTTTGTTCCTCCAGGCATCATGCTTGGCCCTTCCAGAGCTCCTTTTGATCCACCTGATACACCCATTCCTATATAACCAAAGCTTTTACTTTCCAATTCCTCAACTCTTCTTTCAGTGTCTGAGAATAAGGAATTTCCACCATCAATCAACAGATCGCCCTCTTCTAAAAAAGGAGAAATTTGTTGAATAACCGCATCAGTAGCAGGACCAGCCTTAACCATCATCAAGATTCTCCTAGGTCTCTCTAACTTATTAACAAAGTCTTTGATATCAACTGCTCCAGATATTGCCTTATAAGCTCCTCTGCCTTTCAGGAAAGCCTCCGTCTTTGAATAAGTTCGATTAAAAACAACACTAGAGAAACCATTTCTCTCAGCGTTAAGGACGAGGTTCTCTCCCATTACGCCAAGACCGACTAAGCCAAAATGTGCCTTGGACATATGAAAGTCATTTATCAACTTTGACAAGTGTGACGAACGTAAGAAAAATATGCTGCCATTTCACATTAAATGTCAGGAATGAACCATTCTTAGCCTCAGGAAAAATTTTAGGAAATAATTCTATATTTATCTCACAGCAAGATTATTCTAATTATTCAAATAATGGTTCCATCAGAAATACTTGCATTTTTTACGACTACAACAATCCCATTTCGAATATAAAAGCCTTGATCAGAGCGGTCCGCTTCCTCAACATTATCCTTATTAATGATCGTCACATTTTCTCCAATTCGAGTATTTTTGTCCAAGATTGCTCGTTTAACAGTAGTTCCTTGACCAACGCCTAAAGGTATTCCCCCACCATCCCTTAAAGCAAGTCTTTCTTCTCCGGATTCATAGAAATCAGAGCCCATAACCAGTGAATCCTGTAAAACTACATCACTCTCAATTCTGCTTCGAACACCTAAAACACAATGATGGATGCTACATGACTTAAGGATAGAGCCTTCTCCAACAATAGAATCAGTAATTTGAGCATCAACTAATTTGGATGGTGGTAAATATCTTGCACGAGTATAAATAGGGAATTTTTCATCATAAAAACTAAAAGGCGGTTTAGGTTGCTGGGTCAAGGCCAAGTTTGATTCATAAAATGCCCCAATAGTTCCAATATCCTCCCAATAATCATCGAAAACATAACTTTTAAGTGAATCGCCTCTATTCAATGCTTCAGGGATCACTTCCTTGCCAAAGTCTTTATGGGCTGGGTGCTTGTTAAGAAGATCGAATAAGGTTGCACGGCTAAACACATAAATCCCCATTGAAGCGAGGTAAGGGCGCTGGCAAGCAGACTCTTTAGAAAGCCCAAAACGAGAAGTATCAACTGCCATTGCCTTAAGTGAATCGCCTGATGGCTTCTCTCTAAACTCCTTAATATTTCCATTTTGATCCGTCCTCATCAACCCAAATCCTTCTGCTTGATCTCCATCAACTGGCAACGCTGCAACTGTTAAATCAGCTCCTGACTCTCTGTGATGATTAACGAATAAGCTGTAATCCATTCGGTAAAGTTGATCTCCAGACAAAATCAAATACTCATCCACATCCCATTCCTGAAATAACCACTGATATTTTCTTACTGCATCTGCCGTACCTTCAAACCATGAAGGACTCTCTGGTGTTTGTTGAGCCGCTAAGACTTCAACAAAACCTTGAGCAAACGGAGAACTTAAATTATAAGTCTGAGCTAAATGTCTATTCAATGAAGCACTATTGAACTGCGTCAATACGTACATCTTGGTAATGTTCGAATTAATGCAATTACTTATAGGAATATCAATTAAACGATATTTGCCTGCCAGAGGGACGGCAGGCTTAGCCCTCATTTTAGTTAAAGGATAAAGACGTGAACCTTTACCGCCACCAAGAATAATGGCTAAGACTCTCTTCATGCCAAACCTAAAAAAAGACTTTGCAAACCTACTTGAATATGGTCCCAAATACTAATTAAATAGACAGTTAAAGCAGGGTTCCATAAAGTCACAGTGAAAATAATCAAGAATTTTAAGGATCATTGTCTGAAACACCTAAGTCAAAAAGGGATTCAACAAGCTTTATTGCTTCCTTACGCTGAGCACTTGGCTGTGGAGCCCTCAGGTTTGTTACAGGAGTATGAAGAATCTTATTTATTATCCCTTTGCTTAAAGCTTCAACAACTTTCCTTTCTCTTGCTGAAAAATCAGGTCCCATGCGACTTAAAGCCTTTTGCAATTCTTCTTTTCTTATGGCTTCTAAACTAGAGCGCAAACGATTGATTATCGGAACAGCCTCTAGACTTGCCCACCATTCTAAAAATGTATTTGCCTCTTCATTAATTAGAGTTTCAGCCTCAAGAGCCATCTTCTGACGTGCATCCTGGTTTCTTGCAACGACCTCTTGCAAATCATCTACATCATGAGCTTCAAAACCACTTACATCAGAAACATCTGCTGAGACATTCCTCGGTACACCAATATCTATCAAACGTAAAATTGTTTTTCTTTCAAAATTGCTTAATCGCTCTGCCGTAATAATTGGTGATTCTGAAGCGGTACTGGTAAAAATCAAGGTCGAGCATTTAAGGCAATCATCTAAACCATCTAAAAGTCCACATTTAATCTCCAAACCAGGAAAGTCTGAAGCAAGGGATTCTGCCCTTTTCAAAGTTCGATTTAAAAGTGTCAATCTGGAACATCCCTTTGCATGAAGATGCTGTAAAAGCAAACGACTCATTCTTCCAGCACCAATAACTGCAACTTCCTCTGATTCAAGACTTATCAATTGATCCTTTCCTAAAGATTGACCAAGCTTTAATTGAGCAAGTTCAACAGCTGCTGAACTAATTGAGACAGCACCTGTACCTAAATTTGTCTCTGAACGTACCCTTTTCCCTGTGCTAACTGCCTGAGTAAGTAAGCGATTAAATATTGGACCAAGAGATTGATTTTCTTGTCCAAGCCGAACCATCTTTTTAACTTGAGAAAGTATTTGTCCTTCACCTAAGACCAAACTATCTAGACCACCTGAAACTCTCATCAAATGATTAACTGCTTCAGCTTGATTAAAACTAAACAAATGAGGGTATAAATCTTCTTTATTTAAACCAGAATGATTAAGTAGGAATTCCTTAATTGCAGAAACACCTAATTCCTGATCTTTTACTAAAGCATATATCTCAAGCCTATTACAAGTACTAAGAATAGATACCTCTATGACTTGTTCATTTTCCTTTAATGAATCAAAAGAGTCTTTAATATTATCATCAGAAATACTTAGCTTTTCACGGACTTCAACAGGTGCTGTCCGATGACTAAGACCGACAACAGCAATGTTCATAGGTAAATTTTGTAAATAACAATTTAAGAGGCGTCTAACTTAAAGCAATGCTTTTTGCACCATCTTTGATGTGAACAGTATTGGTAAAACGAGCAGTGTTATCAAGGGTACTAATTACAAGACTACTAGTACGTGTACAGTCCTTCTCAAACTTAACTCCATTAAATAAAAGTCCATCTGTAATTCCACTGCCAGCAAAGACAACATTTTCACCTGATGCCAATTCATCTGCCTCATAAATTTTATCTCCATCTGTTATTCCCATCTCATTAAGTCGAGAAATATTTCCTTCTTTTGTATAGTCGGCCCACTCCTCTGTCATAGCAATTGCTGGATCGTAAACTAACTGGCCTTGAAAATGCCCCCCAAGTGCTCTCATTGCTGCTGCAGAAATAACACCTTCAGGTGCTGCACCAATGCCCATTAAACAATGTGTTCCTGTGCCTGCAAAACCACAAGCTATTGCTGCTTGGACATCACCATCAGAGATAGGTTGAACTCTTGCTCCTGTAGAACGAATTTCTGAAATCAATTCTTTATGACGAGCTCTATCCATAACCACAATAGTTAACTCATTTACCGCAATCCCAAGACAGTCACTAAGAATATTTATATTTTCAGTAGCAGATTTACGAATATCGACTTTTCCCTTAGCAGCAGGTGGTGCTGCAAGTTTCTTCATGTAAAAATCTGGCGCATTAAACAATCCCCCACGATCTGAGGCAGCCAAAACAGCCATGGAGCCACGTTGGTTGTTAGCACATAGATTTGTTCCTTCACATGGATCAACTGCAAAATCAACTCCTGGTCCTGAACCACTCCCTACTTCTTCTCCGATATAGAGCATCGGGGCCTCATCCCTCTCTCCTTCTCCTATGACAATCCGACCCTGCATCTGAATTTTTCCCATTCTTTCACGCATAGCCTCTACTGCAGCAGCATCGGCTTCATCTTTCTTACCTAGGCCAGTTAGTTCGGCAGAAGCTATAGCTGCCTGTTCGACAACTTCGAGAATTTCCTGAATGAGAGTGCGATCCACTTTAAACTTTTGATAAATGAGGGCTAAGCAAATGAACCCATAATGGGATGACTATAAATGATCGAAGAAACTCTCTGATCAAAAATATGCCTATTTTTGTCTGCTGAATTTACAACTTTATCAGTGAAAGGACTTTTCCTTTAATGAACCGCTATTTAATAGAATTAAAAAGTAATTTTTAAAATATCGATGAGCTCTAAATCACTTGTCATAGCTCCTTCGATCCTTTCTGCAGATTTTGCACGATTAGGGGAAGAAGTTGAAGCAATCGACAAAGCTGGTGCCGACTGGATTCATGTCGATGTTATGGATGGACGATTTGTTCCGAATATCACAATAGGTCCTCTAATTGTTGAAGCACTTAGGCCTGTAACTCGAAAGCCACTAGATGTTCATTTGATGATCGTAGAGCCTGAAAAATATGTTGGGGATTTCGCAAAAGCAGGAGCAGACCACATATACGTACAAGTAGAAGCTTGTCCACATCTTCATAGAAACCTAGCTCAAATAAAAGATTTAGGTAAGAAAGCTGGCGCTGTTCTAAATCCCAGTACCCCACTTGACACTCTTGAATATTGCTTGGATTTATGCGATTTAGTTTTAATAATGAGTGTGAATCCTGGCTTTGGAGGACAAAGCTTCATTGAAAATCAAGTTGATAAGATTCGTGACCTTCGCCGACTTTGCGATGAAAGAGGTCTTGACCCCTGGATAGAAGTTGACGGGGGAATCAAAGAAAGCAATGCCTGGAAAGTAATAGAAGCGGGTGCAAATGCAATAGTTAGCGGTTCAGGAGTATTCAATCAGCCAAATTATGCTGATGCAATTAGAGGAATAAGAAATAGCAAAAGACCATAATAAAATTCCCTATTGTTAGAAAAACCATCCGTAACTATGAAGTCCTATTCCAAGAAGGTTTACACCTATATAACAAACTAATATTACAAATAGGCCCACTATTGCAATAAAAGCAGGACGTCTCCCTTGCCATCCGCGACTTAATCTTGTGTGTAAATAAGCAGCATAAATAAGCCAAGAGATAAAAGCCCAAGTTTCCTTAGGATCCCAACTCCACCAACTTCCCCAGGCTTCATTAGCCCAAACAGCTCCACTAATTAAACCAAAAGTTAATAATAAGAATCCAAAAGAAATTGTCCTGTAGCTTAAATTATCAATTGCTTCTGAAGAGGAGAATACAACCGGAGTTAATTCTTCAATCTTTACAATAAGATTTTCTTTATAACCTTTCTCACGAAAATCACCTAACCCCATAGAGCTTCCTCTAAGTTGCAGTTCTTTTCCTTTAGTAGAAATTAATACTGCAAATGACAATAACGAGCCCAATATCAAAGCAGCATAACTACACATAATTACACTGACATGCATTACTAACCAACTAGATCTAAGGGCCGGCACTAAAGGTGAAGAAACCTTAAGTTCTTCAGGGAGAGCAAAGCTAGCAAAAGCAATAGAAATTAAAGATATGGGGGTAAGTGTAGCTTGAACAAAGGCTGAAGGTATTACCCTCTCAATCAACAGTTGGGTTAAAGTAAATCCCCATGTCAAAAAACACAAAGATTCGTAAAGGTTGCTTATAGGGAAATGGCCAGATTGCCACCAACGTACTAACAGTTGTGCGGCCAAAACAAGGTTTGCTAATATAATTATAAAGCGAGAGATAGGAGAGCTTGCTTTATTACTAATGTTCCAAAATGTAATCGGAAGAGATAAAAGAATTAAGAAGAATGAAGCGAGACCAAGACCTATTACAGGATCGGAGAGATAAGATTCTAAGTTAATGATTTTCATAAAATTCGAATAAATTTTTCAATAACTGAGGAATTAATTGTCAGCATTGCTTAATAAATAGATACCCCCAGAAAGTGAACTAATCACAGGAAACCATGCTGCAAAAACTGGGCTAATAGAACCCGATATGCCTAGTGAACTAAAAATAAAGCTAAATATATAATAAATAATAATGAGTATGATGCTTAATACAAAGCCTTTACTTTGATTGGAGCTAGTATTAGAAGTACATGCAAGGGAACTTCCTATCAAGCTAAATACAAGGCAAGCAATTGGCAACGTGAACTTCTCTTGAATACTAACTTTCATTCGTCTCTCTTGCTTTGTATTTCCAGATAGTTTATAAAGTTCCTTAGCCTTATACGCATCTGAAAGTTTCATATAACGTGGATTTTTAGGAAGATCTGATGTCTTCTTTAAGCCAGAATCTAATGGGTAAGTATAGTTCTCGAAGGTAATTGTAGTTGAGCCACCATCAGGTGACATTGTTAATATCTCACCATTGGAAAACTCCCAGCTTGAATCTGTTTCATTCCATAATGCATTCTTAGCAACAAGCATCTGTTTATATCCAAAACGAGAAAAGTCCAATACTGTAACATCAATCATTTTCTTATTCTGAAATTGCTTTGCATAGATAAGGTGTGTCACACCATCTTTTTCCATATTGGAGTTAGGGTCACTTATCTTACCAGTGCGAGAATAAATTATATCCTCAACATATTCAGAATGCATAGATGAACCTATGCCTTTCCTTAAAATTGTTTCAGCATTTTTATTTGCAGATGGTACAATTAAATCATTAAATATAAATGTAATAGATGTCATTATAAGGCCAAAAATTAATGAAGAAATTATGATTCTTTTCGTAGAGATTCCAAGACTTTTTAAAGCCTTTACTTCACTATTAGATGACAGCCTACTGAAAGTTAGCAATGTTGCCATCAGTATTGCCATGGGGAAAGAAAGTACTAGAAAGCTAGGTAACTTTAGAAAAAATACATGCAACGCAAATTTCAAAGGAAGTCCAGACTCAACTATTTTTCGAACTAAGTCAAACATTACTCCCACTGAAAGAGATACGACTGTAAGAGCAGAAACTGCAAAGAGGAAGGTAGGAAATAGCTCTTGAAAAAGCCATCTATCAAGAAGTGGGATTGATTTCCATTTAGATATAATAAAACTAAAAAATCTTTTCAATAATTGATAATTAAAAATACTTTTATAGCGAAGGAAGAGAGTCAAAGTTGAAATTCCTCTCCTAGGTAATGTGTTTTAACTAAAGGGTTCTTAGAAATCTGAGAAGAAGTACCTGAAGCAAGAATTTTTCCATTACTAAGAATATATGAACGATCTGTGATTGCAAGCGTTTCACGAACATTATGATCAGTTATTAGAACCCCCATTCCATTCATACGCAATTTTTGTATTAGATTTTGAAGGTCAATAACTGCTTTAGGATCTACTCCAGCAAATGGCTCATCTAATAAGAAATAATTAGGTCCTTTGCGTCCTAAGGCCAAAGCCCTTGCAATTTCACAGCGACGCCTTTCTCCACCAGAGAGCTTATAACCGACTCTGTTTAAAAAGGAATTTAAATTGAACTCATTTATTAACTTCTCTCGTCTAATTCTTCTATGAGCAGGATTTGAGAAAGCCTGAGAAAGAGCAATGTCAAGGTTCTGAGCAACCGTAAGACTCCTAAAGACACTAGCTTCTTGGGGAAGATAACCAATACCCAGACGGGCCCGATAAGTCATAGACAAATTTGTCACCAGGCGATCATCAAGAACAACTCGGCCTGAGTCAGAAGACAATTGACCAATTGCTAGATTGAAAGTTGTTGTCTTTCCTGCACCATTTGGCCCAAGAAGTCCTACCACTTCACCAGGCTTAACCTCAAGACTAATCAGATCAACAAGATTTCTACCTTGAATGGATAATGAGACTTGATCAAGGATAAGACTCATAACTAGCAGAAAGAAGAATTAATATTTTTGATGGTATATATTTTGATCATGATTTCTTCATTTATTGAAGCAGCCTTATAGAAAAAGAGGAAAGAAGTCAGAACTCATTATTTTAAGTATAACTAGTTAAAAGCAAATTTTTTCTAAAGAAATCGCTTCTCAAGGTTTATGAACAGGATTTTTCAAAGAGTATGGGGTCTTCGAAAAACTTCTAACTATAAACCATTTAAAAAATCAACTAATTGTTGAACTAATCGATCTTCTTATGAGTACAGGAGGAGAAGTACCAACCAAGTCACCACCACTTTGCAAAATTAACAGCCTTTTTTTTAGGGTATTAATAAATTTATTAAGATCAAAACCCAAGTCTGGTACTTTCTTATTCATAAGTCTGCCTAAGCCTTCTCCATATAAAATAGTAGCTCCTTTATAGTTAGCATTCGAAAGGTGGACTTGAGCAACTGCTATCTGCAGAATAGCTTGAATCGTTATTCTTTCCATGCCATCTGTTTTGTGCCAAATAGCTTCTAGTGCATCGTGTGCAACATACCATTCTTGATTATTAAATAACTCTATTGCCTTTTGAAATACTATGTCTTCATTAGAGAAAGGAATGAAATCGTTCATTAAATCCTAATTCTTCAGATTCTTTCTATTAGAAATCTTTCTAAGCCTAATAGACTCAGGTGTAACTTCAAGCATTTCTCCTGGTCCTATATATTCTAAAGCCCGTTCTAAATTAATATCTACAGGAGATTGCAAGCTGTCAAGTTCCTCTGCACCGGCTGACCTCATATTAGTTAGTTGTTTTGATTTACATATATTAATTTCCAAATCTTGTTGACGATTATGTTCACCAATAATCATACCTTTATATACTTTTGTTCCTGGATTAATAAAAAACTGGCCCCTATCTTCTGCATTCTTTAAGGAATAGAAAGTTGATACGCCTTCTTCAAAAGATATCAGCACGCCATTTCTCCTAGCCTCAAACTCACCTAGCATTGGCCTATATTCAAAGAATGAATGACTCATAATACCTTCTCCTCTTGTCGCCCGAATAAATTCACCTCGGAAACCTATTAGACCTCTAGATGGAATTAAGAACTCTAGCTGAGTTCTTCCATCATTTGTATTAATCATATTTTGCATCTCACTTTTTCTAGTCCCAAGTTTCTCAATACATATGCCTACTGATTCCTCTGGTACATCTAGTACCAGGGTTTCGACTGGTTCACAGTTGATATTATCAATGGTCCTAAAAATTACCTGAGGTTGAGAAACTTGAAATTCATAACCCTCTCTCCTCATTGTTTCAATTAAGATCCCTAAATGTAGTTCACCTCTTCCACAAACAGCAAATCTATCTGGTGAGTCAGTTTCATCTACTCGAAGAGCAACATTAGTTAAAAGTTCTTTAAATAATCTTTCTCTTAATTGTCTACTTGTGACAAACTTACCTTCTTTTCCTGCAAAAGGTGAATCATTTACAACAAAAGTCATCTGCAAAGTTGGTTCATCAACTTTAATCAAAGGGAGCGCATGAGGCTCATCAGGGCAAGCTATTGTCTCACCAATATTTACATCGTCAAAACCAGAAATGGCTACGATATTGCCTGCATATGCCTCATTTATATCAATCCTCTTTAATCCTTCAAAACCCATTAACTTATTGATCTTTCCTTGTTTTATCTTTCCATTCTCTTTAATAAGTGAGGCTCTCTGACCACTTCTAATTACACCATTATGTACCCTCCCTATGATAATTCTTCCAAGGAAATCTGAATAATCTAAAGAAGTGATTTGAAGTTGGAAGGGTTTGCTCTGGTCTCCAATAGGTGGTGGGACATGCCGAATAATTGCATCAAAAAGTGGCTTCATATTCTCACTCTGTGTTGCCATATCAGGTTTTGCGTAACCGCCTATTCCACTTCCAAATAAATAAGGAAAGTCACATTGATCATCATCAGCTCCAAGCTCAAGAAAAAGATCTAAGACCTTATCAACAGCAGTTTCGGGGTCCACTCTTGCTCTATCAATCTTATTTACAAAAACAATTGGTCTAAGTCCCTGTTCAAGGGCCTTCTTAAGCACAAAACGTGTTTGAGGCATAGGTCCCTCATTAGCATCAACTATCAACAAACATCCATCAACCATCCCCAGAACTCTTTCAACTTCTCCACCAAAGTCGGCGTGACCTGGGGTATCAACAATATTTATTCTCGTTTCGTTATAAATCACAGCAGTATTCTTTGAAAGTATTGTTATTCCTCTCTCACGTTCTAAGTCATTGGAATCCATTACACATGTTGGAACTGCCTCATTATCCCTAAATATCCCAGATTGACTTAAAAGCGCATCGACAAGCGTTGTCTTTCCATGGTCAACATGAGCAACGATTGCGATATTCCGAAGAGCTTGTTGATTAGAAATCATTTAAAAACTAGCTCTAAAAAAAGAAGAGCTTCATAAGCATAGAGATTGAAGGATATCCCAATTTGAGTAACTTAATAAAGAAAAGGCTACTTACTTTTAGAGTTTCTTTCTAAACGGAGCCTTTTGTTAGCAGGTTCAAATTTCCTTAAAGCATCTATTGTTCCTTCAAAACGCCAATGCCAAGGTTCATAACTTACCCCTTGAGAATTCCCCTTAGGGAAAGAAAGCACGAAGTGAAATTTTGCAGCATTTCTTTTAAGCCATTTAAACGCAGGTGTTCCCTCAAAAGTCACTTCAAAGTCTGTTTCTCTCATAGTGGCATCGCCAAGATCGATAGCATAACCAGTGCTATGTTCAGAATGTCCTGGTGGTGCGGAAACCTTAGCTCGTTCAATAGCAATTTGATTTCGTAGTGACTTATTTTTGTAAAAAATTTCCTCCTGAAGTTTTATAGAGCGATAACCACTTAAAAAAACCAGGCTAATTCCGTCATATGCCGCAGCAGCCCTCATATCCCTTAAGGCAATATAAGCATCTCGATTGAGTCTTAACCCAGGGTAAACCTCAACCAATTCATTATTAGAGGCCTCAGGATATGGGAAATGTCCCAACAAAAGTCCATCTGCTGAGACTAATGCGTTGAGTCGCCTTTCTCGGGAAGCAATTGAAAATCTTTCAATTGAATTTGTCGTGATAGTAATAAAAAGTGAAATTAAGGTTAAGAAAATTGATCCTAATAAGAGATACCTGAACTTTGAAATCAAAGCACCTTGAACAGGTTTAAACCTTCTTGCGAGAGGGATCTCGCCATTATTATTAGATCCAGAGCGTTCTGCTCTATTCACAAAATAAAAAACAAAACTTATTTCGATCGTAACGGTCTTAGCTAACTAGTTCATAGAGTAAATCTTATTGATGTAGGTTTTAAAATAAGACTATTAAAATTTGATCAAAAGATGTTGCGTGTAGCAGTAATCGGAGGAGGCCCAAGTGGTTCCTGTGCAGCTGAAGTCCTTGCAAAAGCAGGAATCAAAACCTGGCTTTTTGAAAGGAAACTTGACAATGCCAAGCCTTGCGGAGGTGCAATCCCATTGTGCATGGTCTCTGAATTTGATCTCCCTGACTCAATTATTGATAGAAAGGTCAGGAACATGCGAATGATTTCTCCTTCAAACAGGGAAGTAGATATCAGTCTAGATGAAGTTTATGGCAAAACTGAGGACGAATATATAGGAATGTGTAGAAGAGAAGTAATGGATGCCTTCATGAGAGATAGAGCTGCTGATTTAGGAACAACCTTAGTTAACGGGCTTGTAACCAAGATTGATACAGGTTCTAATAGACAAGGACCATACAAACTTAGTTATTCTGACTATTCAAGCGGGGAATCAAAAGGAGAAGCTAAAACATTAGAAGTAGATTTAATTATTGGAGCAGATGGGGCTAATAGTCGAGTAGCAAAAGCAATGGATGCTGGTGATTACAACGTTGCAATTGCTTTTCAAGAGAGGATCAAGCTTCCTGAAAAAGAAATGGGCTATTACCAAAATTTAGCTGAAATGTATGTAGGAACCGACGTCTCTCCTGATTTTTATGGGTGGGTATTCCCTAAATATGATCATGTAGCTGTAGGGACAGGAACAATGCAGAAGAATCAATCTCTTATAAAAGATCTCCAAGAAGGAGTAAGGGAACGCGCCAAGAAGCGACTTGTTAATGGAGAAGTGATAAAGGTAGAAGCTCACCCCATACCAGAACATCCTAGGCCAAGACGCGTTGTAGGCAGAATGGCTTTAGTTGGTGATGCCGCAGGGTATGTCACAAAGAGCTCAGGTGAAGGTATTTATTTCGCAGCAAAAAGTGGACGAATGTGCGCTGAAGAGATCGTTATAGCAAGTCAAAATGGGGCAAAAATACCAACCGAAGGAGACCTGAAGCAGTACATCAAGAAATGGGATAAAAAATATGGAGCAACTTATAAAGTTCTTGAGATTCTTCAGACCATATTCTATTCAAATGACGGAGCACGTGAGGCATTCGTAGAGATGTGCGACGATCTAGACGTCCAACGCCTAACTTTTGATAGCTATCTATATAAAACAGTTGTTGCGATGAAACCATTGCAACAACTAAAGCTTACATTCATGACACTTGGATCAGTTTTAAGGGGGAGAGCACTTGCGCCCAAAACTTACAAGCCTGTGCCTAGTGCTGTAAGAGAAGAAGAAGAAGTAAATAAAATGCTTGCTATAAGTACCATCAAAGGTGGGATTAAGGTTGGAAGTAAAAAATCTAACTCATAAGTTTAAGAGTATTCGATTTTATTAATTAACCAAGAATTTAAAATCTGCAATAACTTTCGCTTGGTTTGTTAGCACAGACAATAGGTTAAGTCTATTTTTGCAAATCATCTCATTATCAGTCATAACCATAACACTCTCATCACCATCAAAGAATTTAGATAGTGCCTCTGCTCCATCAACTAGGCCCTCAACAAGCTTTAGATAACGATCAGAAGAGTTACTTTTTGCTATTGGTTCAAGTAAGTTAACGACTTTAAGCATTCCTTTTTCACTTTCCTTTTCAAATAATCCTGGATCGACAACGCCTAAAGCACTAAGTATATGAGGTGATAAATCATTTTTCTCAGCCAAGCTCGATGCTCTATTAACTACTGAATGAATAGCAGGAAGTTTATTACTTGCGCGCAACTCAGCCAATAACGATGCCCTTATGAGAACATCTGTAGGATCTGACATTAGACGATTCTTACTTATTGACTCTCCCGCTACGGCTTGAACGATATCTATGTCATAGGAGGCTTCCTCTAGAAGAGTAATAATTCTTTGGTGAAAGAAATTCATCAAATCATTAAGCAGTAATTCAGGATTAATCGCTAGAGAATCAAAACTTTTAGTCCAATGATCAACAGAAACAGAAAACAAGCCAAAAAGATTCACCTTCCATTCTTGATCCCAAATAATCTGTAGGACACCATTAGCAGCTCTTCGCAAAGCATAAGGATCAGAAGAGCCACTTGGCCTTTCACCTTTAGAGAAGATACTTAACAAAAGCTCCAACTTATCAATCAACGCAAGAGCTGCTCCTGCAGTTGATTTCGGCAATTCACCTCCATGCCCACAAGGCAAATATTGCTCCAAAACTGCAAGCGAGACTTCTCTTGATTCCCCTTCAGCAAGAAGGTATTTTGCTCCTATGATTCCTTGAAGTTCTGGAAATTCTCCAACCATTTGACTAACAAGATCATGCTTACAAAAGTAAGCAGCTTTTTTTAAAACTTGAGTATCAAACTCTGAAGAATCTACAGGCAAGTACTCTGCAAAGTTTTCGGCAAGCCATTCAATTCTAAATACTCTCTCAAGCAATGTTCCTAGACCATCAGCAAAAGTTACGTTGCTTAGTTTTTCTCTTCTTGTTGAACTTTTAACAGCTAGATCGAAATTTATAAAAAATTTAGCATCAGAAAATCTAGCCCTTAGTACTTTCTCATTGCCCTCTCTGATCAAATCATTTGCATCAGATAATCCATTGCTTATACAAATAAAACAAGGCAAAAGGATATTATTGGCATCTAATGAAAGCGGATCTATAGATGCATCATCTAAAAAAAGTGGAACGTATCTTTGATGAACTTGCATAACCGTGCTCAGAACTTCAGCCGGTAGGTCTAAAAAAGATTTCTGAAATTCACCGATTAGCAACGTAGGTGACTCTACTAAATCAGTTAATTCGTTTAACAAGTTATTTGACAAATCTGCCTTACAATTTAATTTTCCTGATGCTTTAGATACTAAATTCTTAATCAATGAAAGTCTCTCATGACGATTAACAATTACCCCTGCATTGCGCATGGTCTCAACGTATGAGTCAGGAGAATGAACTGGAACCTCTTTTCTAAAAAGTCGGTGACCTCTGCTAAATCGAGAAGAGATGATAGGTGGATCAGCTTGAGAAAGTTCCAGGTTAAGATCCTTATCATCTAAAAGTGCAATGATCCATCTAACAGGTCGAGAGAATCTTAGATCTCCTTCTCCCCAACGCATAAATCGTCTACCTTGAATACTATTAATCCATTTAGGGATCAATGCCAATATCAAATCCTTAGCAGATTCCCCTTTAACAAAATTACTCCCAAAGACGAATTCTCCCTTTGAGGTATTTCTTATTTCCAGAGATTCTAGAGAAAGACCATATCGTTTAGCAAATCCTTTGGCAGCTTGAGTTGGGTTCCCATTTTCAAATGCTTTTAAGGCGGGGGGACCTTTACGTTCTTCAACAAAATCATCTGATGATTCAGCTAATGAATTAACAATCACAAATATGCGCCTTGGCGTACTAGAGGCAAAAATATCGGCAAAATTAAGTCGGGAGTCCTTTAGGTCGTTTCTCACTAATTGCTCCAATTGAGAAACAGCTAATCGAGCAAAATCTGCAGGGAGTTCCTCAGTGCCAATTTCAAGTAAGAAGTTAGACACAAAAATAAAAGATGTTCATTAATACTGTATTGAACATACAATTAAAAAGTATGATTGGTTTAAATATGGTGGTCAAAAAGAACTAATTCGTGAAAAAAAAAGGAACAAAACCTAATAATTTTGAAGCAGAAGCTCTTTTCCCTTGCATTGCTAATGGCCAGGATCGTTCTAAATTTGAACAATTTAAAGCCGATAGCAATTTTCTAGCAGATCCTCTTGGATCAGAATTAAAAAATACATCAAACAATTTCTCCAATGATGCTGTACAACTTCTTAAGTTCCACGGGAGTTATCAGCAAGACAATAGAGAGAATCGCAAGAAAGGTTCTGACAAAGACTGGCAAATGATGCTGCGTCTTCGTAGTCCTGCAGGGTATATACCAGCATCCTTATTCATAGCTTTAGATGAATTATCAAATCGACTTGGCAACAAAACACTAAGGGCTACAACAAGGCAAGCATTCCAAATGCATGGGATTAGAAAAGAAAATCTAAAAGAAGTAATCAACAAAATCGTAACCTCCATGGGTTCAACACTTGCTGCTTGTGGGGATATAAATAGAAATGTAATGGCACCTGCTGCACCTTATGAAAAAGATGGTTACCCAGCCGCAAGAGCTTTAGCCTATGAGATTGCAGATTTGCTTACTCCTGTTGCTGCCGAAAATACATATTTAGAACTTTGGGCAGATGGAAATTTGTCTTATAAGATTTCCTATTCCAAAAAAATTACAAAAATTAGAAAATTACAACGTTCAAAAGGTCTTTTCAGCGGTTATGCTCAAGAGCCACTTTATGGGCAAACATACTTGCCTAGGAAATTCAAGTGTGCAGTGACTGTACCTGGAGACAATTCGGTCGATCTTCTAACTCATGATATTGGTCTAGTAGTATTTACAAAACAAAATGGGTCAATTAAAGGTTGCAATGTCTATGTTGGTGGAGGCATGGGACGAATGCATAATAGTGATACAACCTTTGCTAGGACTGCTGACCTCCTTGGCTACGTGAAACAGGAACATGTTTTAGAGCTAGTTCAATCAATACTCGCCCTACAAAGAGATTATGGAAATAGAAAACTAAGAAAAAATGCTCGCATGAAATATTTAATTCACACAAAAGGCATTCAATGGTTCAAAAAAACACTTACATCAAAATACTTCAAGGGAAAAATTTCGTCCCCCTATCCTGAGCCACCTGCAAAGCTTAAAGATTACCTGGGTTGGAACAAACAATCCCCGGGGCTATGGTTTGTTGGCATACCTCTTATCTCAGGTAGACTTTCAGGCAAAACCAAGGCAAAGATCAGATACCTCGTCGAAAAATTCAAACTTGAAATAAGATTAACACCAAATCAAGATCTATTGCTATGCAATATAGGAAATTACCAACGCTCCTCAGTTAAGAATGAGCTTATGGACATTGGCATTAAGCCTGCACCATATAAAAGCGTTAGTAGGCATGCCTTAGCTTGCCCAGCCTTACCATTATGTGGGCTCGCAATTACAGAAGCTGAAAGATTACTTCCAGCAACAATTAAGCGAATAGAAAATCAACTAAAATTACTCGGCATTGAAAAATCAATTCTACTAAGAATGACAGGTTGTCCTAACGGTTGCGCAAGACCATACATGGCAGAATTAGCCTTAGTTGGTAGTGGTATTAATCAATATCAACTTTGGCTAGGTGGTAGTCCGAATTTACAGAGATTAGCAAAACCATTTCTTCCAAAAATGCATATAGATAACCTTGAGCAAACACTCAACCCTTTATTTATTAATTGGAGGGACACCAAGCAATCAAAAAGTTTTGGCGATTTTATTTCTAGCTTAAGCGATCAAGTAATAATGAATTTGCTTTCTGAGTCATCGTCATCCACTGACCCATAAAGTCCTGCAGTGGCGCTAGTAGACCAAGCCCACATTTGATCACCATAACTGAAATGCCACCATTCATTTGGATGTTGGACGAATCCAGATAATTTCATTACATTTGCGAGAAGATTTCTTCGTAATTGCCATAGAGATGCAGAGAAATTATCTCCTGTTAGAGCACTTTGTAAATAGTAATCAGGGTCAGATACTGGAGTAATGAGATCTATTTCTCCCCCCATATCTACAAGGTTACCGTCATTGGTCGCCAAAGTTAAATCTATAGCACCACCAGTACTATGAGGTGGAGGATTTGATTTATCAAAAGATGGTGAGGCCCAAAACCTACTAACTAGTTTAACAACATCTACTAGCGCAGGAGTATCTTTATCAGAAATAGGATCTATTCCCCTGGAGAGACATTCCTGATTAATCGAATAGTCATACATAAACTTCTGAACTCTTATAGGACGCCATGCATCGAATACAGCTAAGCGAAGGTGTGGGACAGTTTTGCGAAGGAGATCCTCTGCAAGCAACAAACGTCTTATAACTTCCTTTCTTAACCACCAAGGGGAGGCAAAATTGCCGTAAGGGGCACCTAGAGACTCATAAGAATGTGGCTTAATGCAGTAGATTTCCTCAGGCAACCTCATAAGAGGTTCCATAGAATACAAAAGAGATATTTTGTTCCATTCTTTTAACACAGGGAGAAATTTAAAATGATAAGACGACAATATATTCTATAGAAAAATTAATCAAATCTTTGCTGGCATTTAATAATTCTGTTTCTAATTTAATTGCGTTCTTGCGACGAGCTTAGTCCAATAGTCGTCCAACATTCTTCTCAATAAATTGTTCTGTTTCAAACTAGGATCACTTTCTAAAATTCTTGCGGCTTCATGCCTAGCACACTCAAGGATATCTTCATCATTAACTAAGTTGGCCAATACAAAGTCTGGAAGGCCTGATTGTTTAGTGCCCAATACTTGTCCTGGTCCCCTTAACCGTAAATCTATTTCGGCAATTTCGAAGCCATCAGATGACTTAACTAATACCTCTAATCGATTTTTTGATATTTCTGAATTAGCAGTATCTATAAGAACGCACTTTGAATCCTCTATGCCTCTACCAACACGACCACGTAACTGATGCAATTGAGCCAAGCCAAATCTATCAGCATGATCAATTAACATTACAGTAGCATTGGGAACATCAACTCCCACCTCAATCACTGTAGTCGATACAAGTACATGAATCATCTTCGCAGAGAATTCCCTAATGATATTCTTCTTCTCACTACTTTGCATACGTCCATGTAACAGCCCTACTTTATAGTTCTTAAAGACAAGGGTTGATAGCTCTTCATATACGTCTATAGCGCAACGAAGCTCTAACTTCTCTGATTCATCAACTAGTGGAAGAACTACATATGCCTGCAGACCTTTATCAATTTCTTCTTTGATTATGTCATATCCTTTTTGCCTCTCTGAGGCCGAAAGCAACTGGGTTTTGATAGGTCTCCTACCAGGAGGCAATTCATTAATTTGACTAACGTCTAAATCACCATGAATAGATAGAGCTAAGGTCCTAGGAATTGGTGTCGCCGTCATTGTCAAAAGATGAGGCTGGAGCCCTTTATTAATCAAAAGATTCCTTTGATTAACTCCAAACCGATGCTGTTCATCTACAACGACAAGTCCTAAACGAAAAAATGATACTGACTCTTCGATAAGAGCATGAGTCCCAACAAGTATCTTTAGATTACCTGTCGCAAGATCAGCAAGAATTTTTTTCCTTTCCTTTAGAGGAGTTGATCCTGTAAGGAGTGAAACAGTTACATGTAATTGAGGCATCCATTTGCAAAGAGTTACATAGTGCTGATGAGCAAGGACCTCAGTGGGTGCCATTAGCGCACCTTGCCAACCTGATTCAACAGCAGTCAAAAGTGTTGCAATTGCCACAACTGTTTTTCCGCTCCCAACATCCCCTTGAACCAGTCGAGACATTGGTTTCAACATAGAAAGATCCAATTCAATCTGGGTAAGAACTTCTTTCTGAGACTTAGTTAGAGAGAAAGGAAGTAGCGATAAAAATTTATCAACTAATCCATTTTCACTGTTTCTACAAGTAACTAACTCTGGGGCCTTGGATTTCTTAAGTTCCATGCGTCGCCTTAAGAGTCCAAGTTGTAAAAAAAGAAATTCATCAAAAACAAGTCTTCGTTTTGCTTGTTTCAACAATTTTGAAGAAGAAGGAAGATGTATTTGATGAATTGCATCACATTTTCTCATTAGAGACAATGACTCTAGGCTATCAAGAGGAAGTGGATCTTCCCAGGAAATTGCACATGAAATTACTGATTGAATAATGTTTCTAATACGTTCAGCTGTAATCCCCTCCGTTAAATGGTAAACAGGTAAAAGTCGTCCTATTTCTTTTGACTTAAGAAGTGCATGCTGATTTTCTAAGACTTCAATTAATGGATCAGCAAAAGACTTACCAAACCCTTTTGAATCCTTTACTAAGCCACTCACAGCAACCAATGCTCCTTTTGGATAAAAAGACTCTTGCTTCTTTAAAAAATATCTATTACTAAATCGTTTACCAACAAAAAACTTAGTGGCTTTTATTCTGCCAGAAACGTCCTCAAGTTGAAACTGGACAATAGATAAGTTACGGTTACGAGGACTTGTGTAAGAGTTAGTACGCCTGATTGTTGCCACAATTGTAGCCGTTTCACCTGGCTCTAGTGAAATTATTCTTTTTAGAGAAGAGTAGTCAACATAATCTCTTGGGAAATATGAGAGAAGGTCTTTAATACTAAGTAACCCTAATGAAGCCAAACATTCAACCGTTTTCGATCCAATTCCTTTTACATCTCCAAGATGACTCTCTAAGGAAAGAAAGTTTTCAAGATCCTTGCTAATCCTCTGATCATTAGGGGAAGTAGATTTCAACCTCAACCTAGGAGGAGACATTGGAGCTTGAATTTCATTTTCTTTGCTTAAGCGATAGAGAAATTGTCTTGCATCAATTACTAACCTACGCCTACTGGAAAACTGAAGCATAGGGTATTTATCAAATGACTCAGCTAATTTGTAGAGTTTTTGGTAAGTTTCCTGAGCCAAAAGAGGTGATCTAAACGAACTAATCTCTCGGGATACAAAACTATTAAAGTATTCGTTTCGTCCATATAAGTTTCTAAATTTATTTTCAGCTTCTATTGTTAAGGCCTTTTGTAAAGGTCTCATCCAAACATTCAACTCATCAACGAGTACTAGGGAGCTTTTGTTTGATTGACTTGAGAATTCTTCCACCACTGCTCTCTAACTTCCTTTGCGAGGGATCGACTTTGCCAATAGCGTTGTTGACGAACCAATTTAAGCAAAATATTTCGTTGTTGTGTGATTTTTTGCCTACATTGTCTAAGCTTTATGTGATCGAACTCTAGTTCAGATGGTCTCACCAAGAGACATTCGATATCTATTTCATTACTAGATGCTGATGAAACAGGCAGACGAAGCCTGAGAATATTTGAAGGGGCATTTATTGAAGCCACCTGACCAGAGATAACTGCATCTAAAAGATTGGTAGGAAGAAAGCTATTGATTATACCAACACGAATCAACTCCATATTAATTAAATGAGAAAGGTTCCTTAGTCTCCGTACAAGAGCTTCATCTAGAGTAAATAACCAACGAGAAAGATCCTGCGGACTTTGAGGTAATAAAGAATCAGTTTCAAGTATATCCTTATCTGGGCTCACTTCATCATTTGGTGAGTTGGATTCATTTATTCTATTTAAGATCTTTTTCCCTGGGGAAGTAATATTTCCAGCTAGCATAAATATAGATTTTAAAAGATCTAAATCTTTTTTTTCTGTTTTTGCATCAATAAAATCATCATCTAATTTCTCCGATTCATCTAATATTCCTTGGTTAATCATTCCATGATTATCGTTCGTTTGATCACTAGCATTCTCATAGTTAAAATTAAATGAGTTTAATTCTTTGGACTGAGAGTCCCAAAATCTTAGATCAATATTACTATCTGTAGGCAAAGTATAACTTAAATCCACAGATTTATACCTGCTTGATGAATCTAAATCTGACTCACTTTCCATATCATCTATAGGTTTATTTAATGAATCGACCAAATCGAAACTTTCTTTTTGCTTCTCTTTATCTAATTTCTCTGCAAAAGCGTTTAGATTTTCAACAGTCAGTAATGACAAATAATCTGATAAAGTCTTATCTATTCTTTCATAAAAAGACTCTTTTTCGGAGTCCAAAGTTAAAGGTACTAAGGTATTCCTATTAGAAATTATTAATTGATAAATTGCATCTTTAATAGCCTTTGGAAGTAATGATCTAGTTAATTTCAGGTAAAAAGCGAAGGACTTATAAATATCTGGTCCTAAAGAAACACACTTTAAATTAACAAGCTCTAACTGCCTGACAGGCTCATAAGAGGGAATTTTGTCACTATTAGAAGTCAATGTTTCTAGGAAGACATTGAAGCAACTTCTGCAGCAAAATCGGTTTCGCCTACTTCGATTCCCTCACCAAGGGTATATCGTGTAAATCTCCTAATTTGAACATTCTCACCTATCTGTCCAGCAACTTGTTTAACAAGTTGCTGGACAGATAGGGAACTATCTCTTATGAAAGGTTGTTCGACCAATGCTAATTCCTTAAGTCTTTTTGCTATTCTACCTTCTACAATCTTCGACTTAATTTGTTCAGGCTTTCCATCTAAATCATCCCTACCCATTTCTATCGATTTCTCATTTTCAACTATATCTTTAGGGATATCATCTACAGTTACATACTCAACATTTGGACATGCTGCAATCTGCATAGCCACATCTCTTAGTAAACCCTGAAATAGCTCACCACGTGCCACAAAATCAGTTTCACAATTCAGTTCCAATAGAACTCCTACCCTCGCTCCAGTGTGAATATAACTTCCTATAGCGCCCTCAGCCGCAACTCGTCCAGATTTTTTCTCAGCACTAGCTATTCCTTTTTGCCGCAACCATTCAATGGCCTTAGGCATGTCACCATCTGTCTCTGCCAGTGCTTTTTTACAGTCCATCATTCCTGCACCTGTCTTGTCTCTAAGATCCTTAACAAGTTTTGCTGAGATAACAGCCATTTTTTTAATGAGAATAAATAGTGGAACAACCGTTTTTTTAAGGCAACGGAAAGCCGACAAATAATAATTAGTTAGGAATACTTCTGTCTTCCACGCTGCTCATTTGAAGCATGACGTCCTTCATTTATTGCATCTGCCAGTCTTCCAAGAACTAGTTGTACTGATCTGACAGCATCATCATTGCAAGGAATTGGGACTTCACATAAATCAGGATCACAATTGGTGTCTAGCATTGATATCAAAGGGATATCTAATTTCCGAGCTTCTAAAACAGCATTGGTTTCTCTGCGTTGATCAACCAACACCACAACATCTGGCAATCTCTTCATTCCCTTTAAACCACCAAGATATTTCTGAAGGCGTTCTAATTCATGTCTTAGAACAGAAGCTTCTTTCTTAGGCCTCATCGCGATAGCTCCACTTGATTCCATGCGCTCAAGGTCTTTAAGGCGATCAATACGTGCCTTCATCGTTGTCCAATTTGTTAACATCCCACCAAGCCAGCGCTGATTAACATAAGAAGCACCACACTTTGCCGCTTCCTGAGCAACAACTTCTGAAGCTTGCTTCTTTGTCCCTACAAATAGAAATCTCTTTCCACTTTTAGCAGCATTTCTAGTCCACTTGTATGCAGTATTCATGCAAACTGCGGTTTTAACAAGATCAATGATATGAACTCCATTTCTCGCACAGTAAATGTATCGAGACATTTTAGGGTTCCATCTTCTGGTCTGGTGTCCAAAATGAGCACCAGCCTCCATCATCTCTGAGAGAGTTACAACAGCCATGTTTAAAAGGTTTCGGGTTGGCCTCCACCTGACAGGGATACAAAGCTCTCAATATGAATTAAAAGTCTTTGATCACCCGAAACAGTCAGATGTGCGGAGTTTTATTACCGTATTAATTTAGCATTTTCCAAAACATTTGATCAATCAAAACCTATTTAATTTTGCTTCTCGGAAAACTTGCCTAACAAATATGAGATTCAAAGGAACTCGTAAAATTTCCATTGCTAAACCTGAAAAACCCTTATAAATCAACACTTTAAATATAGGTCTGAGACTAATCTCGTTGAGAATTCCGCCTAAAGTTAAAGCTTCCCAAAGGAATCTATGGAATAAAGTGTATTGAATAATAAAACGAACCCTAGTTGTCGGATGTTTTCGATAAAATATTATTGCCATCTTAGCTCTCTCACGCTCAATCCTAATTAAAGAGGGTATTTGATGGAGACTTAAGGCAGGATGCCAGTGATATCCGACAGCCATTGGGCATCTAATTAATTCTGTGCCCATAGTTCTTAGACGTTCTCCAAGTTCTAAATCCTCCCATCCATATAATCTAAAAGCAGGATCAAATAAGCCCGAACTTACTAAAGTATTTTTATCTATTGCTACATTGCCAGTTGCGAAATAAGCCCAGGAAATATCACTTAATTTATGAGGTTCAGAGGTTGGATCTTCAAAATTAGATGTATTTACAACAGCTCCATAGGTAAAGCATAATCTGTTACCTTTTCTTTCCCATGCGTTCTGCAGAGCCTGTAAATGAGTCTCAAGGAAAGAACTTGTAACGACTAAATCACTGTCAATAAAGACTATTACACTGCCTTGGGCATGTTTAACACCGTTATTTCGACCTATTCCTGGCCCACCATGTTCTTGTGTTATTAATCGTAAATGTGGGAATAGCTCAGAGTTTTTTTCTAACCAAGAGGCAGTTCCATCAGTAGAGCCATCATCAACTACTATTACTTCAAAATCATCAACAATTTTTGAATCTTTCTGACCTTCGAGAGCAAGTAAGCACTTCTCCAAAATAGGAAGACGATTATATGTTGGTATGACAATACTTATAAACACACTAATGCTCCTTAGATTTTAAAAGAACTGACTGCATGCTTTTTCCATGAGGATATTATTTTTGTTTGCCGAGATTTCTCTAGTCAGTCTGCGGCTCCTCCATTATTTGCTGTACCAGTAACTCCATTTCCAGCACCAGCTCCATCAGAACGGAGCTTACGCTTTTTAAACTTCCTAGCATAAGCACGATTCCTTTCCTGTTTCTCTTTTTTGAGATTCCTGCGCTTTGACATAGGCCTAGAAAATTGTTTCTGTATATAGCCTACTCAACAACAGGCAAAATCATGCCATCTTCCATTTTTAAAAGACGATCTGCCACATCAAGAATTCTTGGATCATGAGTAACCATTAGGACCGAACATTTCTGTTCAATTGCAAGACGTTTTAGTAAAGAGACTATTTCCCTTCCCGTCACACTATCAAGCGCAGAGGTTGGTTCATCTGCAAGTAATAATTTAGGGCTAGCAGAAAGTGCCCTTGCAATAGCAACTCTTTGTTTTTGTCCCCCCGATAAATCATGCGGAAGTTTTTCCATTTGATCTTCTAGGCCTACCTCTCTTAACCAATTTCTCGCAAGCTCTCTGCGTTTCCTATAGGAAAGGTTTTTTAATAAATCGGCCCCCATCTGAACATTTTGCTCAGCTGTAAGACATCTAAGAAGATTGTGTCCTTGGAAAATCATTCCAATATTTTTCCTAAGAATTTGCCTTGTTGTCCTTCTTGAACCGCGAAGTTGTAGTCCTAAAACTGACAATTCACC